>CAZVAS010000050.1:0-12150 GCA_964625165.1 uncultured Methanospirillum sp. | reverse complement strand
ATAACCGATGCAGTCGCTGCAATCCAACTTTCCCGCAAAGTAATGGGAAGAATCAGACTCAATCTCTTCTGGGCGTTCGCATATAACATCATTCTCATCCCTCTTGCAGCCGGCCTCTTCTACCCGGGGATTATATTCAGACCAGAATACGGTGCTCTTGCAATGGCTCTCTCTTCAGTAACAGTGATATCACTCTCGCTACTTTTGAGGAGGTATACTCCACCGATCAGAATGAAAACCTTTCAGATCAGGGCAGATCCCATTGCCATAGATCCCGTCTGTGGTATGAAATTAAACACAAACACTGCAAAATTCACAACAACATACAGGAACAATACATATTACTTCTGCAACAAGGGATGCCTCGATTCATTTGAAAAAGAACCAGAGAAGTACCTGAGCAAGAAACAATAGCCCCGGTTTTTAGGCAGAAAAAAACACTATACAAAAAAACTGTCTTTTCAAGAGGGCCTGACCTTCAGGCACTCTTGACTACAAGGCTGATTACCTTGCTCTCTGACGGAGTATACTGGCCATCTCCGGGGAAGAGAACCCGTACATGTACCTCTCCTTCCTGAACAACCGGAATTCTAAAATTGTACTCACCGATCTGATCAGTCTGGCCGAATCCTAAAGGATCCCAGTCAATCCCAGCAGTACTGCCATTAGGACCGGACTTATTACCGGATGAATCTGACTGATACCCGATCTCACGGTTTGGAACACCTTTTCCTGCTGAATCGGTTAGTCTTCCCTTGAAGACGACCTCATCGCCAACCCGGGGATAGGCAGGCCATCCGGAGAGGGTGAGAGTTGTCTTTCCCGCTTTCGTTGATGGAACCACATCGACCAAAATCTTGGGACTGTTTACTCCATTATACAATGCTTCAAATCCCCATGTCCCACCCACATCCGCAGGAAGTTTGTAAAAGAACTTTCCGTGCTGATCAGGAGAAGATAGAATAAAAGTGTCAGCAAGGCTGCCCTCAGGAGCAGAAATTAGAATAACCACGTCTGATGGGGCACCACCAATCAGCGCCTTATCGATGATTCCTTTAAGAACGATTTCATCACCGATCTCTACATTACGAGAGTCTGAATCGATGATCACCTGATTCGGACCATCGTGGGTTGTATTGTTATGTTTATCTCTGATCTCTTCCCCGATGGTGACAGTACAGACAAGTACCATACACATCAGTGACATCAGAACTATTCGCAGGCAGATCGTACCAGCCATTCCTCCTGTACCAGATATCCTGTATGTATCTGAAGGGTGCGATCATATCAGGCTTCGCGCACCGGTACAGGACAGAGAGTAAACAGATTACAAATCTCCCATATACTGCTAGGATCTGATACGTTAAAAAAAGAAGCGATACTCCGCGCATACCATATCTCATCCAATTTGGAGAGAGTAGTATTGAAAATGAGAAATTGCCAGGGGTTTCGTATTTCAACAGATCATAATGATTTGATACACTCGCCCAGAAGTTCAGGCATTGTCTTATGTCTGATCTTCTGAAAAGGTTTCTTCCCTGACTATCGTACAGACCCTGCCAACCTTTCCATCTTTGAGGCGGACTTTTATCCCATGGGGATGAAAGGACGAATTGGTCAGGATCTCACTCACCACTCCACGTGTCTTCTTTCCAGAACGCTGATCCTGTTTCTGAACAATATCGACAGAGAGACCAGCGTGGATCGATCCACGACTCTTCGCATCATTTCTTTGGGGCATACTATCTAAAAAACCATTAAAACCGGTTTCGATCGGAACAACCAGATATCAGTACATATTGCAGATCTCACCGATAATACTGTGTTAAAAAAGGGATTATTCAGGGGGTCTTACCGTGAGATATGCAATGATCAGCCCGAGAACTGCCAGAACTACTACAACCGGAAAGACACCAAGGTATGATCCTGACATACTCCTTATGTATCCCGCCAGTTGCGGACCGGCAATTGCACCTGCACCGTACGCCAGGAAGACAACCCCATAGCATCGCGGATAGTCACGTGTCCCAAAGTAACCGGCTGTTGCGGTTGGGGCGATCGCTAGCCATCCGCCCAAGCACCCCCAGAGTACTGCGAACGAGATGATGTATACCAGAACCGACGGTGAGAACGTCATCAGTAGCGATGCACCCATAATCAATGCGAACGAGACCATGGCAACAGTCCTGGCCGTTATGCGATCGGCAAGGAATCCGAAGATCGGTCTGCCACCACCATTAAATATTGCGAAGATACCGACCAATGCCGTTGCCAGCACAGGGGAGATATGTGCAACCTCAGTACCGACCGGTTTAGCGATGGAGATCGCCATGAGACCAGAGAGGCACCCGATAAAGTAACAGATCCAGAGTCCGTAAAATGCCCTGGTCTTCACCATTTCAGGGAGTATGAACTCGCAGGTCTGATTCTTTGCTGAGCACTGGGGAGGTTCCCATCCGGAAGGCTTCCACCCGGGAGGAGGAAATCTTTGAGGGAGAGCGAGGAGCACGGTCAGGATAATGAATGATATCCCAAAGATCCTGAAGGTATCAAGGACACCGGTTTCTGCGATGAGCAGACCGGAGAGGTTGGCTGTAAGAAAGGCTGAAAACCCGAATCCCAGCAGGACCAGCCCAACTGCAAGCCCCCGCCTTTCAGGAAACCACCTTGCGGCGACCGCTACCGGAGCACCGTATGCTATCCCGACCCCAAGACCGCCGATTACCCCGTACATAACCGAGAGCATCTGCACTGAACTTGCCATGGATGCCATGAGCCACCCGATCCCGGTGAGGAGACCACCGGTGATAATGATCAGACGAGGACCATACATGTCGAGGTACTTACCGGTCAGGGGCATCGCAAGGGCAAAACATGCGAGGAACACCGAAAACGGCATGAGCAGTTCCCCGGCACTTACCTGTTGATGGAGGGTTTTTGTGAAGTAATCTGCCAGTGGGCCGACAAACACACTCCATGAGTAGATGCTCCCAAGACAAAGGTTGAGGATCATTCCAGAAAGGACTAATCCCCATCTGCCTTTTTCTGCAGCCATCCCGAGGATCCGCAGTTCATGATCCAGACTTTGTTGTCTCATGGTGTTTTTTACTCTTCAAGTGTAGAGATATCCCCTGGATCCATACCCATCTCCTTTGCCTTGAGCAGACGTCGCATAATCTTCCCGCTCCTGGTTTTGGGCAGTTTGTCCATGAACTCTATGGCATTTGGCATGGCTATCGGCCCGATACTCATCCTTACGTGGTATGTCAGTTCAGAGATCAACTTCTGGCTCGGTTCGTACCCCTGTATCAGTGTCACGAATGCCTTGACTGCCTGCCCTTTGATGTCATCAGGAACACCGATAACCGCTGCTTCTGCAACAGCCTCATGCTCGACAAGTGCAGACTCAACCTCTGCGGTTCCAAGATTGTGGCCTGCAACGATGATGATATCATCAGAACGGCCCAGGATCATGATGTACCCTTCCTCATCCTTCACCGCGAGATCACCGACAGTATAATACTCCTTAATCTGGGTCCAGTATTTCCGGTACCGTTCATCGTTGTTGTACACAGTTCTCATCATCGATGGCCACGGTTCCTTGATGACAAGCAGACCACCCTGACCAGGAGGCACCGGGTTTCCATCCTTGTCCACCACGTCTGCAACCACTCCAGGGATTGGAACTCCGGCAAACCCTGGCTTCATCGGCATTCCAAGTGGTGTTGTGATCATATGCATACCGGTCTCGGTCTGCCACCAGGTATCCAGGATCGGACATTTGTTCTTGCCGATCACCCGGTAGTACCACTCAAAGGCTTCAGGGTTGAGAGGTTCACCGACAGAACCGATGATCCTGAGTGAACTCAGGTCATACTTGTCAGGCCACTCTTCACCCACCCGCATGAACATCCTTATAGCCGTTGGGGCGGTGTAGAAGATCGATACTCCGAACTCCTCGATGATGCTCCACCAGATCCCATAGTCCGGATAGTCAGGTGTCGTCTCGGTGATGACCACGGTCGCCCCGACTGACAGTGGACCGTACACAATGTAACTGTGGCCTGTAATCCAGCCCGGATCTGCGGAGCACCAGTAGACATCGTTCTCCTTGATATCGAAGATGTACTTACAGGTGTAATGGGTTCCGACCATGTACCCTCCGCAGGCATGAACGATCCCTTTGGCAGTTCCTGTGGTCCCACTGGTATACAGGATAAAGAGCGGGTCTTCAGCATCCATCTCTTCGGCTGGACATTCATCAGACATCCCTTCCTGTATGCCGTAGAAATCCACCTCTAATTCAGAGTACAGCTCAAGTGGGCACTTCTCCCTGCAGAGCACGATGACCTTCTCAACACTCGGAGAGTTCCTGACAGCATCATCCACGATACTCTTGAGGGGGATCGTCTTTCCCCTGCGTTTCCCGACATCTGCGGTGATCACTATCTTTGCATTGGCGTCACGTATCCGTGAGTGGAGTGCCTCGGCTCCGAACCCGGCGTACACGATCGAGTGAACAGCCCCAATCCGTGCACATGCCAGTATCGCAACAACATGTTCGGGGACGAAGGGCATGTAGAAACAGACCCGGTCACCCTTCTGCACACCAAGACTCTTCAGGGCATTTGCAAACCGCATGACTGAGCGGGAGAGCTGTCTGTATGTCAGTACCTCTTCCCGTCCATCTTCACCTCTCCAGATGATGGCGAGTTTATTGCGGCGTCCGTTGTTGACATGACGGTCCAGGCAGTTCTCGGTGATGTTCAGGCTAGCACCGGTAAACCACTTTGCATATGGGTGCTTCCATTCCCTTACCTTATCCCATGGGCGCATCCATTTCAGTTCACGTGCCTTCTCATCCCAGAACCCATCCGGATCAGAGATAAATTTTGCATATGCTGCTTTGTAATCACCCAGCGCAGAGTTTGCCAGGTACTGCGGGTCCGGAATGTATGCCTTCTTCTCAAGTTTGACTTCAAAGTCTTCAGCCATGATAAACCTCCTTCATGATTAATCGTTAACAATACCCCCGCCTTTCAGACACATGCCTGGTACGATCAAAGGACAGGGCGATGCTCTATACGTTCTGAAGTATACGCAGCATCTGATCAGGAGTTATACACATCAATATTTAATAAATTGTATATGTCGTACATATTCGCCACCAATTTTAGGCGACAATAATAAATTATTTTTAAAAATTTAGTTCAAAATAGTCGCCAAGCATTCTTCTCGCCCAAATATTATTATTCAATACAGAGATGATCCTCTTTATCAGGTCAAGTGACAGTAGAATATGTACGACATAATCCTATAGGCATGATCAACCGGGTGAGGTGAAAAATATTGATAGGAGATCTAGAGGAACTCAGACGAATCAGGGAACAACTCGCAGAGCATCCGCGGGGGATGTCAATCACTGATCTCTCGCAGGTACTGGGCATGCATCGGACCACGGTGGCCAAGTACCTCGACGGGATGCAGATGAAAGGAGAGGTAGACCTCCGGGTTGTAAGCACGGCCAAAGTCTACCATCTCTCAAACCGGATTCCTTCTTCAGCCCTTGTCGTCTGTACCCGGGATCCGTATATTCTCATCACCTGCAGAATGGTTATCGGAGCTGCAAAGAACGGGATCAGCGAGCTCTTCGGACTTTCTGATGATCCTACAGGGAAGCAGATCACAGATCCCGATCTGAATCTCCTCATGCAGGATGAGATCACTTCAAAGATCAAAAAAGCAATTCAGGGGCAAAAAGAAGACCTTGAACTCCCGCTCACAATCAGGGGTTCAACCAGGTGGTTTGAGATCGCCATCCTGCCAGTTGTCTGCGAGGACGGGCGACCTGGATGTGCAATCATCTTCAGTGATGAGACCGGGATGAGAGATGCCATTCACCAGGCTGAAATCTGCAGAGCAGAGGCTGAAACACTTGCATCAGATCAGAACGAGTTCATCATCAGGTCACGTCCTGATGGAATTCTCACCTATGTCAATGATGCATTCTGCAGAAGAATGGAGAGAAAGAGAGATGAATTAGTAGGATTTCCATACGAGCCTGTGATCTCTCATGAAGACCTTGAACGTTTAGACAGGCTCCGAACTGACCTGACACCAAAGAACCCTGTTGCAAAGATTGCATTCAAAACAATTCAGCCAGATGGTATGGTAGCGTGGGAGGAATGGCAATATAGGGGTATCTTTACCAGCAGGGGAGAACTCGGAAGCATCCAGGCTATCGGAACCGACATATCAGAACGTAAACACCTTGAAGAGCAGTTGCAGATTTATCATGCCAACTTCGAAGCGGTAATAAAACAGAGAACCAGAGAGATGCGGGCTGCAAACCAGGATCTCATGGCAGAGATGACACGCCGGGAGAAACTGGAACGTGAACTGCTGATCATCAGGTTTGTCTTTGACCAGGCTTCGGATTCAATCCTGCTCTTTGATCGCACCGGGGGAGTATACAGGGCAAACGAGACCGCTTGCAAACTGCTGGGATACACACGTGAAGAGATCCAGCAGATCACAGTCTATGATATTAACCCTGAGATTACCCCTCAATCCTGGCAGGAGATGTGGGAAATGCCAAGGGAAGAGGAAGAGACTTTCAGGGTCAGATCAGTTCACCGCAGACATGATGGGGAGATCATCCCTGTTGAGATATCACGAAAGTTCATTACAGCAGGACCACTCTCCCTCTTCTGCTCCATTGCACGTGAGATTGTAGGGGCAGACAGGCAGGAGCAGTGCTGAAATAACAATCTGATCACCAGGCAAAGATCCCAACGATTATGCGTCTTCATGTTGAGATCAACTGAAGGACCATGCCGGGTGAATGGAAATGACAAAGGTTCTTCTTGTTGATGACGAGTCAGTCCTCCTCGATCTCGGGCGTCAGATCCTGGAAAAGAAGTTCGGATTCTCTGTTGATGTCGTCGAATCAGGAGAAGAAGCACTGAAACAACTGAAGGTACGAAGATATGATGCGATCATATCAGATTATGCCATGCCCGGCATGGACGGCCTTGAACTGCTCAGAAGAATCAGGGAGAAAGACCAGCAGATCCCATTTGTACTCTTCACAGTAAGGGAGCGTGAAGCAGTTGCTGTTGAGGCGCTGAACAGTGGAGCGAATTTTTATGTGCAGAAGGAAGAAAGTCCGCATATATCCTTTACAGAACTGGCACACAAAGTCAATACCTCTGTTGAACTTGTAAGGGCAGAGAACAACCTCAGGGCACAGCGTGATCTTGCAATTGCCAGCGCAAACTCAAAAAATCTCAATGATGTCCTTACCGAGAGCCTCCAGGCAGCGTTAGTCACCTCAACCCTTGATTCAGCAGCAATCTACCTGATGGATGAGCATGAGCACCTCTCTCTTGCAATGGCAGAAGGATTTTCTGCAGGGTACAGCGATCACGCAATCCAGGCACATCTGATCCCCCTCTTCTTATCATTATTAAGGGGAACAGACACGGTGTTCAGGAACAGCCAAACCATCCATGAGTACTCACGCGTTCTTGAGACCAATGAGAAGATCCGATCAGATGCTGTCATTTCACTCACACATCATTCAAAGCCTATCGGCCTCATCCATATTGCATCGCACGTAGAGGAACAGGAACTCTCTCTTCCTCTCCAGCGGTTCCTCCAGGGAATAGTGGTGCAGATTGCAGGTCATATTTCAGACCGAATCGCCGAGGACGCACTTGTTGAGAGCGAGAGGATGGTCAACACCCTGATCGAGAACCTGCCAGGAATGGTATATAAATGCAACTTTGACGATGACCGAACGATGGAGTTTGTGAGTGAAGGAAGTCTTCTGCTTACCGGGTACCACTCATCTGATCTGGTTCAGAACAAGAACCCCACGTACACCTCTCTCATTCATCCGGATGACCGGCCACGTATCATGGAGGTGATAAGGCGGGCTGTTGAGAGGAACGCCCAGTTCAAACTGACCTATAGAATCTTCACCAGTGCAATGAAGTTCAAATGGGTCTGGGAACAGGGTGTAGGAGTCCTGGATGATAACGGGAACGTTATCGGACTTGAGGGTTTTATTATAGACATCACCCGCCAGAAGGTCCTCGATGATCAGGTAAAAACCAGTCAAAACCGTCTGAACATGCTCTTCTCGAACATGAACGCGGGGTGTGCAATCTTTCTCGATCATGATGGTGATGGGAAGTTTATCCTAATCGAGATGAATGCTGCAGCCGAAACTCTGGAAGGGAAGAAGAAGGAACACCTGCTTGGCAAGACATTTCAGGAGTACTTTGGTCCTGTAATTCCTGAACACCTCAACTCGGCACTTGAACGTCTGGCCACATCAGGAAAGCCCCAGAGTCTGCCAAGGATACAACTAGAAACCCCTCTTGGAAAACAATGGAGGGAAATTTACCTCTCAAATACACGCATAGGAAATGCTCACGAGATATTCCTGATATATAGTGATGTGACTAGCAGAGTCCGGGATGAGGAGCAGATCATCGCCTCACTCCATGAGAAAGAACTTCTGCTCAAAGAGATTCACCACCGGGTAAAGAATAACCTGCAGATCATATCAGGTATTCTTAAACTTCAGGGGATGCGGACAACGGACCCGGTTACAACTGAGATCCTCCAGGACTGCCGGAATCAGGTCTTTTCGATGGCATCGATCCATGAACTTCTCTATAGTTCCCGTGATATCGGAAGGATCAATGTCAAAGAGTATGTAGGAAATCTGATTAATCACCTGAAACAGGAGTACGAGGGTGCAAACTCCTCTATCAAGTACATCACAGAGATCGATCCAGACATCGTTCTTGATATAGAACGGTGTATTCCCTGCGGACTCATACTAAATGAATTGATAACCAATGCCGTCAAATATGCCTTTGAACCCGGGGGGAATGGGGAGATCAGGGTGACATTCACCCATCAGAACCACATATATCGCATGGAAGTATCAGATAACGGGCGGGGGATGCCTGCGGAAGGGAAGAGTCCGACCGGGACATCACTCGGGACTGAACTCGTCTCCAGGCTTACTCATCAGCTCAAAGGAGAGATCAAACGACCAAAAGGACCGGGAACCACAATCACAATACAATTTAGTGAAAATCCCGGAGAGCGGGTGCATGTATGAAACGACGTATTCTCATAGTTGAAGATGAGGCAGTCACTTCAGTACTCCTTGAAAAGACACTCAAGGAACTTGGATATGAGGTAGTCGGGAGTGCGTTTGATGGAGCTGAAGCGATAAACCTTGCAAGAGAGAAGCAGCCTGATATCATCCTGATGGATATCAGAATTCAGGGTGACATGGATGGTATCGAGACTGCAAAAAGGATCTATCAGCAGTACAAGATCCCTATCATCTACCTGACAGCCCATTCTGATGACGACACCATAAAGCGGGCAGTGGATTCGGGGCCGTTCGGGTACCTGATCAAGCCGTTCAAGGAACGGGAACTCTATAGCAACATCGAGATGGTGGCACATAAAAATAAATTATACCAGACCACCACTGCCCAGCGCTCACCTCAGCCCCCTGAACCTGAAGAAGAGCCTGAACCAGTACATGAGCCCGAGCAGACACGACAGGTCCCGCCGCCGCTCAAAGCAGGAGATTATCGCCTCGCCATCCTTGCGATACAATCGATCCCACATCCGGTCATGCTCTTCACCACAACCGGTGCGGTCATCTTCATGAACAACGCCTGTAGATCCTTCTTCAAACATAATCACCAGACCACACCACCCCGATCTATCGAAGAACTTCCTGATCTTATTAAGAAGATCTGGATATCAGGGAAGGATCGGTTCAGGGAAGGAAAGGGGTTTGCAACGAATGGGCCGTTACAGATCCATGATATGGTCAGAAGGGTGAGGATCGATATGATCCCGCTCATGGACAAAGGCAATCTGCAGTTCATCACTTCTGTGATAGTGCCCGAACCGACAGGTGGAGGGGCAGGAGGAGATGTTGTGAATACGCTCCTTGATGAAGCTGACTCACGTCTCCGTGAGATCAGATTCCTTGCATCAACCGAAGAGACCCACCGGCTCAGGCGGATCTCACTCTACACAACAGAGGTCATGAAAAAGATACGAGAGCTGCGGGGGATCTCATACCCTGAAGAAGAGAAGAGATCACCCAGATAAGGCTGGACTTCAGAGAGAGATTGGATAATCGTTGAGAATTATTGCCGGAAGCCTGACAGTGATATGAAAGGCTGACTGGGGATAATGCTCCTCAAGGACAAGGAGGGAACACCGCTCAAGGTTGCCATCCAGTTCACGGTCAAACCTTGCTTCAGCATTTTTATAAAAGTCTGTGATGGTGTCGACCACGTTGCCCATCTGTTCGCCGAGAACAACTTTCCCAAATTTTTCCCCGATCTCAAATGGCATCTGAAGTTCCAGATCGTCATACCAGAGCAGGCATCGGTCAACTTCCATCAGGTCCTGCCCTATTACGACGTACTTAAACTCGACATCCTGGATACGATCAGTCTCGCCAGACATGGCGATCATGTTATAAAAAAAATCAAGAAACAGGCGCTTGTTTGATTTTAATTCTCCAGCGACAGCCTCACGGGAGAGGCGCTTTGCCATATCAGGGATTGCATCTTCGCGATCAAGAACCTGGAGAAACATCTCCTGTGATCTGATATGATTGACGATGGCCTGAAGCGACCTGAATTGCTGATGCGTATCCCCGATACCCCGTGATTTCGACACTGCCATATTACTCTTTTTGTAGTCGCTGTACAGATATATTGGTTCCTTAATTTCCGATATGGTTGAACCACCCAGTTAGTTGACAAAAGGAAAGATTTCAGGTCGATATGATCCTGCTGATATATCGCAGCATTTAGTTTATTATATAAAATATTAGGAAAGATCCATCTCATCGAGAAATGGAAGAATGCCTTTAACAACTGGTTTGCCATTATACTCTTCAGAATTTGAGCAGATGGTGATCATCAACGGAACAGTTGTGAGGGCATCCTCAAAGCATGGGCTCATCTTCCGTTGGAATGACATAAAGGAGACGAGTTCAATGAATGGTCGTTCATCTTCAGGGTCCTTTTCATACTCTTTCAGATCTGCTGCATATGTGGAGTTCTTTGCAAGGTCCTCTTCAAAGTAGAGGATGATAGAGAGATCTCCTTTCCTGGCAACAGCCTCCAGAACCCTTATATCAACTTTCTTTCCGACGTGAAGTCCAGCCGGAGAATCCTGTGTAGTCATAGCATTATCCCTGTGAGTGAATCGCCTCAATCATTCTCTCAAGCACTTCCCGCCGCTTCTTTGACTCCTTCTTCATATCACGGAGTGCTTCTATCATCTCAATCTGTGTCTTTAGTGAGCGTTTTTGTAGTTTGATCATTTCTCGCATATACTCAAGTGCAAGCTCTGATCTTACAAACATCTCTTTCTGAAAGTCACCAAAGTGTGGTTCAAATCGGGTAAACTCACCAGTATATGCCTGTTCAGATACATCAACAGAGTTAACCTCTATCAATGGCTCATCTTTGGCATAGAGATCTACCACATACTTATCAAGCGCCTGTTCGTCTCCTTCCGCAATAATGGAGACCCGACCATCAGGTTCATTTGATGCAAACCCGGTCACATCGTACCGGTTGGCAACAAGGCGTGCAAATCCACGGTACCCAACGCCCTGAACCCTGCCTGATACCATGATGTTCAATCGTTTCTGCATAAGCCTTCGGTGGTACCACCCGTGCGTCGGGAGATCGGTTGAATATTTCGAACTTGTGCAGGTCTGGCCAAAAAGAAGTGATCAGGGAAGCAGGGTCAGATCGATCTCGACGGCAGAGACCGGCTGATCGATGTCAAAAGCACTGAGCACTGCAGGATGAATCTCACCAAACAGACCTATCACCTTCCCATCAACCACGATATCAGCACGTCTCCCATCTATGAATGCCGGATCTGAGCTCTCTGCTACCTCATATGCAAGGCCCATTTCACGACAGACCGCATCTGCAGTGGCATATGCTTCAGAGAAGTCAGCACCCGGATGAGTAGAGGAGAGGGCCATCTTCTGGCCTGTCTTGAGATCCCTTACCACGTCGCCGATATGGAAGATCTTCTGTGGAAGTTCCCTCCGTTTGTTGATCC
>CAZVAS010000049.1:8011-15037 GCA_964625165.1 uncultured Methanospirillum sp. | reverse complement strand
GATCCCTTGTAGTCACCCAGTTCCTTCTTGGTCTTCGCCATGTAGGTCCATGAGGATGCATCTTCAGGATTCATACGGGTTGCATTCTCAAATTCACCAAGTGCTTTGTCGTACTGCTTCTCCTGAAGCAATAGGAACCCGATGTTTGAGCGGGTCGCATCATTGGCAGGATTGAGTTTGAGCGACCGGTTGAACGCAGAGAGGGATTCATTGAACTTCTGCTGATTTGCATATGAAAACCCGATGCTTGACCAGGCATCTGCCGAGTTATTGTCAAGCCGGAGTGCCTCCTGGGAGATATTGAGAGAGAGTGCATATTCGCCGACCGAGTTCAGGATTCTGCTGTATGCCAGGAGAACATCCATATCATTCGGGTTCTGCTCATAGAGCGTGTGATATGCAGCTACTGCCTTCTCCAGTTTAAGTCCTTTCACAAGCAGGTCTGCTTCAGTCTTCTGATCTGAAAGGTTTCCCGGTCGGAGGCCATTCACCTGGCCATATGCAACTGCTGCTTCTGCATACCGTTTCGATGACCTGAGCAGGTTACCGAGAGCACGCCAGGAGTCGGCATCACTCTTGTTCTCAATGAGGGCACGATCATAGGCTTTAGCTGCATCGTTATACCTGCTGATGTTCATGTAGAGTTCGGCCTTGCGGACCCAGATCCTGGAATTATTAGGGGAGAGGTTGGTTACGTTATTGTACAGAGCAAGGGCATCGGCATACTGCTTGTTTGCGGCATAGAAATCTGCCAGTGCAGAATAAGCAGGAACATACCCTGGATCATCCCTAATGACGTTCTGAAGTTCAGTACTTCCATTTTCAGGCTCACCTGATTCGATCAGGATCTGACCACGGCCTGTCCGTGCCGAAGAATTGACAGGATCCAGCACAAGTGCCTGGTCATACGCAGACAGAGCTTCATTCTGCTCTCCTGCCTTCGCCAGCAGATCACCGGATCGTATCCAGAGGTCAGGGTTTGTACTGTTCAGGCTGAGGGCCGCATCAATCAGAGAAATCGCTTTTGAATCATCACCTGATACTGAAGCATCCTCTCCTGCAGAACTCAAGCTACCCTGGACAGATGTGATATTGACAGGTTTGTCAGTGATGCATCCTGCCGTAAGTACACCGAGCAGGATGACAAGTACAGATATCCCAGGGAGAAGTCGGGTGACCGGGTTCAGGTACTGATCCCGGACGGGATTGTGAAATCGTTCAGAAGATATATGATCACCTGTTCAGTCAGAAAAAAGGTTAGTAGGCATCATTGTAGGGAGTAAACTTCGAGAGTTTATACGCACCGTTGATATTCAGGGTATCTGTGTATCCTTTCTGGGTGCTTGGGGTCATCGTGATTGTGGCTGCGTCAAACTGTGCACTCCCGACAACTCCCATCTGCCCTGATGGAAGAACGACCCCTTTCTTAGGTTCTGGGTAAAAGTTTTCAGGAACCGGCTGATCAGTTCCTGAACCCTCAGGAGAGACATTGATATAATTCAGTTCTCTGGCTGTGCTTGACCATTTCATATCGGTAAACTGCCCAAGGCTGGTGTTATTGTAGGTAGCAAGGGAGGTCTCATAGTTGTATGACTTACCGATCTTGAGTGCAACATCATACGAACCGGGTAGCAGATAGGTGTGCACCGGATTCTGTTCATCTGACGAATTGCCATCACCAAAGTCCCATGACCAGAACTCTGGATCACCATATGAGGTGTCAAAGAACTGGACAGTGAATGGAACATCCCCTTTTACGCGATCAGAGGTGAAATTCGATGCCATCTCACTGGCACTAAAGTATTTCCAGTCAGGGTGACAGATGAACCCGTCAGGGTATCCCAGTTCACTTGCTTTGAACTCATAAGCCAGTACAGTGCAGGGAAATGCCATCATAACTGCTAACAGGGCAACAACCCAGAATTTTGCCATCTACTACTCCCTAGATCCTGATACCTGATTTATACTCGAAATTTTTCATTAGATTCCTGATAGTCCCGGCCACTTCAGTCTCATCGCGCCATACATGTTCTGATGATGCATTCAGCTCTGTGCCACGGCCTTCAAGCACTGATACAACAAACCGGGTCTTGGCTATTCCTTCAGCGCCCTTACCATCAGTCCGGTTTACACCGGTTATGCTGACTGAATATTTCACATCAGCAGGAACGTTCTCATCCTCACCAAGAACTGTCGACCCCAGATGTGACTCGTACGCGACATTCTGGATATTTGCAACAGACGATGAAGCAATGACCGAGGTGTCAAATGGCGGAATTGTTGTTGATACCCCTTGGGAACACGACACACAGGCTGACAGGAATGGGATCATGAGGAGCCAGATGCCATACCTGTCAAAAAACTCGGTCTTCATCTTTCAGGATTAGTTGCGGTGATAAGTCCAAATAGTTTGTTCAAAGTGCAGAAAAGAGGAGGGTTACGCTGCCCCTACCTCGACACCGGACTCAACATTGAAGTCCTTGCCAAACTTGAAGATCAGGCCGTTGACCTTGGTTGAATCGGCAAAGGTCTTGGTCGACGAAAGGTTCGTGGTGTTCTCGTATCCTTCCTCGTTCGTAATCACAAAGTTGGTAGATGCACTACCCTGGGCATACGGCAGGCCAGTGGACATATCTGGATGAATTCCAAGAGTATATCTCATTCCAGCAGGTACTGTATTGTCATAGCCCGTGGATCTGCCCTGTGCAATCGTTGCCAGCTGGCCGGTGGTCAGACTCACATCCGATCTAGCATCATAATTACTGTTGAAGCCGCCGATGTACCGGTTGACGATAGAGGAGACCAGAGCGTTATGGATAGACTGGTTAAACGGAGTCCAGTTACCTGAAGTGGTGAGAGTGAGTTGCTCAGAGGTACTCATCCTGGATCCTTTGTCAGGATCGGTTGCATACGTTGAGACTATCGCAGAGTCAACATTGTACCCTTTCTTATTCTGGTTTCCCTCATCAAAGGTCTGGTCTTTTGCAAGTGCCAGATATCCACCGTTGGTCATCATATCATTCTTATAGATAAGATCTGATTCAACAGCGCCAGGAGAGAGGAAACCCTGACTCTCTGCATCGGTCCCGTTAAAATTCCGGGTATTGATCTGGACCTGGGTCTGTGAGTCCATCATACCCACAAGCTGAAGGTTCGTTGTTGCCGGAACCTGCATATTGGTTGTCTTGCTCACATTCGGAAGCCTGTCTGCAGCAACCAGAGAGCCTGCAAGGATCAACAGAATGAGAACGAACGATAATGTTCCGTATTTTATCATAGGTATGAGCCCCGGAATAAATGCTGAGTATAGTTTTTCCAGAGCGGGTTAATAAGATGCTGGTGTTCAAAAAGAAAGACGCCCAGATCGGAATTCGAATCCGAGTCGTCGGCGTGACAGGCCGACATGATAGGCCACTACACTATCTGGGCATTACAAGGATCCCGCCTCCCGGATTTGAACCGGGGACATCGCGGTAGCTGCGCAGTTACCTCAAGCGGCAATCCAAACTACAGCCGCGCACTCTACCAGTCTGAGTTAAGGCGGGATATTGCCTCAATAGATTAGTACAATTCGCATATATATGTATCGGAAATGCCAGGTATTCGTCCATTTAGGAAGGGATTTTGTTCCTTCAGATCAGGCAACACTTTTACTGCACTGTAGAGGAATAGTATAGAGAGTAATTTTGGTGTGTGCATGACAGGTATTCCAGATATTCTGTGGCTTGAAGAGATACGTAAGGAGGATATTCCCTCTGTCGGAGGCAAAGGTGCATCGCTCGGCGAGATGGCATCCATCGGCCTCCCGGTTCCTCCCGCGTTTGTTGTAACCAGTCAGGCATTTCGCCGGTTCCTGGTTGCAACCAATCTTGAAGATAAACTCTATGCGCTTCTTGAAGGTCTGGATGTCGATAACAACGATCTGCTGGAAGAGGCTGCTGAAAAGGCGAAAAAACTTGTCAATGACTCACCGATGCCAAAGGATCTGAAGGATGCCATCGCACGGGCGTACCAGAAGATGTCACGCGGAGGCGATATCGTTGCTGCACGATCAAGTGCTACCGCAGAAGACCTGCCAGATGCAAGTTTTGCCGGACAGCAGGAGACAGTCCTCAATATCAAAGGAATAGAGAATCTGCTCAAGGGAGTTCAGGTCTGCTGGGCATCGCTCTACGGAGCACGTGCAATATATTATCGGGCAAAGCAGGGCTTCGATCACCACACCGTAAATATCGCGGTGGTCGTGCAGCGCCTGGTCCCGTCAGAGAAGGCAGGGGTAATGTTCACCTCCCATCCGGTAACCGGTGAGTCCATGACGATCATCGAGGGATCATGGGGACTTGGAGAGTCAGTCGTATCTGGTTCTGTCTCACCGGACAAGTATGTCTTTGATCAGCGGACCGAACGGATCGTTGACAAGTTCATTGCAACCAAGCGGACCGAGATCGTAGCAGATGGCGAATACGGAACAAAGACTCTTGAGATAAAACCCGACCGCCAGGAGATGCAGGTTCTCTCTGATGAGGATGTGAAGCGGCTTGCCACCTACGGAATTGTCTCTGAAGAGCATTACGGAGTTCCCCAGGATATGGAATGGGGGATCGTCGGGGACCAGATCTTTGTGCTCCAGTCACGGCCAATCACCACGATCAAGACGGGGGCGAAGAAGAACGGGCAGGGTGTATCAACTGGCAGCGCAGACCAGGTGATACTGCAGGGTCAGGGTGCCTCACCTGGCATTGCAAGCGGGAAGGTTGCCATCGTGTACGATGTCAAGGACATTGGAAAGGTGAAAGACGGGGATATCATGGTCACCAGGATGACAAATCCGGACATGGTTCCCGCGATGAGAAAGGTTTCGGCAATCATAACAGATGAAGGAGGAATGACCTGCCACGCGGCGATCGTCTCCCGTGAACTCGGAACTCCTGCCGTTGTTGGTACAAAGACCGGAACCCAACTTCTGAAAGAAGGTCAGGTCGTAACAGTCGACGGTGAGAAGGGTCTCATCTACGACGGTGTCATCGAGACCGTGAAGCAGGAGACTGCAAGTTCAGCAGTTCCAGTGGCCACAGGCCCGTCAAAGATCATCACCGCAACCTCGGTAAAAGTGAACGTCTCGATGCCTGAGGCAGCAGCCCGTGCGGCAGCCACTGGCGCAGATGGTGTGGGTCTGCTCAGAATCGAGCACCTCATCCTCGGTCTCAACAAGACGCCAGGCTGGTTCATCGAGAATCACCGGGAAGAAGAGTTCATCCAGGAACTCCTGAACGGCATCAAAGTGGTGCTTGATGCATTTCCCGGAAAACCGGTCTGGGTCAGGACTCTTGATGCACCCACCGATGAGTTCAGGAATATGCAGGGCGGCAAGAGTGAGCCGATTGAGCACAATCCGATGCTCGGGTGGAGAGGGATCAGGCGTGACCTCCAAAGCCCAAAACAGTTCAGGCTCCAGATAGAGACCTTCAAGCGGCTCTGGGACCTCGGATACGACAACCTTGGAATCATGTTCCCAATGGTGTCCCATCCGAACGAGTTCATCAAGGCAAAGGAAGAGTTCAAGAGCGCAGGGGTTGATGTCGAGAACGTAGACCTCGGTATCATGATCGAGATTCCGGCAAGTGCTGTCATCATTGAGGACTTCATCAAAGCAGGAATAAAATTCGCCTCCTTCGGCACGAACGATCTCATCCAGTACACCATCGCCATTGACCGGAACAACGAGAACGTGACAGATATGTATTGGCCGAAGCACCCGGCTGTTCTGGCACTCATCGACCGGGCTATCAAGGCATGCCGTGAGGGCGGAGTTGAGGTCTCGATCTGCGGACAGGCAGGAAGTGAACCAGAGATGGTCACCTGGCTTGTCCAGCACGGAATCACCAGTGTCTCATCCAACATCGACGCAATAGCAAAGATCAGAGAGACAGTGGCCCGCACCGAGCAGCGCATCATCCTTGAGGGTGCACGTAAGAACTATGGTCTCTGATGGTATCTCATCAGAATCCCTCTTTTGTCTTCTCGAAGAATACCGTCGCAAGGACATCTGCTGGGATCATATCCTCTCCTCGATGTGTACACCACCGCATCCGGTGGCAGTACGTGCGCATAATCTCTTCATGGAGACGAACCTTGGAGACCCAGGGCTCTTTCCAGGAACTGCCCAGATTGATGAACTCTTAATCCGCTGGTTCGGAGATCTCTTTCATGCACCTGATGCAGGGGGCTGCTCAACATCAGGTGGTACCGAGTCAAACATCCAGGTGCTCAGGTTCACCAAAGCACGCAAAAAGTCTGATAAGCCCAACATCATCGTTCCGGCATCGGCTCACTTCTCTTTTGAAAAAGCCTGCAGGATGATGGGGATCGAGATGCGGGTTGCCCCGCTTGACGGGCAGTACAGGATGGACATCGGAAAGACAGCAGAACTCGTGGACAAAAATACCTGCTGTATCATCGGTATTGCTGGGACCACAGAATACGGTATGACAGATCCCATCCCTGAACTAGGCAGACTCGCTGAAGAAGAGGATGTGCATTTGCATGTAGATGCTGCATTTGGTGGTCTCGTACTACCCTTCCTCAAAGATGCCCCCTTGTTTGACTTCAAGGTTCCAGGAGTAGGATCGATATCGGTTGATCCCCATAAGATGGGGATGAGTACAATCCCTGCCGGTGTGCTGATGGTCAGGGATGAGTCCTGTTTCTGCAACCTCCTGGTAGATACGCCATACCTTACGGTAAAGCAGAGTTACAGCCTGACAGGAACCAGACCCGGAGCCTCAGTCGCAGGTGCATATGCAGTGCTCACCCATCTTGGAAAGGACGGGATGGAGGCGGTCGTAGCAGGATGTATGGAGAACACGAGACGGCTTAGCGAGGGAATGGAGGCATACGGTGTCAAAAGGAAGATCACACCAGATGTGAACGTGGCCACCTTCGAGCATACTGAGGTGCCTGAACCCTGGGTGGTCTCTTACACCAGGAGCGGGGATCTGCGGATCGTGTGCATGCCTCATGTCCACC
>CAZVAS010000049.1:6674-7911 GCA_964625165.1 uncultured Methanospirillum sp. | reverse complement strand
GTCTCTTACACCAGGAGCGGGGATCTGCGGATCGTGTGCATGCCTCATGTCCACCGTGATGTGGTGGAGAAGTTCCTTGCAGAATTTGGAGAATTTCATGATCGAACATCTGATTAAGTCACTTGAGACCTGCCCGATCGTAAAAAAGGGAGAGTACAATTACTTCGTTCACCCAATCACGGATGGAATTCCAAAGATAGACCCGGTCGTACTCAGGGAGGTCGCGGTCGGGATGATCCACTTTCTCGATCTGCGTGATGTGCAGTACATCGTGGCTGCAGAAGCGATGGCAATCCCGATCGGAACAGCGATCTCACTCATGACTGATATCCCGGTGAACATTATTCGCAAGCGCAGTTACGGGCTTCCCGGTGAGCAGGAGGTCATGCAGCAGACCGGGTACTCGAAGGGGAAGATGTTCATCAACGGTTTATCACGCGGGGACAGGGTTGTCATCGTGGATGATGTGATCAGCACCGGTGGGACCGTGAACGGCATTCTTCACACACTCCAGGAGATGGGGGTTGAGGTTGCCGGGATCTGTTTTGCGATAAAGAAAGGCACTCCCGAGATAGCCATGCCATACCACTATCTTGTCGCGATCGAAGTGGCAGACACGGTGAAGATCGTTGATCGCCAGCTCTGACCTGATCGCAGAACTGAAACACCGGGGGGCATGCAGGGTTGCCCTCCAGGCACCTGAAGGGCTGAAGCGCCGTCTCTCTGAACTTGCCGGGGACCTGCAGTCTGCCGGATTTACTGTCCTTGTCAGTGGCGATCCCTGCTACGGGGCCTGTGATCTTGACCTGGAACTTCTCAGGGATACAGATGTGCTTGTTCATCTCGGCCATGCTCCAGTGGATAGCACTGATCGGGTCATCTATGACATCTTCAGGATGGACTTTGATCCTAACGTGGTTCTGGAAGCGGTTCCACTCTTTACAACCCGCAGGATCGGTCTCGTCACCACGGTGCAACATGTTCACCTGATCCCTGCAGTCAGTTGTATTCTTGAAGTGGCAGGGATCTCGGTGATGGTCGCAGAGGGGACGGACCGGACCCCTTATCCCGGGCAGATCCTCGGATGTTCATTTGAGGCTGCCAGAAGAACCGGGGCATCAGAGATCCTCTACCTTGGGACCGGGGTGTTTCATCCCCTGGGTGTGCAGATCGCAACCGGTGCACGGGTAATCGCCTGCGATCCCTATACAAAAACCATCGAAGAGGTCAACGGGGA
>CAZVAS010000049.1:0-6574 GCA_964625165.1 uncultured Methanospirillum sp. | reverse complement strand
CAGGAGTTTGAGATCCTCTGCGGAGTCAGGAAGTTTGAAGACTACGAGGTCGACGAGATCAGATGAAACTGCGTAAACTCGAGATGTTGCTTGAACAGGTTTCCGGGTTTTCACATCCAGTGCCGGAGCGTGAGCAGTACCAGACTCCGGCACCACTCGCCGCTCGACTCCTCTACACCGCGTTTCTTTCCGGGGATATCAGCGGGCTCCGGGTGCTTGAACTCGGATCAGGGACTGGAATCCTCGGGATTGGTGCAGCACTTCTCGGGGCCGGTGAGGTGATCGGGGTCGAGATCGATCAGGATGCAACCCTGATAGCAGAAGAGAACGCAGAAAAACTTGGAGTCAGCATCTCGTTTGTCAGTGCTGACCTCGCAGATCCCGGTACCTGGGCTCAGGTTCCCGAGGCTGACACGGTCATCATGAACCCGCCATTCGGGGCACAGGTGGAGCATGCTGACAGACCCTTCATCGACCTCGCACTCGCACGGGCAGAGGTTGTATACGGGATCTTCAACGCAGGATCGGAGCAGTTTATCAGTCAGTATATCGCAGATCGTGCGGAAATTACCGGTGTGATTGCAGCAGAGTTCTCCATTCCCAGGACATTCTTCTTTCATACCGAGGATAAGCGTGACATCCCGGTTGAGATCCTGGTGCTGAAACGCAGAGCCTGAACTTAGAAAGGCTTGGAAAAAATTTCATCTACGAAAAAAAGGAGATATGCGGGTTTAATCCTTGACCAGGATGAAACCGATTCCTGCAAACATGATACCTGCAAGGAGGGCAACGATTCCTATACCACCCTTGACCACATTGATAACATCAGGGAGGAAGAACCAGATGCCGTAAGCACCTCCCAGAATCAGAACAATACCGACAATTAGCATTCCTAGTCCCATTTTGTCCATATTCATATCCTCCTATATTCGGAGTACATATTGATTGTTGGATCCTAATAAAATCGTCCTGCATTTATTCGTCAAGAAGGTGTATTCCGGGCAACACATGACTCCTTGACTCTTCATCGCAGTCAGGATCCAGTTCTGCAGTGAGGGTGACATCAAGACGTTCACCGTGTTTCAGAAGGGCAATCAATTCACGGGGAAGGGTTCCTGCCGTAAAATCACTGTACAGACCGATGGTTCGACCACAGGTGAACGAGGATCTCCGCCATACGAGATCAGTAGGATGATCAAGCAGGAGATCAGGAGAACCAGACGAAGTCACAGTCGCAGTAATCTCTCTGCACCTGAGTTCGGTGGTAAGCCGGCAGCCGGGAGACTGCATGAGTTCCCTGAACCGGTCGGATAGATCGGCTGCTCCTTTTTCAGAGCGCACCGCGAGGATACAGGTTCCTGATGGCGAGAGGTGCTCTTCAGCAGTGATCTCAAAGGTTGTCCTGTGTGTTGCGGTCACTTCGGGATGTCCAAATGCTGAGAACCGTTCAACTGCCCTTGCCATTTATACAGAGATATCTTCCATTGATATTGAATGGATCAGATTGATATGTTCTGTACCACCTGCGGCGAAGAGACCGAGCATGAGGTTCTCAGCAGGACAACAAACCAGGTGATCAAGTGCACGGTATGTGGAACGGTCTCACGCATCCCGGTCCAGAAAGAGCCAGCTTTACTTCAGATAAAAGCAATTGTCAGCAAGGAGGGAACCTCTTCTGTCTGCAGATGTGAGATTGCAGAGGACGAGGAGATTGCAGAGGGGGACTTTCTGATCGCTGAGTCTGATGATGGCGAAGGCACCGGTGTTGAGGTGATGTCAATAGAGTCAGGCGACAAGCGACTCACCAAGGCTCTTGGAAAGAATATCGACACCCTTTGGACCAGGGTCATTGACCAGGTGGTTGTACGTTTCTCAGTACATGACGGATGGCACACCCTCCCGCTCTATGTCAGGTGTGAAGGGGACGAGAAGTTCGTCGTCGGTGACGTATATGTTATCAAAGGAGTAAAGGCTCGGATCGGACATATCAGAATGAGAAACGGTTCGGTCACCAAAAGAAGAGGAAAGTTTGAGGTTGCAAACACCATCAAACGGATATATGCATACCGGCTCTGACCACCTTACGATGAGGTGGAAAGCTGGGTTAAGGTAATATCAATCGTTGGGTATCCGTAGTTGATGGTGACGTTCTCATCAGACATTGCTGTGATCGTCGAGGTCCTCAGGTACGTGGATGGGGTTGCGTTGTCGACTGCGATCTGCGGAGTCTCGCTGAATGCGATCGGAACCTGGGATCCTACTTTTGCTTTTGCAAAGGAGTCTCCGGTGATATTGGCAAACTGACCTTTTGACATTGTTCTTGTCATCTGGGAAGCACCCGGGATCTGCAGCGTCTTGGTGTCTCCTACCTTCATGCCCACAAGCCCATATGATATTGCATCAAGCTCAGGTCTGAAGAGTCCGAAATCGATAAGTCCACCGGTGTTTGACGGATTCATAACCTGGATCGGGACCAGATCTCTGTTTTCAGATATGTTCACCCTGATCGGAAGTTTATCACTCATGACAACGAGATCTCCTTCCTTCTGAGCCTGGAGATAGGTATTGGACGTGGTGGTTACAACCGGACGGCTCTGTGCATCACGGATGGTAAAATCTACTGTCGCGCTGTTGCCGGGTTTTGCCTGACTGAAGATATTGAGCCAGGTCATCCCAAGCATGGAAAATACCATGAAGACAGCCAACAGGACACATGCAGCAACAACCACATATTTTGTCCAGTTTACTTCCTCCTTCTTTTCCACAGACTTATGCCGGAATCCTTTCATCTCTAGTATGTCACTCTGCAATATGATAAACATAATACCGCTTTTTCAGACCAGATCAACCGGAAGATCGCTGGAAATGAAAGGGATCAGGAAATGATCGGGACATCACCCCATAAGAACCGAAGTCTTGAAGTCTGACAAGACTGAATTACCAGTAATATGGATAAGAAGCGGGTCAGGGACTACATGACCGCCGATGTTGATACCATCAATATGAATCAGATCGCGCGTGACGTGATCAATGCCATCAAGGTCACGTCGCATGACGGGTTTCCCATTGTGGATGGGAACGTGGTCATCGGGTACATCTCGGCCCGGGACCTCCTCTTCGCACACCCAGAAACACCGGTCAGGGAGATCATGAGCCAGCATCTGATCGTTGCAGATCCCGAGATGGCTATTGGGGATGTTGCACGGGTGATCATCAGATCTGGAATTCAGAAACTGCCAGTTGTAAACGAGAAGAATGAACTCCTCGGGATCATCTCAAATACCGATGTGGTTAGGTCACAGATAGAGCACGTCTCTCCTGACAAAGTATACAAACTGATGGACACCATCGAGAGGCTCCATGGTATCAAACCTCATCTCTCAAAAGGGCCGGTGATGGTCAACTCACTCCTTCCCACCCAGTCGCGAATCTACATGGATGAACTTGAGGGGAGGATGTACGAGATAAAGAAAGGGCTTGCAGAACCCGTCATCGTTATCAAAAAACCTGACCAGAATATTCTCGTAGACGGGCATCACCGGGCGGTTGCTGCCAAGAAACTCGGGATCAAGATCCTTGAGGCCTATCTGATCGAAATATCGGAGAACTTTGAACTAGGTCTTGAACGAACCGCACGGACAATGAAACTCAGGACCGTTGATGATATCCAGATTATGGATTATGCCCGTCATCCGCTTGTTGCTGGGACACACCGGTTCGGCGGGGCTGTGGTGGTCGGGGGAGATCAGGTTCAGACCTCAGAAAAAAGGGATTAAGAGCCTTCGCACCTGGTGTCGTAGTCATCGTTGAGCATATGCTCAGTGACAATTGTTCCGTCCGCGATCACGACATCAGGCCAGATACGGGTGTTTGAATGAACAGTAACCCGGTTGCGGATCACACAGCGTGGTCCGATCACAGAGCCGTGCTCCACACTGCATCCGTCACCGATCATGGTCTCATTATCCACGATCGTTCCTGAAACAGAAGAGCCCTGCCCGATCACTACCCTATTGTAGATCGAGGACGAGAGGAGCCTCACATTATTTCTTATCACGCAGTTTTTGCCGATGGAGGTGTACGGCCCGATGAGCACGTTGTCTCCTATCGAGGTTCCTGAACCGATCACCACAGGGCCTACTATCCTGCTGTTGTTGCCAAGGTAGATCGAGCTACCAAAATCAACAGGTCCCTGAATATTAGCGTTCTTGACGTCGAGATCTCCGCTGATGTTGGCGTACCTCATCTCCTGCAATTTCCATTTCTCGGCCTGTCTGAGTGAGGCAGGACTCCCGACATCGGACCAGTTTCCCCGTGCCAGCCAGCCATTGAGCGGGAGATTCTTCTCCATGAGGAGCGGGAAGAGGTTTTTTGCAAAGTCAAACTTTACTCCTGCGGGGATGTACTCAAAGATATCAGGTGAGCAGACATACATCCCGGTCGAGGCCAGGTTTGAGAAGATCTCACCGGGACCTGGTTTTTCCCTGAACCTGCGGATGCGGTTCTCAACATCTATCTCTGCGATACCGTACTCTGACGGTTCGTCGATGCTGATAAGCCCGATGGTGACGATGGCTGCACTCTTCAGGTGTTCACGATAGAACTCAAGGAGGTTCAGATCGGTGACGTGATCCCCACCGACGACGAGGAACGGCTTGTCACCGAGGTACTGCCTGGCGTTATGAACGCTGCCTGCGGTCCCGAGCTTGCTCTCCTCATACACATAGGTGATGTTGGCTCCAAGCAGGGCGCCATCGCCGAGCGACTGCTCGATGGCATCGCCCTTGTATCCCAGCGTGATAACCACGTCATGAAAACCAAGATTGGATAGGTGGGATACCAGGTGTTCGATGGAGGGTTTATTGACTATTGGAATACAGGGTTTCGGGCGTTCGAAGGTGAGAGGACGGAGCCGCGTCCCTTCTCCTCCGCACATAATGCAGACCTTCATGCTTGTACCAGTATTTGCCCTACCCGAATAAATGAACTCGGAGAAAAAAGTCAGAGAGAGTCGAGGCTGATGCCGTCAAAGTCCTGTACTACTTCGCTTATTTCTTTGACACCAAATGCAGTCTTTACAGCCGATATCTCAAGTTCTGATGCGACAGCACACATGTAATCGAGCACATCGATTGAGAGTTCTTTCTTGATCTTGCTCTGCCTCATCTGCTCAGCAAGACGGCTGATTGTGTCAGGGTCCTCTCCACGAAGCCGGGCAAGGCTGATGACACACATGTATATTCTGGTGAGATTTCGATCGGTTCCCGTAATGGTATCAAAGAAGTTCCTGAGAACCTGGGCCTGAAAGATCTCACCTCCCATGTTTGTGGATTTATCTTATGGATAGTATAAAAATGTGGCGAATGTTACTTCGCGGTGCTCACGATCTTGATGATATCTCCGTCCTTGAGCACTGTGGTCTCTTTGATCCTCATCTTTGTCTTTGCATCGATAGCATACAAAAATCCCTTTCCAATGTCGGTATGGACCTGGTACGCGAGATCATGCGGAGTTGAACCCTTCTTCATCAGGAAGGCATCAGGCAGAACTCGGCCTTTTGCGTCGGTGAGATGGGTCTCATCCTCAACAGGGTAGACCACGATCTGATCGAGAAGTCCGAAGACAGCCTGGTTTATCATCTGCTGCACCCCGGTGCCACCGTATGTATCCATGAATCCACGGATCTTGGAAAGACCATCCTGCTGGGCAGCATTGAGTGTCACACCATCAGCGATTGTAAAGGTCGCATCACCGGGATGGTAGACAATCAGGTTGTGTTCTGCAGCTGATCGGAGTGCAAGTTCTGCGGCACCAGATATGAGACTGATTCCTGCAGCCTTAACTTTGGCAACGAGTTCTGCCGGTGCCTGGTCTGCCTTGTTTCCTGCCTGGATCATCGGCTTTGAATATTTCAGAAGAATTCTGGCAAATTTCTTGAGGTCATCGGGCTGTGCAGACCTGAAATTGATGCCTGATTCGCGTTCGGCATCTACCACATGTTCTTCCCTGATCGAGAGACCTGCGAGCAGTTCGGCAAGCCCTGCATACATATTGTAATTCTTAACCTGGGCCTGACGCTGCATCTTTGGCCAGTGCTTCTCGATGATTCCGAACAGCCACATCGTCATCTCGTTCTCGAGCATCGGGATCTCTTCAAGGGGATCATGTGATCCGATATCATCGGGGGCCCCCTCGATATCAGTGGCACCGCTCGCGTCGATGACATTGATGATGGCGTCCGCCTGTCTGAGATGATCGAGGAACTGGTTGCCAAGCCCCTTCCCGGTGTATGCTTCAGGAACCAGGCCTGCCACATCGATCAGGTGGACCGGGACATACCGTATCCCGTCGACGCAGACACCACAACGGTGCTCAAGAGCAGTACAGGGACAGGGAACCCGCACATATGCGACCCCCCGGTTTGCATCGATGGTGGTGAAGGGATAGTTTGCAATTTCTGCCGGAGCAAGGGTAGCCGCCCGGTACAGGGTTGATTTTCCGCAGTTTGGTTTGCCTGCCAGTGCAAGGGTGATCATAGCTCGTACCTTAAACCTATGCGGTCTAACCGATATGT
>CAZVAS010000048.1:0-15089 GCA_964625165.1 uncultured Methanospirillum sp. | reverse complement strand
GGGCTTGCGGTCTGTGGTAATTATCTGCCACTCATCAGAGGAGCAGGCGATCAGAACTGTGAGGCCTTCTGCTCACTGGCAAAGAAGTACGGAGCACCGCTTGTGGTCTCCGGAACCAGCCTTGAAACCCTAGCTGAAAATTCAGCCCGATGCACCGGACTTGGTGTTACCCAGCTGATGCTGGATCTCTCCGGAACTGAAGGGGAGTTTGTAAGGACATCAACCCTGGTGCGGCAGGTAGCCCTGGCACGGTCTGCACCGGGTCTTGGGTATCCTGTCTTCCTCGATGCACGGAGCACCGGGTTTTCAGGTCTTGTCACAGGGATCGTGAAGTTTGCCTCCGTGATTGTGGTAAACCCGCTATCCCGAACCGAGATGCAGGCTGCACTTGTGATGCGGCAGAACATCTACACAGATCCACAGAAACCGATCCAGATGACGCCCGGACTCTATCGGGTGGGAACACCGGGGCGTGATGATCCGGTCTTCCTTACCGTCAACTTCTCACTCACCTACTTCACCCTCCAGGGATACCTTGAGTCGACCCGTCGCTCGTGCTGGCTTCTGATTGTGGACACCGAGGGAATGTCTGTCCTGACCGCTGTCGCAGCAGGGAAATTGAGCGAGTCGGTTGTCAAGGATGCGATCGAGAAGTTTGCCCTTGCAAACGAGGTGAACCACAAGACCATCATCATCCCAGGATATGCATCCCCGCTATCTGGCAGGATCGAGGAGTACACCGGATGGAAGGTCATTGTCGGCCCACGTGATGCAGCTGAGATAGCATCATTCATCGAGGAGGAGCTGAAGTAACCGATGCCTATCGTTACCTTTCTCCCGGGGTTCAGGAAAGTCGAGGTCTCGTCATCTGATTCTCTCATGACTGCTGCCCAGAAGGCAGGGCTTGCGATCAACGCGGTCTGTGGTGGTGTCGGAAAGTGTGGAAAGTGTGTGATGTTCCACAAGTCAGGCAGGATCAGGTTTGACACCGAACGGTTCAGGGAGTTCTTCAGCCAGGAAGAACGGGATGCCGGTGCAATTCTCTCATGTGAGGCATACCCTGAGGACGACTGCCAGATCATGGTCCCTGAGCGGACCCTTATCCAGAGTCAGCAGATCCTCATGAATGTGGTCGGGCAGGAGACTGTGCTCAACCCGTCTATCAGGAAATACTTCGTGCATGTACAGCCGCCAACGCTGGCAACACCGACGTCAGATCTCTACCGGCTTCTGGATGCTATTTCCAATTCTGATGGACCAAGCAGTAAACAGGTCTATGTCCCGCTCGAGATTCTCAGGGTGATCCCATCCATGCTCAGGGACAGTGGGTGGAAGGTCACTGCAACGATCGCCAGGCTCCCAGCGGGGTTTCGGATGATAGAGATCGAGAAGGGAGACACTTCAGGTAATCTGTACGGGGCTGCAGTCGATCTCGGGACCACTACGGTGGTAGCGTTTCTCCGTGATCTCAACACCGGTCAGGTGATCGGTGTTGGCTCGACCTACAATAAACAGATCTCCTGTGGTGAGGACATCCTCTCCCGGGTCAATTACAGCAAAAGGAAAGGACTTGGCCGCCTTCAGGAACTGGCGGTAGACTCGATCAACACCGCGATCACGATGGCAGCCAACAATGCCGGTGTTGACAGGGACGACATCTGTGAGGTTGTGATTGCAGGAAATACGATCATGACCCACATGCTCCTGGCGATCGATCCCTCATACATGATCGAGGAGCCATATGTCCCGGTGGTCAGGCGTTCGCTCACAGCTTCAGCAGGAAGGATCAATCTCTCAATTAAACCAGAAGGGAGCGTCTTCATCTTCCCGGCAGTCAGCGACTTCATCGGCGGGGATATTGTGGCAGATATCGTGGCATCAGGAATGGCAGAGAGTTCTGACATCTCCCTGCTGATCGATATCGGTACCAACTTCGAGGTTGTGCTTGGCAACAACGAATGGATGTTTGCATGTGCTGGTGCAGCAGGTCCGGCTCTTGAAGGTGGAGAGGTGCTCTTCGGGATGCGGGCAAATCCCGGAGCAATAGAGAAGGTTGAGATCGATCCTGCAACTCTTGATCTCAAGTACCAGACGATCAACGGAAAGAAACCGGTGGGAATCTGCGGTTCAGGCCTCATCGATATGCTTGCAGAACTTCTGCGGTCCTGTGTCATCGACAGAACCGGGAGGATCAATACAACCATCAGTCACCCCCGCATTCGCCAGGGTGAATACTTCCCTGAATTTGTGTTAGCCTGGAAGGATGAGACCGGTATCGGGAAGGATATCGTGGTGACAGAGAACGATATCAAGAACCTGATCATGAGTAAGGCCTCAACGCTCGCCGCCTGCGTTGTTCTGATGAACCAGGCAGGAATAACCCGTGAGGATATCAAGAAACTCTACTTTGCTGGCGGGTTCGGGAACTACATCAACAAGGACAATGCGATCACCGTCGGTCTGATCCCTGAAGTACCGGTTGATCGGATCATCAACCTTGGAAACGGTGCTGCAGAAGGAGCCAACATCGCCCTGATCAACAGGAAGATGCGAAAGTTTGTTGATGATATTGCGTACCGGATGGGGTATGTCGAGCTCAATGCTGAGCCCACCTTTATGGATGAGTACACCAAAGGGACTTTTTTGCCCCACACCGATCTCACGCTCTTTCCGATGGTTGAGAAGAGTCTTGAACTTTGTCGGCTCCGAGTGGAGGAGAAGTAATGGCAGGATTCCTGCAGTCTCCGCATAGTATTGCATCTGGGGTCGGTTCACTTCCCCATGCAGATCCGGGTCAGGCAGTTGAGGATGTGCTCAGGCTCTGCCCTGAAATGCCGTATGCCCCGACCCTCCCGAACATCTCCCCGTTTGAGTCTATCATCTGGCATGACTCTGAGTTTTTGCCAGGCAGGGTTGTAGAGGGAAACAAACTCTACGTGGATCGGGCTATCGACTTTTCACTCGAGATGGAGCAGGTGTACCTCGACTTCATGGAGCAGAATATCGATCGGTATGCTGCATCACAAGAGTATGCGGCCGGATATTTTGAGATGGCGAGCCGGGATCTCTCGAAGGTCTGGTGTGTCAAGTGCCAGGTAACGGGTCCGGTCACGTTTGGGCTGACGATCACTGATCAGGATCGTCGTCCGCTTGCGTATGATGCCCAGTACTTTGACATGCTCACCAAGATGCTGGCACTCCGGGCACGGTGGTATGAGATGCTGATGCAGAAGACCGGTGCCAGCCAGACACTGGTGGTCATTGATGAGCCGTATCTCGCTGCACTTGGGTCGTCGGTAATGCAGCTGACCCCTGATATGGTTGCATCTGCCTTCGAGGATATCGGCTCTCTCATCGAAGGAGGCATCGGGGTTCATTGCTGCTCAAACACAGACTGGGGTCTTCTCATGTCCCTGAATCCTGCAGTCATCTCGCTCGATGCATATGGCACTGCCAAAGAGTTCCTTCTCTACAGGGATCAGATCAAAACGTATCTTGAAGCTGGAGGAATTATTGCGTGGGGGATTGTACCAGCCGAACTTGACAAGTTCAACCTTGAGACACTTGAGTCACTCTGGAAGAGATACCTCTCGATCAGGGATGAACTGGAACCGGTGGTTGGTCATGAACGCTTTGATGCCCAGGCTATCATCACCCCGAGCTGCGGGCTTCGTCTTGCAGATGTTCCTGGTGCGATCAGGATCATGGAGACGGTGGCCGAGATCTCAAAACGTGCCCGGAGCCTGTAAAAGGTCCGGCTGCTTTTTTAAATAAAAATGGTCTGTGATTTACAGGAATAACGGGGCAAAGACTACCGATACCACAGCCATCAGTTTAAGCAGGATGTTCAGGGCAGGCCCTGCAGTATCCTTGAACGGATCGCCAACTGTGTCACCGGTGAGGGCTGCTTTATGTGCCATGGATCCCATGCCGCCAACATTACCACGCTCGATGAACTTTTTGCTGTTGTCCCATGCTCCGCCTGCATTTGCCATAAAGACTGCGAGTAGAAATCCTGAAGCGATCGATCCCATGAGCATCCCTGCAAGTGAAGTGATGCCGAGGATTTTCCCTACAAGGAGAGGGGCTACGATCGCCATCAGTGCTGGGATGACCATCTCACGTAATGCTGCGTTGGTTGAGATACTGATGCAGGATTCGTAATCGGGCTCTGCAGTCCCATCCATGAGACCTTTGATCTCCCTGAACTGACGACGGACCTCGTCAACGATAAGAACAGCAGCCTTTCCCACTGCTTTCAGGGTAAATGAACAGAAGAAGAACGGAAGCATGGCGCCGATGATGATACCGACAAAGACCATCGGATCGAGCATATCAACCAGGGGCAGCCGTACTGCCTGCGTGTATGCAATAAAGAACCCGAGTGCTGTAAGGGCTGCACCACCGATGGCAAACCCCTTCCCGATGGCAGCGGTCTTGTTTCCTACTGCATCAAGGGTGCCGGTGATTTCACGAACTTCTTTGATCTGATGACTCATCTCAGCGATTCCCCCGGCATTGTCGGCAGTGGGACCGAAGGCATCGATAGAGAGAGTCATGCCGAGGATTGAAAGCATACCGACACCGGCCAGGGCGACTCCATAAATTCCGGCAGTATGTGCTGCTATTGCAACCGCAGCTGAAATGATTATTACCGGAATAAAGGTCGATTCCATGCCTACCGAAATGCCTGCAATGATATCGGTTGCAGCACCGGTCCGTGCAGCGCTAATGATGGCCTGAGTCGGCTTGTGATCATATGATGTGTAATATTCAGTAACCAGGCCTATCAGGAACCCTGCGACAAGGCCGGTGATCGTGGCAATAAAGATCCCGAGTTCTCCAGGCATCAGCAACTCTACGAGGCAATAGGTTGTAAGAACCGTTAGAATGAGACTTGTTAAGGTTCCTGTGTTGAATGCTTTGTGAATGGAACCGGCGTCGGTTCTCGTGCTCCTGACAAAGAACGATCCTATTACTGATGCAATGATACCCAGGCCTGCGACCAGCATTGGGAACATGATCAGATGAAGTGAAATGACACCGGGAAACTGCTTTGTCATCGCTGCACCAGCACCGATGAGCATGGTAGCGATCACAGCACCGACATAGGATTCGTAGAGATCAGATCCCATCCCGCAGATATCACCTACATTATCCCCAACGTTGTCGGCGATGACTGCCGGATTGCGGGGATCATCCTCCGGGATACCTGCCTCAACCTTTCCGACCAGATCTGCACCGACATCTGCTGCCTTTGTGAAGATACCTCCTCCAACACGAGCGAAAAGGGCTACTGATGATGCACCAAGTGAAAATCCTGAAAGAATACTGATTGTTGCCTCGTCTGTTGCACCGGTTATCCCGACCATGAGGAAATACATCATAGAGAGACCGAGCATCCCAAGACCGACGACGGTAAGGCCCATGACTATACCACCAGAAAAGGAGACATCGAAAGCTTTTGCCATCCCTTCACGAGCAGCGTTTGTCGTCCTGACATTTGCTTTCGTTGCAGCGTACACTCCGACAAAACCAGCGAGGACAGAAAGTGATGCACCTACCACATAACAGACTGCTGTCAGTGGATTGATAGAGAGGGCTAGCACTACTGCAAGGATGGCAACAAAAACCGTGATTGCGATGTTTTGCCGCTTGATGTATGTTATTGTTCCCAGGTATATTGCAGCAGCAATCTTCTGCATCAGGGCATCACCAGGTGATTCCTTACTCATCCTGTTATAGCAGACACCCGCGTAGATCAGGCCGATGAGAGAGCAAACCGGCACAATAAGCAATAGATCCATATGTCTCACCTATGAAATCAGAAGAAGCGAAGCAAGGTGTGTGAGTATTGTTCCATCATACAATAATAATTACTCACCCTTCCAGACATTTCAACAATTTAAGGCATTTAAGATAAAAACAGCCCGATGATCACCCTGTCTAACCGGGTCTTCGGGCCGGAAATCCTTTCTCATCCGCACCCTGAGATCTCTTCACGTTATGATAACCCGTCTCCTCTTCCCTGCAATTCTCCTGTTCATTCTGATAACTCCCTCCCTGGTTCAGGCTGCAGTTGATCCCCTCTCCCAGGCCGATGATGCATATAACAACGGAGAGTATCAGCGTGCGATTCGGTGGTATGATGAGGCCCTCTCTGCCAACCCAGATGATCAGGGAGCGATGATCGGAAGGCTCAAGGCACTTGCGGCACTCTCGAGATGGGACGAGGTTGTGAACGGGATGAACCGGTACAATCTCACCTCAACAGGTACTGGTGAGGTATCAGGGATCAGGGCTGAGGCAGCGGTGAAAACAGGCAGTCCGAAAGAGGCCCTTGAGATCCTTGACAACTCATCTGACCTGAACAGGACCGAGGAGGTGCGAATCAGATCAGAAGCCCTGATCGCCCTAAACAAAGGTGAGGAGGCAGCCTCACTTATCAAAAAGGAGGAATCACAAGGCCCTCTTGATCCCCGTCTTTCCCTGCTTATGGGAACCATCCTAATCCGAGAGGGAAATGTAACTGCATCTCTCCCATATCTGGAGGAGGCATACCTGGCTCTTCCAAGCGATCCAGACGCCTCTGCCTCGTTGGGAGATGCGGCAACTTCTCTTGGAAAGTACGAGGAGGCTCTTGATTTTGTCAATAATGCTGCCTCCTTAAACCAGAGTGATCCAGGTATCTGGGTGACGGTCGCATACCTGAACACCCGGCTTGGAAGGTACAATGAAGCAATAAACGCCCTTGAGCATCCGCTGGCCTCAACTCCTGATGATCCACAACTGCTCAATGCAAAGGCGTATGCCCTGTATCTGAGCGGACGTGGGAGTGAGGGCCGCACACTCGCAGAAGAGGTACTCAGGCAGCATCCAGGAGATCCGGGTGCAATGGATACACTCGGGTGTATCCTGCTTTCAGAAAAGAAGGTTGAGGAGGCTACAGGGTATTTGGAGCAGGCAGCAGAGTACCTCTCCAGAGACCCCGAGGTTCTCTCACATCTTGCAGAAGCCTACCATATGCAGGGACAGGACAATAAGGCGGAAGACCTCTATCAACGCTCGCTCAGGATCGACGGTACATCAGGTCGGGCATGGAGAGGATACAGCGAGGTCCTTCTCGCCCTGGAGCGGTATCCTGAGGCGGCATCTGCAATCGCTGAAGCGTTCAGGTACTATCCTGGTGACTCTGAACTCATCGCATGGGAGAAGAAGGCTGACAAAGTACTTGTTGACTGGTATCTCAAGGAAGAGGCGGCAAACAGCACCGGGCATGAATAACTATTTTTATCACACGTCCAGTTAGCCGGCTCTCATCGGTTCAGGCATCCCTTCACTGAAGTCATAGACTTCAGGTTTGAGGGTTTGAAGGTTCAGGATGACCGCCTGTGCAGGTGTCGGCTGAATATTCATCTGTTTCTGGAATGCAGTCTGACTCTGCCAGGTCCCGGCGTTGATTGCGAGCACTCCCCGGTACCTGGTGATACCGGTGATATGAACATGGCCACAGTGGACCACCTCCGGGATCGGATCTATGACGAGACGGTCGACTGTGTCTGCTGCTATCGGCGTTCTCTTTCCATAGCACGGGGCAAGGTGCCGCCGCTTGAGCATCTCGGGGATCACATCATGAGCCTTCTCGTAACTTGCACCCGGTATCACCCCGATGAGATCATCGAATGACCTCCCGTGATACATCAGAACCCTGACACCCTGGAGGTTAACGAGTGCCGGGTTCTCAACCCATACGCAATTAGAAGGGAATGAGCCGATGAACTTCTCTGGGATCACCGGCTGGGGTTCTGCTCCCCGCACCACGTCGTGGTTACCGGGAGCAAGCACGATCTGCAGCCGGGACGGGAGCTGGGAGAGCATCTTTCCGAGTGCTTCATACTGCCCGTAGATATTTGGGATGGTCAGTTCCTTGTCCTGCCCTGGGTAGATACCGATTCCATCTACCAGGTCTCCGGCAACCAGCAGATATGATATGTCGCTCTCTTTCAGCCAGTCAGAGAACCGTTCCCAGGCCTCTTCAAGAAATGTATCTGACCCGACGTGAATGTCAGATATCAGGGCTGCATACCCGGGCTTATCACTCATGTACGGGGAGTAGGTGAACGGGATGTCAGGCCTGAAGAGTTGATCCGCAAACATGAGAGTTCCTTCAGGTGAAAGGGTGCCCCTGACCCCGATCACCTCGTCAGGCACGATCTTCTCTGCCTCTTCAAAGTCATCGCGATCCTTGTTGAAGAGTATATTGATAAATCCTGTGGGATCCTCTATTTCGATCAGGCGGTGCCCTTTTCCTGTACTACGGGCCTCAACCACCATCCCTGTGATGGCGAACTCTTCAGATTTGTACCGCGAGTTTCGCTTAAGTGCCTCGATAGGGATAGGGCTGCATCTCCCCCTGACCATTCCTGAGAGCCTGGTGTACCGGTCATGAAAGTATGCAACATAATCCTCAACCCTTCCTGCCGGTTTGCAGGAACCCTTTCTTCCTGCAATCACCTCAAGGGAAGGATCTCCTAAAAACCGTATTCCGTCGCGGACAGGTGTGGTCCCTGGCAGATGACGACCGGAGACAACCAGACAGTCATTTGGAAGTGCAGAGATGATCAGGTCGATGAGACTGTCGTCGTTCTGCTCCCTGATGTATCTGACCACATCGGGATGAACCTGGAGCCGGTTGTCCAAAAACCGCTCCACGATGGCGGATGAGTTAATACTCATCCCTCCGGAAATGTGGCAGTGGCTTTGTCACCTGTGTAAAGCCGGGTTTGGACAGCAGACTCACGGTACTATACATGGGCTCTGAAAAGGGATCAAGATATTTGAGACGCTGTTGTCCGGACGATTTATCTCTCCCCAATGGTATCAGAGTATGGCACTATGGCAGTTCAGTATTAATATTTCTCAGAGGGAACCTACATACTTACACCATGGCAGCAAAGTCCGAAAAAAAGCCAATAAAAACCGTATTATCTGATTTCTGGAAGAGTGAGGAGCAGATTCCATCTGCAGTCCGTGAAATCGCCTCTGTTCTGGTTACTGTTGGTATCATCGTTGCCATCCTCTTTCTGGGTTGTGGGACCTGGCCTGCTATTGTCACCATCGAGTCAGAGAGCATGGTCCCCCATATGAACGTCGGCGATCTCGTCCTCGTGGTTGCTGCTGATCGGCTGGGTCCCCTTCAGAGTATGGCTGAGGGCGAGGTATCAGGATACCAGAAGTACTCCATGCCTGGTGACGTTATCATCTACCGTCCGAACGGGAACACTGACCTTCATCCGATCATCCACCGGGCCCTCTACTGGATTGAAGCAGGGCAGACAAATATCACATACCGGGAGATGAACAAGGCAACAGGTCAGGTAGAGACGAAGCAGTATGTGGCCCCTCATGCCGGGTACATCACCAAAGGTGACAATAACCCGGTCATCGATCAGACCGGATTCGGGGACAATTACCGGGGAACAGGCTCTGCAATTCAGCCGGTGAAGAAGGAATGGATCGTAGGGAAGGCTGTGTTCTCAGTTCCATATGTCGGGTACCTGCCTTTGAACATCGGACCTGTCATTGTCATTGTGATAGTGCTCATGATCCTTCAGGAACTCTATACCAGGCGCAAGTCTGCAAATGAACAGACAAAAACCCAGCCAAAGAAGAAGTAACGAGGATCATGAAACTACAGACACTCCTTTCAGACACGCTTGCCGGTCACCGGCTAACACCTGAAGAAGGTGCGTTCCTTCTGTCAGTTACCGGACGGGATCTCTATCAGCTCTTTGCTGCAGCAGATGAGATGAGGGAGAAGAAGGTTGGCAACACCGTCACCTTTGTGCGGAACCAGAACGTCCATATCACCAACATCTGCAAAAATCTCTGTGGATTCTGCGGATTTGGCAGAAAAAAGGGCGATCATGATGCATACCTCTTTGGCAGAGACGAGATACAGGCACAGGTTCGTGAGGCTAAAGCACGGGGAGTTACTGAGATCTGTTTCCTCTCCGGTGTTCACCCTGACTTCAGACTTCAAAATTACCTCTCGTTTCTGGACTGGGCACACGAAATCTTCCCGGAAGTTCACATCCATGCCTACTCACCAGATGAGGTAGACTGGATTTCACGGAAAGAAAACCTGGAACCTGCCGAGGTGATCAGTGCCCTCAAAGATGGTGGCCTTGGAAGCATGCAGGGAACTGCAGCAGAAGTCCTCGTGGACGAGGTAAGGGATGTTATCTGCCCGGCAAAAGTGAGAACTGCACGGTGGGAGGAGATCATCAGGGAGGCTCACAGGCTCGGACTTACCAGCTCGGCGACGATCATGTACGGATCAACCGAGACTCCGCAGGAGAGGGCTGCGCACCTCGACCTTATCCGTTCCATACAGGACGACACAGGAGGATTCTCCGAGATGGTTCTCCTCTCCTATATTCACAGCAGAACCCCGCTCTACCAGAAAGGGACAGTCAGGTTCGGCCCGACCGGAAGAGACGACCTGGTAACGACCGCAGTCTGCCGGCTATATCTTGATAACATCGATCATATCCAGGTCTCATGGCCGAAGATCGGTATAAAAATGAGTCAACTAGGCCTGCTTGCCGGAGCAGACGATCTTTCAGGCACCATGTACATCGATGATGTTACCGGTGATGCAGGTGCAGATCTATCAGATATATTTGAACCAGAAGAGATGGCGTATATCTGTTCAGATATCGAACGTGAACTCAAAGAACGTTCGACGCTCTATAAGATTCTGAAATAACTATCCTCTTTTTACCTGCCTGACATCGGCTCCGGTCAGGTTTGCTCCCCGGAAGTCAGCGCGGGTTGTCTTAATATTGGTGAGACGTGCACCGGTGAGATTTGCATTGATGAGAACCGCCTCGCTGAGGTCTGTGTTGCTCAGGTTTGCCTTGACAAGGCTTGCCCCTACAAAATTTGCCTTGCGCAGGATCGAGAACTCAAAATCCGCCTCATCAAGCCGTGCTCCGTTCAGGTTTATACCTTCAAGGTTCAGACCGTTCAGATGGGCCCCCCTGAGATCAGGTCTCTTGCGTGGATTGAGTTCTTTCCATTTATTCCACTCCTCAACCCCTGCCTTGATAGCCTTTACCTGTTCTTCGTCAGCCATCTGCACCAACCAGTAAAGATAATTAGGCATTGGCGGGTATAGCAGTTGTGTCTTGTATCCGGATGATTGCCAGTTTCAGCCACCGTGTGCAGAGTACGGAGCGGTTCTGTCAAGCATACCAAAGGTATATCCGCAGGCTGTCCTGATCCTCTGAGTGATGACACGGCTTTTAATATCGATTACCCTGGTGCTCGGTATGCTGCTGGCCGGCCTTCCGGCAGTCGTATCGGCCGCTGATCTGATCCTTGAACCGATGCCGGATACCCTTCAGAAAGCTGCAGAGGGTGCGGCATCACAGGATGATAGGTTCTTCTCAACTGCTGCACCGATGATAAAATCACTCTCAAACGGCACAGTGCCACTCGGTAGTCAGCAGATGAAGGTGAATAGTGCGTACTCTTTCATGAAAGGTATGACTATCAGCCCCGAACGGTTTAATGAGGCTACAGCCACCCTTGCATTCCTCTATTATTCGGTGAAGGCAGGAGAAGCATACGAAAATTATCATGCTACCAAAAATTCTGTTGCATCTGTAACAACCGGGATAGAGTTCTATGATCTTGCCCAGATCTATTACCAGACTGCATCCGCATGGTGGGAACTTATCGCAGCCTTATACCCAAAGGTAACCCTCTATACCCTTCCGGCATCTAGTGAGCCCTTCCCTGAAGATGATATCGGATTAGGAACCGTTCTTGAAGGCTTGAAATACCCGATCCTCATGGAGCACAGAAAACCCGATCCGTCAAAACCATACCAGAACGACGAGATCAACACCACAATATCCAGATGGATTGAAGATAATATCGAAAGCATACCTGTAAACCAGACAGACCGGGAGGATCAGTCAAAAGGGTATTACTTCATGATGGGCGATGATGTCTCCAAGGCAAAATCAACATATATTACGCTCTCTTCCAAGAATGTGCCTGCTGAGTTCTATGATACAGCAAATTACATCGATGCATTCCTCTACTTCATCTCTCAGGCCAGGGAGTATTACAACAACTACCTGACCGAGAGAACAAATATCGTTTCTGCATCAGATGGCAAGATTCCCTACGATAAATCAAAGAATTACTACGATCAGGCCCAGGTTGCCCTCAATCTGTTCAGGAACAAGGTTTCAGATGTCAACAGTACAACAACACTTCCTGAATTCCCCAGATTCGATGAAGTACCACTCGGTCCTCAACTCGATTCTGAAGGAACGCTCCATGACTATTGGGGTGGAACCTACTGGTCATAGGCACCATCCTCTATTTTTAAAAAAGAACACGCCATGTCCTCATACCAGCATGGCTATACCATCCGGAATCCAACTCTTTACTACCTTTTTATGAAGATCCTGATCGCTGTTCCCCCTACCGGATACCATGACAAGGAGTTATCCCTGGTCATCGCGGTGTTTGATCATAACAAGGCTGAGTACGAGTTTGCATCAAACCAGGCAGGGTATGCGAAGGGAACCTTGGGGGGAAGGGTATATGCCCCACTCAGTTTTGAGGATGTGATCCTGCACAAGGAGGCTGAGTATGATGCCATGGCGATACTTGGAGGACACGGAGGTCAGGCTCACTTCTGGAACAGCAAGGATCTCCTCGAACTTGTGAAGATCTTTCGGCTTCATCGTAAAGTGATCGGTGCCATCAGCACCTCCCCGGTGGTGCTCGCGAGAGCGGGAATACTGAAAAAACGACCTGCGACCGTGATCAACGGCCCCCCGATCAGGGAGATGATGAAGGCTGATGTGAAGTTCGAGGACAAACCCGTGGTGTTTCTCGACAGAATAGTCACAGCCAGAAATCCTGATGATGGCAAACGGTTTGCAGAACTTATCATCGAGTATATACTTGGAAACCCTGAGTTTAACGGACCTCAAGTAGTCCCTGCTCCGAACAAACTTGGGTTTGATATCTGATCAGACCCGTGACATCTTACTGAGTAGCTGCAAGCTTTCCTGCACGCTCGAAGCACCGTTCTGCATCACGGTCCTGCCCGTTCTTCTGGAGTGCCTTTCCCTTTGCATACCAGGCAACCGATGAATCAGGCTTCTTGTCAATGATCTGATCAAAGTACTGGATTGCACTTTTGTACTCGCCGACATCGATGAGAAGATTGCCAAGCTTGTACATCGCATCGGTGTGTGAAGGGTCGCTCCGAATCGCTTCGAGGTAGCACCTGACCGCCTCCTCAAGGTTATCTCCCCGTTCAAGGAGCTGACCCATCTCATAATAGGCATGTGAATTGTTGGGATCTATCTCGACCACACGCAGGAAACAGGCAGTAGCGTTCCTGTATGCACCAAGTTTCCGGTACGCCACCCCTTTGGAGAACCAGGCATTGATATGCCTCGGGATGATCTTGAGAGTCTGGTCCAGGTACTGGATCGCCTCCTGGTACCTTCCTTCCTTGTACAATGCCTGATTTCCCATCACGAAGTAGACATCAGCAATGTTCTTGCGGTACTTCGTACTCCCCGGATCACGCTCCATAGCGGTCTCGTATGCCTCGATCGCCTCGGCATATTTATGAAGGATTTTGTATGAGTTTCCGGTGAGGAGCCAGGCAGGGGCAAAGTCAGGGCGTTCCTTCAGGCATCGCTGAAAGTAAGATATTGCATGCTGGTATGCCCCTATCTTCATGAGTGAACGACCCATGCCGTAGAGGTTGTCTGGATCATAGGGCCGGATTTTTATCGCCTGTTCGTATGCTTCTATGGACTCATGGTATTTTCTGAGATCATAGAGGTACCGGCCTTTCAGATCCCAGGGATATACATACGAAGGATCAAACTTTTTCGCCTTTTCAAAAAATTCTACAGCCTCATCCCGCTTTCCAAGGGTCCAGAGTGCCATCCCCTTCTCGTGATAGGCCGGAGGGTAGTCAGGGTGTAGGAAGAGTGCCCGATTACAGAGTTCGATCGCTTCAAGGCACTTCAGAGCGTCCTGTGCCTTTTTTGCATGGGCCCGGAGTGCTCTTGCCTTGCTGGTGATCGCCTCCACATGTTCAGGCTCTATCTCAAGTGCCCTGGTGAAACACTCCTCAGCCCTGTCATACCGTTCAAGCCCTGAGAAGGCTTTTCCCATTCCGCTCCAGCACCTGGCACTGCCCCTGTTTAGTTCAAGACCACGGTTAAAGGTCTGGATGGCTGCCTCGAACTTTTCTTTGGCAAGCTGGTTCTCTCCTTTCTGACAGTAACTATCTGCCGGGGTGGCATCAGATCCTCCCAGCCAGTCTCTGATTCCCATAATTGTGAATGTGGCTATCCTGCACTTTTACATTATTCTGCAGGAATAAAAACCTATATCGGCAAGAACACGTGGCATGATCAGAAAAATTCTCCCTGTATTCTGATCACATCGGTGCTGTCTGTTGCTTGTGCATAGGCATCGAGCGGCTCCTGGTTCAATTCGATGAACCGTATACCCCACGAAACCTTTCCTAATATCTCCCGTGCCTGTTCCTCCTCACCAAGGATACAAAGGCCTGCAGCCATCGCCTCAAGTGAGGTGAGTTTGAAAGGTTTGCCAAAGTTCACCGGATTAGCAGCGAGAAGAAAGGGAAGAGCCCGTCTGAACCTCCAGTTTCTTACAATGCTCGTATCAAGTACTGCCCAGGAGCAGTCAAGGGCTGTGATGCTCCGGGTCCGTTCCCTGTCAGCGGGAGACAAGGCCTGTTCGGCCGTCGGATCAAGGATGAGGCTGCTGCGGGGGACGTGGGTGAGACGCGAGAAAATTCTTACCATTCCTGCCCGCTCCAGTTTTTTCATTGTGCATTTCTTCGGATCACAGGTGTTATCCCGGTATGCAAGGAGCGGTATCATCTATCATGACTGCCGTGATATGAGATAATAATGTATCTCCTCTTCTGCCCGTGTATCAGGGATCAGGGTCTGCGGGCATCAGGAATCACCCATGAACGCGATATCCGGGCATTTGATCAGGCC
>CAZVAS010000047.1:5566-15092 GCA_964625165.1 uncultured Methanospirillum sp. | reverse complement strand
ACCTCCTGCTTTCAGGATCTGATTCACACCCCGGTGGATGGGGAAGATGTTGTGTACGCCCTTGCAACCGTCGGACCATACAACCTTGAGCAGATGATCAGGACCCTCTACTCACGCAGGGATGAGGCAGAGAAGTTCTTCTCGCGACTCAGAGGGGATCGGGAGGCTGTGATATCCTTCTGGCAGGATGAGATACAATCCTTCAGAAAGGCAAAAAGAGAAGAGATCAGGGGTGATCCAACATTCAGGAGAGCGGTAAGATCGCTCATCGCTTTTGCGTTGATGGATATCCCACCCGATGACAAGGCAATGGTGTACCTTCAGAAGGTACGGCCGTTCCTTGAGATTATGGACCGGGACGGGTCAGTGGATGGGACTGCTGACGAGTTCTTTGATGCAATCACCCGGTACCTGAAGGTGAAACTCGGTTCAGGTGGCTCAAAAAAGATCTGGACCGAAGAACTTCTGACAGAGTTGAGAGATGCATACAAAAGTCTGAACGCAATCCTCGATGATGTAAAGGCCGGGGCCGTTGCAGCGATGAGGTTTGATCCCGGAGAGAAGTTCAGTATCCGCACCATCAGATTCCTGCTTGCACTCGGAACCTCGTTCACCCGTTTCTGTGAACTCGTTGAGGAGGAGAAGGCAGCAGCAGGGGGAATAGATTTCTCTGATCTCATCAGGAGCTGCAGAGAACTCTTCAGGGACCATCATGATCTGGTTGCGGGGCATTACAAGAAGCAGTTCAGGTACATCCTTGTCGATGAGTTCCAGGACACTGATCCTGCCCAGTTTGAGATCGTGACCGCAATTGCAGGGACCCCGGGTCCTGATATGCAGAGCCTCTTCATCGTCGGTGACCCCAAGCAGTCGATATACCTCTTCAGGGAGGCTGATGTGACCCGATTCCGAGATGTTGCATCGCTGATCACCGAGGAGTGCAGTGGCAGGGAGATCCCTCTGGATGTCTGCTTCAGAAGTTCACCTGCGGTCATCACCTTCGTCAATATTCTCTTTTCAGGCCTCTTTAGCACTGCAGAAAAGCCGTGGGAGTTCCAATACGAACAGGCAGCTGTCTCTGATGAACGGGCCGGGCATACCGGAACGGTCACGCTCCTCCTCACCCAGAAGGATGGAGAGATATCAGAACCTGAAGCCGTCGCAGATGAGATCGCAGCCATAGTTCAGGGAGGGACTGAGGTCTATGAAGAGGGAGAACGGGACACTGAGGGACGACGGACATTCAGCACAAAACCAGCATCATGGCGGGATGTTGCCATACTCCTTGAGCGGCGGACCAACCTTGGCGAATATCTTCATGCACTTGGGCAGAGGAGCATTCCGTATTATGTCCACAAAGGAACCGGATTTTACCAGAGGCAGGAGATTCTCGATATCATCAGCCTGCTCACCTTCCTCCAGCGTCCGTACGATGATATCGCCCTTGTGGGGCTGCTCAGATCTCCATACATCGGTCTTGAGGATACCGATCTCCTTCATATCCGCAGATCAGGGTCAGGTACATTCTTTGAGAGACTGAACAGGTACAGGAAGAGATCCAATCAAGCAGCCCAGGCCCATGACCTTCTTACAGCCTGGAGAGCACGTGCAGGAAGATGGCGTGTTTCACACCTGATCCAGTCTGTTCTTAACGAGTCAGGAGTACTTGCCGTGTATGGAGGGCTTGAGCAAGGGCAGCAGATCCTCTCAAACATAAGAAAACTCCAGGATATGGTGAGGGATCGGGAGGAGAAAGGGAGATACCAGCTCGCAGATCTTGTCACCGATCTGAGTGAGGCGGTGCAGACCGGCGACCAGGAGGGGGAGGCGATGATCGATGACCCGGGGCTTGATGCTGTGAGGATCATGACGGTCCATGCGGCAAAGGGGCTTGAGTTTCCGATCGTCTTTGTTCCCGGAATGGGACAGAGGCCAAACCTTGTCCAGCCCCCGGTCCTAATGGAAGGCCCCGGCCCGCTCATGGGAGTGAGAATTCCTGATCCTGATGATGACTTTGAGACAGCAGAGACACCGGTGTACTCACTGCTCAGGTACCGACAGGAGGAGAGACTTCTTGCCGAGAAGAAGCGGCTCCTCTACGTTGCACTGACACGGGCTGCAGATCACCTGATCATGAGCGGGGAGGTAGGCGATGAACTCCCCGACGGAAGCAGTGATACCAGGCTTGACTGGATCATCAAAGAACTCAAAGTCACCGGGAATGCAATACAAGCAGGAGAGATGCTGCTCAGGTCAGGTGACGGGACAGAGATCACCATGAGGATCTGTGAGCCCACACAGGCACATATCCAGGCAGATAGAAGTACACCGCCCTTCGTGATCCCTGACGAACTGCGTGATGAGCAGGGAAGATTTGTCCTGAAGCAGATTGCTGGAGACCGGTCTGATTCACCCCTTCTTGTGACAGAGATTGTGAAAGCAATAGCCATTGATAAACCTGAAGACCGTGTTAAACCACAGGGAGGACAACCAGAAGCCCGGGGAGCAGCCTTTGGAACCGCAGTCCATGAGGTTCTCAGGGGAAGGGACCCGGCAGCAGTCATCAGGGAGTGGAAGATTGATCAGGATCTTGAGCAGGAACTCAGGGATGTGAGGGCACACTTCGAATCTCTTCCTGAAATCAGGAATGCAGGAGAGGTAAAGCGTGAACTCGCCTTCACGGTCACCATCGACAACATACCAGTGACCGGGCGTATAGACTGTATCGTTCAGAAAGAGGACGGGTCGTGGCTGGTGATCGACTACAAAAGTGATGCCCTCTCCGGCTCTGACCTGATCACAGTGATGCCATACCGGGTTCAGATCGAGATCTACAGACAGGCGGCAGAGATTCTTGGGATGAAGCCTGCAACCGCTGCATTGTACAGCGTTTTTGAAGGAAGACTCATCGACATGGATCCTTTGGAGAAGAAGGTTGTCAGTGATATCATACAGAAATCCTGGAATGAGAGACAAAGCGGTGACAGAAAAACATAATTGATCGCAGACAGACAGTTAACCCGACTGGGCCGACTCATTTTGTAGAAAATCTGACACCGGCCTTACTATATTGAGAGGCGGAGTAAGAGGTATGAATCAGGCATCGCAGACGACTGAACCCTTATCGGTGTTGTACGTAGATGACGAGCCTGATCTTCTTGCCCTTGCCAAAATATTTCTTGAACGGACCGGCAGATTCAGGCTTGATACCGCAGCATCGGCACAAGAAGCACAGGAGAAACTGATCACAGGGAGGTACGACGCTATCCTCTCTGACTACCAGATGCCGGGCATGAACGGGATCGATCTTCTCAAGTACATCAGGGGAAAATATGGTGCCATTCCGTTCATTCTCTTCACCGGAAGAGGCCGTGAAGAGATCGTTATCCAGGCACTTGACAACGGTGCTGACTTCTACATCCAGAAGGGAGGCGAGCCGATGTCACAGTTTGCCGAACTCCAGAACAAGATCGAGAAGGCAGTCGGTGAGAAGAGGGCAGTTCTCGCGAAAGAGGAGTCTGATCACCGGATATCTGATATTATCAACTTCCTGCCTGATGCCACATTTGCAATAGACAGATCGGGAAAGGTCATCGTCTGGAACAAGGCGATAGAGGAGATGACCGGTGTTGCTGCCGGAGACATGCTCGGGAGATCAAATTACGAGTATGCAATCGCGTTCTACGGCGAGAGGAGAAAACTCCTGATCGATCTTGTCTTCTCTCCTGATTCCGATACAGAGGCTCTCTATGGCCGGTTCATCAAGAGAGAGGGTGACCTCATCTACACCGAGACCGAGATTAAAGGATCAGGTGAAGAGCCCAGGTGGGTGTGGGCAAAGGCAGGACCGCTCTATGACAACGATGGACATATGGTCGGGGCCATCGAGTCTGTCAGGGATATATCTGACAGGAAAAAATCTGAAGAGGTTCTGGTAGAGAGCAGGGACTACCTCAACCAGATCTTTTCTTCAGTGAAAGAGGGGATCGTGATCGTTGATGCCGAGACCCATACGATCGTGGATCTCAATCCTGCTGCTGCCACCCTGATCGGGGCTGATAGAAGTGAGATACTGGGAAAAGTCTGCCACAAATTTATCTGTCCTGCTGAAGATGGCAGATGTCCGATCACCGATCTCAATCAGACGGTAGACAACTCAGAGAGGATCCTACTGACCGCGGACGGCAGAACGGTTCCGATCATCAAGAACGTCGTCTCGTTCCAGTTCCAGGGACGAAAAAGGCTGCTTGAAACGTTCTTTGACAATACCCAGCGTGTTTCTGATCTCGAAGCACTCAGGCAGAGCGAGGAGAAGTTCAGGTCATTTGTCGAGAATGCCAACGATATCGTGTATGACCTGACCCCGGACGGTGTATTCACCTATGTCTCGCCGAACTGGACAGCCATCCTTGGTCATTCTGCAGAAGAGGTCATAGGCAAAAATTTTAGCCAGTTCGTCCATCCCGATGATGTCGAAAGATGCAATATAGCCCTCATCTCCATCGTCACAACTGGAGTCAGACAGGGAGGTATTGAGTACAGGATACGCCACCGTGATGGATCATGGAGATGGCATATCTCGAACAGTGCACTTATTCGTGACGCTACCGGTGCAGTGAAGTCGGTTATCGGTATCGGTCGTGATGTCACCGAACAGAGACGGCTGAGCGAGGCATTAAAGCAGGCAAACAGGCAGCTCTCCCTCCTTTCAGGAATTACGAGGCACGATATCCTGAATAAGATCTCGGTCATTACCGGCCTTCTGGTGCTTGTCAGGGAGATGGCAACAAGTCAGGAGGCTGAGTCATACCTTGGTAAGATCAGCGAATCTATCAACACAATCAGGGCACAGATAGAGTTTACCAGGGTGTACGAGGATCTCGGTACCCATGAACCGCAGTGGCAGTCACTTGACGATATCCTGAGAAATCTCCAGGTTCCAGAACCGATAACGCTTACTTCAGTGACAAAGGGTGCCCTGATTCTTGCTGATCCGATGCTTGAGAAGGTCTTCTTTAACCTGCTCGACGACTCGGTAAGCCACGGGATTAATGTGCATTCCATCCGGGTGAGTGTTGAACCGGGAGAAGATACGCTCTCCATCACCTGGACTGATGATGGCGGAGGAATACCTGCCGAAGAGAAACCAAAGATCTTTGATCGCGGGTATGGAACCCACACCGGGTTCGGACTCTTCTTGTCACGTGAGATCCTCATGATAACAGGCATCACCATTGAAGAGAACGGGGTGCCGGGAGAAGGGGCACAGTTTGAGATAACGGTTCCAAAAGGAATGTGGCGTATTGATTCTCCTATCACCAGTGAACAGAAATAGGGGGCTATAGGAAGTTCATGTTTATTGAGCCACTGGTGATCGGAGATCTCCTTGAAAAGATGGCCACCGTCTGTTTTGCCGCCTACCTGCTGACAAGGATAAAGGGTGTGGACTTTCTCATGGGCAGAGAGCGGTCATGGCGGTACATCGCCATCATCTCGTTCATTTTCGGGTGTTTCTATGCATTCGGATACTATGCAGGGAGCGGGACACCGACAGACTTTCTGAGCATCAGGAAGATCGGCCCCAATATGGCGGGGCTTATCGCAGGGCCATTCGCAGGGGTCGGGGCTGCCCTCTTCGGATTTCTGCTTCAGGCTCTCGGAACCGGAGCAATACGATCAGATATTCTGAACACCGAACTCCTGGACGGACTGGTATGTGGGATCGTCTTCCTATTGAACGGCAGAAAGTTGATCAACGTCTGGCAGGCCGCTCTGCTCGGAGCAGTACTCACAACCGCAGACTCCATCATCACCCTTTACTTTTACCAGGGTGTTGATATCTCGAGACTGCTCCTCGTCAACATCGCATCAATTGAGATTCTTGTGATCGCAACCGGTATGGGCCTCTTCACCATGTTGATGCACAATGTGGCACGGGAGAAGGAGAGGAGCTGGACTGCCTCACGTCTTGAAGGACAGGTTCTTGCAGCACGGGAGATCCAGCTCGGATACCTGCCTGAAAAGATTCCAGAGATGAACGGGATCAGGGTGGCAGCCAGTCTCATCCCGATGCACGAGGTTGGCGGGGACTTTTACGATTTCCAGCAGATCACACCGACTAGATGCTTCTTCTGTATCGGGGATGTTGCAGGAAAAGGGGTCTCGGCAGCATTTGTGATGGCATCAACCCTGACGCTTTTGCGCAATGCACTCATCTACTCTGACCAGCCAGCCGAGATCCTTTCGCAGGTCAACCAGGGTCTGATCAGGAGCAGTAATGACAGCCTGTTTGTGACCCTGTTAGCCGGGGTTATGGATCTCGAGACTGGGGTTGTCACCTATGCAAACGCGGGCCATAACCCGCCGTTTATCATCAGTGAGTCCAATGCATCCCTGATCCAGATGGACCCTGACATCCCGGTCGGGACCTGGGATGACTACCAGTACAAGCAGGAGGAGTTCAGGTTAAACACCGGTGAACAACTCGTGCTCTACACCGACGGGGTCACCGAGTGTGAGAACACAGAAGGGATGCTCGGGGTTGAGCCGGTGCTACAGGCTTTTTCCGTGTCAGATCGGCCGGATGACGATCCGGAAGATCCTGAAGCCACCGTGAAGACGATCACTGATCTCGTATTTACACATGCCGGAACCGGAGTTCCCGGAGATGACGTGACAGTCCTTGTGATAGGGAGAGAACACGAGTCTTACGAAGGCTCATCACCTATTGCTCATCCACAATGTGATGCTCGAACGTGACCTTGCCGACGCTCGCGAACATCGCAGCAATCGGACAGAGGTGGGAGAGGGTACGGGTCATAATATCAGATATCTGATGACGATTCACCGGGCCCGACACGGTCACCACAAGATGTACCTTCTCAAAGACCGCAGGGAGTTCCTGCCTTCGTTCTGCCTGGATTCTAATGGTGAGCAGACCGGGAGTGATACCAGCATCACTGAGTGAGAGCAGGATCTTGATCCCGATACAACCCCCTAATGAGGCGATGAGGTACTCGATGGGATTAGGGATTGTGCCACCACCACCAAGGTGGACATGAGCGTCTATCGGGATTATTAAACCTGAAGTGGTCTCTGCGGTGAACTTCATACCCCCGGTATGTGAGACGGTCATCGAGACAGGTTTGAACTCCATCCGTGCCTTGTCCCAGGGCATATCACTATCCATGGTACTGATACAATACCGGGAGACCTAAACGTTTGCAAAAATTCCTGGCTATGGGTTACGAATAACTCATGATGGAACAGCCTGGGATCAGCCGATGAGGATAAGGCTGATGTTATCAGGCCCGCCCCCGGCAAGACAGGCCTTCAATACAGCATCAGCGGCAGACTGAAGGTCACCTGTCGAGCAGAGAGTAAAAAGGGTATCATCCCTTATAACCTCCCAGACCCCGTCGGTGCAGATCAGAAACCTGCTGTTCACCTGACGGGAGACCCTGCTCACCAGGACCGGCGGGGTAGGTCTTGTTGGATCGCCTGATACTGATGCGGTGATGATGTTACGGAACTGGTGTGTGTACATCTGGTCGCTGGTTATGGCCCCGCTGTCACAGAGTTCCTGAACCAGGGAGTGATCATGGGAGAGCCGCTCGGCCTTTCCCTCACCGATACGGTACACCCGTGAATCCCCACAGTTGAAGATAAGAGCATGATCAGAAAAGAGCACGACCCCTGCAACCGTGGTCCCGAAACCGGTATATGACGGGTCTGCACGGACATGCCAGTCAAGAGTCTCTTTGGCCCCGGTTATCATCGCGATAACTGCTTCAGGAGTGGTGGGAACCTGACCATGTGAGCAGTACTCTAGAACAGTCCGGCTTGCCTCTTCGCCATGAACCGCTCCTCCAATTCCGTCAGCCACCATGAAGAGGGCAGGAAGAGCAGAAACCTCCATGAGCTCCGCTCTTTCCATACTGGATATATTGATCACCTTTCCCGGAACCAGGATGCTGTCCTCGTTACCTGACCGGAGGTATCCGCGGTGGGTGAGGTATGAACAGCGTGGTGAGTTCATCTGATCAGGTGTACCTGCAACCCACATCCTGATGAGTATTCTGATCCTCCGGATACACCATTCACCGGTCAGAGAAAAATGACCGTGCATCTATAAGGTTCACGGCGAAACCAACAGATAGGAGGAGAAGTCTGCATCACTTTCCTGTTACCCCGACCGGGTACATCTACATCTGTACAAGACTTACTGTCAGGAAAGCCAGACTGATCAGCAGAGATCAGTACATGCGGCTTCTGAACATGGATCTCAACCAGATCAGCAGGTTCATCGGTGAGACCGAGTACCAGAACGAGGTCAACGAACTTGCCGGCAGCCGCTCAGGTATTGACCTGATCGAAGGGGCTCTCACCAGAAACCTTGCCGAGACCTACCAGAGCGTGGTTGCGATTACACCGGGAGCATTGCATGAACTCACCGAGCGATACCTAGCAAGGTGGGACGTATGGAATGTGATGCTCGTGCTGCGGAGCAGGCAGTTCGGCATCCCGGCCGACCAGATACGCCAGGTTCTGATCCCGGCCGGAGGAATATCCCAACCCAGGATTGAGAGTCTGCTTTCACAAAGGACATTACTCGATGTGGTAGAAGGGCTCGAAGGGTGGGAGCACTACCCGGTTCTCAAAGAAGGGTTTGCTTCAGGATACAGAAAAGGGCTGTTTGGAGAGGTGGAAAACGCCCTCTACATGTCCTTTTACAAAAATCTCTACCGGGATGCAAGGTCAGGAATCAGAGGGGGCGACGCCATGCTTCCCTACCTGCGGTTTGAGATCGACATCGTCAACATCAGAAACCTCTTCAGGCTCAGGGCAGGGAGCAAGGTTAGTGATATCAGGCCGTACATGATACCGGGAGGAAACCTGCGACCTGATTTCTACCAACAGATGTATTTAATCGAGGAAAAGCAGCAGTTTGTTTCAGGAATGCAGCAGATGAGGATCCTGCCTATCCTCATGGAGGCACTACAGGATGTCAGGTGCAACGAATCGGTATGCGAGGCCGATGCTGCAGATCTCATCTGGAAACTCTGGGCTGAACGAAAGACACCCCTCTTTGCGATGATGATGGCGGTCACCAGGCTTCGGCTTCGCCGTCTCGAACTGATAGCGAAGAGATATCCATTCTCAGTTCTGCCTATCCTCTCATACCTTGAGCACAAGAGGCATGAGGTCGCAAACCTGCGGGCAATTGCCAGGGGTAAACAGTTCGGGCTTGATTCTGATCACATCAAACGATACCTGATCATGTAGGAGGAGTCATGGCATACCAGACTGATGTAAAACCAACACGTGCCGGCCTTCTGGCTCTTCGCAACCGTCTCAGGATGGCACGCAAGGCATACAAGATCCTCAGCATGAAACTTGACGGGCTGATACTCGAGGTGACCCGTCTTGCTCCGGAGGTGAAGAAGGAGTATGACCTCCTGATCACCAGGTACACCCGTACCAAATTCCTGATAGCGGCAGCGTATATGATGGAAGGCACGGTTGG
>CAZVAS010000047.1:0-5466 GCA_964625165.1 uncultured Methanospirillum sp. | reverse complement strand
CTCAAGCACCTCCTGGCCGAGATTGAACGGATCGGCAGGAGAGTCCGGGCACTAGAACACCAGGTTATCCCGACACTTGAGGAGACCGAACTCTACATCTCACGGATGAGGGATGAGATCGAGCGTGAGGACACAAGCCGTCTCTTCCATGTGAAACGCAGAAAAGAGGAGGCAGCTGACAGGGATGATCTGGAGCGGAAAAATAGAACTGTAGGGTAACTGACTCTTCAGCGGTCTTTGGTCAGACCAGTGGATCCGGTGTCTTCTCACCGATCACCGGAAGATGGGTATGACTGACCAGGATCTGATTCGGGATCACGGCAAGCCTGGCCAGGAGCAGTTCCTTTCCCCGCTGTGTGAGGATGAAGATCGGAACCGCAGTTCCTGCCTGCATCAGGGCTTTTTTCCCGCAGACTTCCCTGATGTACCGGGAGGCACAGCCGGTTGTGATGTCAGCAACCGCTGCGATCCTGACTGCATCCTCTTGTGAAGTGCCGGTGACATGCACCGCCATAATGAGGGCATCAGGATCAGCTCTTCTGACTGCTTCAGCAGCATCAGCACCTGCAACAGTCACAAGCAGACGTGAGTGTCCTGCTTTGTGTGCTGCAGTCACACCCGCAAGCGGGTCCATTGAGGCATGGACGGGATCAGGCACGATACCACCGCCAGCCTCTATCCGCTCAATGACAGACTGAATCGGAGATGTCGAGACAAGCCCCGACATCCTGCCTCCGATCCCCTGTGCCATGGCAGGATCGGTCACAACCACGGTGCCAGCACCATCACAGGCCAGGACTGCTGCATCGATAATCCCTGATGCAAGCCCGGTCCGGGTGAGTTCTGATGCACCGAACCCGACAAAGTCATCATCTGATGTGAGTGAGCGATCAGGTGTGCACATCCCGAACGATGCGATCCGGTTCTCGATATTCTTCTTTATCGCAGCGGGAGTGAACTCCTCAACCGGGCATGCGAACCGTTTTGCAAGAGGGCAGTCTTTGATGACTGCTTCACCAACCTCAACAACCTTCCCATCACGAACTACGATCCTGGTACGCCCGATTGCTTCGATGATGTGTTCGTCGGTCATTGATATCTCCTGATAGCAAGGACTGCCCCTGCTGCCAGGGCGGGAAGAAGGGTCATAACGCCAAAGCCAGACTTCTGGGTAGGAGTTGCTGCCGGTGTCGGCGGGAGTGGATACGGGGTGCGGGTCGGGCCTGGTGTGAAGACCTTTGTTGGCTCCTCGGTCGGCTTGGTGGTTGCCTTTGTGCTGACTGGAGCAGGAGTCTCTTCGGTAGTCCGGGCAGATGTGGTTGCAGCCGGGTTCACCGCTGCCTGTGAGCCGGGCAGCGTGAGTTTGATATTGTCAATGTAGCCCTCGGCCTGGGGACCTGACGTTCCGTCACCGATCGCTGTTGTATACAGGTAGGTCAGGTCTTCCATCTTTCCTGACACCGGTGCCGAGGCTGTGAAGATGACATCAGGAGAGCCCTGCTGCTGGACAACGATGCTGGCCCGGTTGTCTGCTGCATAGTAGGTCATCTTCACATGGTAGGTTGTGTTATCCTCAAACCTGACCGTGGCACCAGGACTACCGGCCGACTGACTCGAACCAACCTGGTTCAGGGAGTTCTCCTTCGAGACCGTCTTCAGGTAGAAGAGCCGGCCATCCTTCTTGTTTGCCAGTTCAGCCATAAGCAGGGGGCCTCTCTGGCTGTCCTTCTTATCTGTACCGATCCCGAATCTGAAACTCGAGCCTTCCTCGGTCTTCATCGGGGTAACGTCGAACTCGAGGATAAACTGGCCGTTCACCTTCTGGGGCAGGGCATAGGCAGCGTACCCGCCGGTACCGCCTTCGAGGAGATAATGATACCTCCCGCCTCCTACATCAGGGTAGAAACGGTCTTTACTGTTTGTTATCCAGCCATCTGCAGTGGAAAAGTCGGTGGAATACACAACCGAGCCATCCCCTGCGGAGGCGGCGGAAGAGGGGAAAAATGCTCCTGCCAGGCAGAGTAGCAGGAACGCAAGGAGCAGTGGGGGGGTATGCAGGTGCATGATACTCAGATCTATTCTGACTGCAAGGTTGAATATCTGCTCATTGGCAGGAGTGATCAGAAACTCGGACTAAGAAATTGATCGAAAATGATCCAAAAAAGAAGAAGTGCTATCCCCGCTTGAACTCGGAGATTCCACCCTGGAAGTTCATTGCCCTGCTCGACTTCTGGTAGAAGAACTTCTGGTCGCTTCCCGGACCAAGTCCGACAAACCCGAGCTTTGGCGTCTTGACGTACTTGTACTCCTCCTGGTCGATGAAGAGTTTATCATATACATCCCCGGCCGGGATCGTGAGGTTCAGGGTCGATGAGAAACTATCAAACCCACCTATCTTGACACTGTTCACCGGACCACGGGCAAGGATCTCCTCGTTCTTTACCAGTGTCACATCATTGAAGTCGAAGGCCACGAACTGGTTCTTATCAGATGAGATGGTCCCGTCTGATGAGCCTCCACCATAGATGAGCTGGATGATGTCACCGGGCGTGAACTGATAGATCTTGCCTGCTATCTTGATTGAACTGACCGGATCTGTGATCCTCATCCTGATGTATCCGTCGGGCTCAAGGTTCCCGGCAACGCTGTTTGTCATGTAGACATCCATCTTTGTCGGGGCTGTGACGTTGATCCCGTCCGGAGACGAGTATTTGTGGGTGCCGTAGGCGTTCGTGACCGTCAGGGTGACGTTGTAGGTCCCGCCATTCTGGAAGATGTGAACCGGGTTCTTCTCTGTCGACTGGGAACCGTCACCAAATGACCATTCATACTGCTTCGGGCTTCCGGTTGAGAGATCGGTGAACTGAACCGTCAACGGGGACTGACCGCTCTTTGGCTCTGCAAGGTAGTTTGCCATCGGTGGTGAGCCTATGGTGACGTAGTTCTCAGCGGTCTTCCGGTTTGATCCATACGAGTTGGAGACCAGCAGGCTGACTGTGTAGGTGTTGGGCACGAAGTAGGTGTGAACCGGGTTCTGCAGTGTCGAGGTCGTACCGTCACCAAAGCTCCAGAGCCAGTTGCCTATCTTTCCATAACTCATGTCGCGGAATGAAACAGTCAGCGGTGGATCCCCGACCAGTGGATCAGCAGAGAAGTCGGCTGCTGGTGGCTGGTATGGATCAGCATCCCTGACCTGCACCGGAATTATTGTGGCTCCCGGGGTCGGGGTCGCATTTGCAACGATCTCTACCGGGATCGGGGTTGCACTCACCTTCGGCGGGGGTTCTATCCGAGCCTTGTCGATGAGAACGCTCTCGCCCTTGTCGGTCATGTAATAGATCTCGACAACCCGTGGTGAATCCGGTGCCGGGTAGAAGAGCTGGACATTCTCCCCTTCAGACCATGGCCATGCCCCGTTCATGAAGTTGAGATTCTGGTTGTTCACCACGTCACCATTGACCCTGACCACAAGCCGGTCTGACGGAAGCGGATCACCGCTTACATGGTGCATCACGATCGAGTCACCCTCACCCTCGATAGAGATGGAGGCTTTCGGGATCTTCTCGGTGATCGGGTTCCATAAAACAAGAGAGAGCCCGAGAACAAAGAGTACGATCATCACCACCGACAGTGCTATGATCGTCTGCATTTGAGACATCGCCTGGTCATATCGCATTATTGTACCACCCATCCGGATAAACAGAGGCCGCTGCCCCATTTTCAGCGACCATATACAATCGTTTCGTTAGTGTTGAACCTGCTTCTATTTGTTAGATAGTAATCTATTCAGAGGGGAGGGGGAGTTGAGACATCGTACGACCCGACCCCGCCCCTGAAGGTGAACCCTGCCGAATCCTGGACACTGAAGAGGAGTTTGCCGAGTGAATCAGTGCCAACATTGCTGAAGGTGATCTGCTGGCCTTTCGCTGCGTTGATCACCGGCTGTCCCCCAACGAGACCCTTTGCACCATCCCTGCCTGCCAGAACTTTAATGGTGAGATCCGCAGTCTCAAACTGGAGGTACTGATCGATATTGATGGCTGATACGGTTCCGTTCCCCAATTCTTCGCCGTTCACTATCATGGTGACGTTGCTGTAGTCACATTTCAGAATGGCGTTTGAGACAACTGACAGGTCGCCGCTTCCACCGCTTCCGAGGATCAGTTCGACATGATCACCTGACTTCATAGTTTGATCACGTCCACCGATCCTGACAGTGGTTCCCGGACCCTTTACAGTGAAGAAGATCTTGGCTTCAGCACTGATCTCAGCTTTCCCGGTTCCCTGGATTATGGTGTCCTGTCTGTTTGACGGGGCCACAACAACCTGCCTGGTCGGAGGTGTCTGGTCGTCTTCAGGATCACAGAACCTGACATCGAGTGAGATATTGTAGGTTCCCGGGAATGGATAGACATGAGTCGGGTTCCGCTTCATGGTGGTCATACCATCGCCAAAGTTCCAGACCCGGTTCCTGATGCAACCGGTTGTGAGATCATTGCACTGGACAGTGAGCGGAGCAGATCCCGCTGCAGGCTGAACATCCATTACTACTCCACCGGTAGAAACTGGTGCAACAACGGGTACCGGAGTTGCCAGAGGTGTTGGCGGGACCTGTTGTGGTGTCACTTCCGGTGCTGCCGGCTGTGGACCGGCTGGAGGTACTCCGGGTGTGACATTCTGTGCAGGTGCCTGCTGTTGAGGCTGCTCAGGAGTTGTCACCGGCTCAGGGGTCTGAGTCTGGGAGGGCTGAACCGTGGTTGTATACACGGTGTACTCCGTAGACTTTGGTTTATAGAGCAGTGTCACCACTGCAGGTTTGGTATATCCGGAAGTATCCACCCTGAGCACAGTGCCTGAAGACCATGGCCAGTTTCCTCCGCCCATGAGCATATATTTATCAGGCGATGCCGGTGCCCCATTTATCTGAACGGTCAGGAACTCCTTGGAGAGCTGGGCTCCTCCGGCATGGTACAGGAAGAGATCTTCACCTGTCTGACTCGGATTGAAGGACACATCCGGTGCTTTATCAGAGAACATCGGAAGAACAAAGAGGACCGCACCGACAAGGATTGCTGCAATGGCCACCGCAGCAACGATGAGATATCGTATGTCGATCTCAAGGCCTTCTTTCTCAACTGCAGGTTCAGGCTCCGGTTCAGGTTCTCCGGGCTGCTCCTCTCCACTGTCGTCCAAGGCTAACTCTTCTTCCTCTTCAGACTCTTCAAGTTCTAACTCATCGTCAAGCGAGTCATCAGATGACTCTTCCGCATGCTCGAGTGCCTCATTATGGGCTGATTCTGCTATCAGTTCCTCATCATCAAGCAGTTCGAGCATATCATCTTCTTCTTCCTTCATGGAATACCTCCAAACACATCCCCGGGCGGCAGGCAGATAAACAGGTAAGATATCTGTATGATACCTATATTAAAGATATTATATAAAATATGGCACGTAAAAGAGAGTGTA
>CAZVAS010000046.1:0-15234 GCA_964625165.1 uncultured Methanospirillum sp. | reverse complement strand
GCCGTGTGGTCCTGGTGGAGATGAGTGAAGAACAGGGCCCTTGCATGGGAAAGGAAGGTGGATGATCCGTTCTCAACCATCCCGGTCGGAGTCTCAACAAAATCACCGGTGTTAAACGCCTCCGAAAGCCGGGATGCAGATCCCTGCCCGATGTCTACGAGATAGATGGTATCTCCCACCACTACCGCCGAGGAAGAACTTGCTCTATCTGTCTCCGGATACCATGATACTCCTCCGGTTGTCCCGAGAAGCACCACTTTGGTATGGTAGGAGGTATCAGATCCGGTGAGAACCGCGGCTGTTGACGTGTTATCAGTCTTGGCTGCGGTAGTACATACACCGGATATTCCTAGCACTATAAGAATGGCGAGCAGCAGGATCCATCTCTCACTCATACTTTTCATACCGCTTCAGGGGATGATTATGATTTGCCTGGCATAGCCTGCCAGTAACCAGGCGTCAAAGTAGGAGATTTCGGAAAAAATGAGAAAGAGAGATGATGGTGAGATCTCTATCGCCTCTCCATGGTGTGAACCGTGTTCACGAACTTGACGTTATGATGCCCTCATCTCTAAGATGGTCCCTTAGTTGGTTTTTGTTGTTTCTTTGTCTGGAATGAGTGTTCCTATATCAGATAGGGTAAATTGATCCCCGGTTTTCCAGACTTTGGCTTTTGTATCATACACTTTTTGTGTTGCCTTCATCTCACCTTTGGTCTCATTGACAACGATGACAACGTAACCGACATCATTACCTCTGTTATCCTCCTCAGTTACCGGGTATTCTATCGTCAACTTGGGATCTGCCTCCGACTGGTTCAACGTATGACCCATTGCACCTCCATTTCCGCTAACCACCTGTTGGAGTCCTCCTTTTTCTCCTCTGACATAGAGATGAGCATGCCCGCTGAAGTAGGCAGTGGCATTATGCTGTATGAGACTGTCCCAGAACTGATCCCGTAACTCCGGGTGAGCAGCGATGTCAAATCCCCGGTCTTCTATATCATCTTCGACAAGATATGCAGGGGTGTGCCCGAATACAAAGGTAAATGGACGTGTATCATTACTGAGCTCGGCATCAACCCAACTTTGATTGACTGTTTCCTTCAGCCCGTCATGTGGGAAGTAATCATCCATCGCGATGAATTTGGCTCCTTTCCATGTGAATGAATAGGTCAGTTTTTCTTCACCGGACGGGCCGTTATCAGGCATTTTTGTCGCAACTGATTCGCGATAGGCGTCCAGGAGAGGGACCACAGTCTCATTCGGGCCGTCTTCGTGGTTTCCTCTGATGACATACAGTGGTATTCCGCTCTCTGTTGAGTAATTATAGATGGGCGAAACATCATCCATCCAGTTTTTGAACTGGGTTTTATAGTCTGTTGCAACCGGTGAACTGTTTGAAATAATCCAACCACTTACTAAATCTCCATTAAACATCACCAGATCTGGTTTTTCATCGGCGACTGCAGATGCGATTGGTGCCAGATATGGACTAACACCGGTTGTCGTATCCCTGGTGTTGTCCCGGGAGTCACCAAAGACAACAAACGTCCACGTCTCTGCCGGGCTGGTGTCAGAGGTGTTCGTCAGTGTGGAAACCGATTCGTTTCCTGATGGTGATACCAGATTATCCCCGTATCCTACAGTGATTACGAATATCAAAATCAAAAGCACCGATGAAAAAACTCCGGTTTTCATATCTTCTCCTGATCTTCTTAACTATATATATGTGATGTCATGCCATATCCTGATATACGGCTGTATTTTTGAGAAAGAATAAAAATTTTGAGACTGTGAGGGAGAAATGATTATGGACTGTCTGACTGAGGTAAGTATGTCTGGTAACCATAACAACCCTGTAAAAAGTGCTGGGATTGATGGTAAAGTTTAGAGAATGGATCCTATATACCAAGAAGGAGCCGGATATCAAAGTATAGAGGATTATTATACTCTCAAATCTGGTGGAGAGCAAAAAAGTGTCATGAGAAGGATATGCGGGTGAATAAAGTGGTGTATTAGGTGATGGTAAGAGGAGTTTTTAGAGGATGAGAATCTTAAAAAACATAAATATAAGAGTTAAGAAATCACCCTGGCAGTTGCCATCTCTTCTTCAGGCTCCAGCGGGATAAGAATCCAGGCACAGAGATATATGAGAATCCCGGATCCACAGGTGAAAAGAAGTATTACCGCGATTAGCCTGATGAACACCGGATCGACATCAAAGTACTGACCGATACCTCCACATACACCACCCAGAATCTTTTCGGTCCGTGATCGATATATCCGCTTATCTACCATGGCTTATCATGTTCATACCGATAGCCAAAAAAGGATCCTCATGATGCCCTTCCCATACCTGTGATGTATATTCCCATGGACATACGATGCTAAAGAACCAGTTCATCAATTCGGTGGAATTGTATCGTATTCCTGGTATTTCATGAGTTACTTCACGGTAAGTAATGAATACATCTCATGGTACTATCAATTATTGTGCAACTGAAGTTTCATCATGACCGATATATCAGCACCTTTGTGTGAACCTCAACAGCCAACTCTGAAAAACCGGCATATCATCCTCGTTATCATCCTTGCCTGTGCATTCATCGGTGTAGTGGATGTTCAGATAGTTGCAATCGCCCTGCCCACGATTACGAATCTGTTGAATGCCTCTGTCGGCCAGACACAATGGATTGCGACAAGTTACGTGATTACGGTCCTTTGTACTGTGTTACTGTTCGGGACAATATCAGCAGGCGTTGGAAAGGGGAGGATCCTGAAGTCGGGGATTCTTCTCTTTACATTCAGCTCTCTTGCCTGTGGTCTTTCAACCACACTTCCTGAACTGATCGTCTTCAGGATATTGCAGGGGCTTGGGGCTTCACTGATGATGAGCGTTCTCATGGCCCTGATCATCGAGTTATTCCCTCCCTGTGAGAGGGGACGGGCGATGGGTCTTAACACTGCTGTGATTGCCCTCGGATTGATCGTTGGCCCCTCTGCAGGAGGATTTATCGTTGATGCTGCAGGGTGGCCGTACATCTTCTTCTTCAATGTCCCGGTGGGAATTCTGCTCTATTTTGGTGCCCGGCATTATCTGCCTGCAGATCACCTCCTGAAGGGATACAGGTTCAATGATTACATCGGTACAGTACTACTTGTTCTTCTGATGGGAGCACTGGCCATGGTGTTCAACACCCTTGCAAACCCACCTGTCGAGGTCATACACCTGAGTGTCTGGTTGGTTCTCGTTCTTCTCCTCCTTGCTGGATTTATCAGGCAGGAACTCTCCCATCCACATCCTTTGCTGTGTATCAGCATTTTTACGAATCAGAGGTTTCTTCTCCCATCAATAAGTCTCATCCTCTATCTTGCAGCAACATTCATCCTTCTCACCGGTCAGCCGTTCTATTTCCAGGGAGTAATGGGTCTCTCACCATCCCACATCGGGCTCATTGCGTTGATCACACCGATCACCATGATCCTCTGTGCTCCTCTCTTCGGATGGCTCTACGACCGGAAACCCAGACGGGGCTACACAGTCACCGGACTCGTTGTCATGGGTATTGCATATGTTGGTTGTGCGATTGCCTTTCATCGCATGGAATTTCTTCTCATTCTCGTTGCATTCATCGCCACCGGAATAGGTCGTGCGATATTCCAGGGACCAAATGTCATAGAGATCATGGCAGCAGTTCCTCCTTCACTCCAGGGCATGGGTTCAGGACTTATTACAACCCTGATGTATCTCGGAATCATGGTCGGTATATCACTTACCGCAATCCTTCTAACCACCGGACTTACTATCTCTGGATATACAGGTCAGGTTCTCGATGCAGGTCCGTCACTACTTGCAGGAATATTCGGTCAGATTATGACGGTAGGTGGATTGATCTGTCTTTTCGGAGCGGTGTGTTCGTACCTGGGAACCCGGCCTGGTGAAAAAATTGACAATACCTGATCTATAGCATACCCAATCAAGAAGAACAAAAAAGAACGTGAAATATCTTCACGGTCTGCCTCGGTCTGGTGAATTATTCAGAACGTTGTACTTCTGTCTCTTCAGACATCGGCTCTTTTTCAATAGTCTGCTGACCCGTGCCTGGGCATTGCATCTGGTGAAGCCTGATGATCCCGTTGCATGAACTGCAGACATACAGTTCATCCTTCCAGCAGTCAGGACATGCCCATCGTCCACAGATGACACATTGCCTGAGTGAAGAGACCGGGGAAGCACTGTGACAGAGATCGCAGATATACCGGGAGAATGACTCGGCATCCCTGACCGGTGGTTCGCCCTGTCTGCGGACTTCACCGATCACAGAGCGAAGAAGGGAGTAGAAACTCCCTGCCTGATCACTTCCTGCCGGTTTTTTCTGCTGCCAGGGAATCTTCCAGGGCATTGAGCCGACCTTCGAGATCATCAAGAGTGGTCTTCATCTCACTCTCAAACTTTTTCAGCGTCACAATCCGCTCTTCATCACGGTCAAGAGCAGCATTCCGGTCATCCTTGAATGTGTTCAGAACCGGCCTTCTGACCAGTGACCACTCCTCAACAAACCTCTCAAACTTCCGGTCGAGATACTCGTCGATTCTGCTCTCGACAGGCCTGCTGAGTGCAACCCTGCCACCTGACCCCCTGAAGAAGTAATACACCAGGAATATGATGAGGATTGCAAGGATCACGATCAGAAGGATCTCAATTGGTGTCATCGTACGTTCTCCTTCAACTTGCGCACCCGTGCTTCAAGATCGGTCAGCCGGGTTGATGTCTCCCGCTCAAATGCCTTCAGACCTGCAAGTTCATCCTGAACCCGGTGAAACCGCTGGGTGATATCGGTCAGATCATTTCTGGTTGAGATCTGCCACTCCTCGATGATCATACTCATCCTGCGGTCCAGGTACCCGGAGAGATAATTGTCAAGATTCATGATCTCTTCTCCAGGTCTTCGATCGCAGACTTCAGGTCTGCTGTCCTCTTCTCAAGCCCTGACTTCTCCACAACCAGCCTGTTCACCTCGTAGGAGAGGAACTCAAGCTTCTGTTTCAGATGGCGGAGGTCGTCATCGGTCAACAGTCCCCACTCCTCGATGATTGCCTCTCCATTCCGGTCAAAGAAGGAGTCGAGCTGCTTGTCAAAGGTGGGTATGGAATCAGTAATTGATCCCGGCAGTGAACCCAGTTCCTGCCAGTATTTTCTTGTTCCGGAAAGTGTCGGGTACATATCCATCACAGAATCTTCTTCTCTTCTTCCTGAATTTTCGTCAGCATCCGGTCAAGTTTCTCTGCCTTTATCATATTCTCGAGTTTCTTGATCCTGCCTTCGACCAGTTTCTGCTTCACAAAGATATCAGACTCAAGGTTGACATTCACGTCCTCAAGATCCCGCATTGATGCTATCTTGTCCTCTCCGAGTCTGAGCATCGAAGGACCCTTGGCACTCGTATCCTGCTTGAGAATACTCAGTTTCTCACGCTCAAGTTCGAGTTCAAGTTTCCTGTTATTGGTCTTCATCAGCCTGATCTCTCTCACAATAAGAAAGATGAAGACGATGACTCCGAACAGCACGGCAATGCCAACAAGGCCGTCGTTGGTAAAGGTGACCTCCACGACTATCCCTCCAGCAGTTTTGTCATGTACTCAAGGCCCTTATCTGTCCCGGCCAGGTATACGAGATCTCCTGACTCAAGCATCACGTCATCACCCGGGGTTATGAGGGTTTTCCCACGCTGAATGGAAACAACCATCACATCGGGCGGGAATGTGAGGTTCTTTATTGTTCTCCCTGCTGCAGTCTCTGCCTTCACAAGGGCTGCATGCTTCTCGCCCTCGCTTTCAAGGAGCAGGCCCTTGAGTTTTTCTGCATCTTCCTGCCCGAGACCTTTCAGACCGCTCTCAACAGTCTGATTGAATCTGGCAGTAGGGACAAGATCCTTGATTCTGGCTGCAGTTCCCCGTCCTGCTTCACCAATCTTCTCTCCCAGTGGACCAACCTCCTCTGCGATCTTTGCAGAGATGTCCCGTGCCTTCTCCTGGATATCATGGGCTGCCTGTGAGGTTCCTTCCCTGATACCTGCAGTCTTCTCTGAAATGGTCTCGCCGAGATCCTTTGCACCGGTGCTGATCTTTTCGGCCAGGTCTCCTGCAGCCTCCCTGACCTGTTCTCCTACAGGCACCTTCCGTTTGACTGTTACATCGGTACCGTCAGTAATATCAAGTCTTTTCAGATCCTCTTCGCTGATCCGGATCTGACCTTGTTCTACGAGTGCATCTGCATATACGGTAAGGGTGAGTGAAGCACCTCCGGGAGTTACAACCTCAACCTCGGTTTTGTCTTCGATACCGATTGCAGTGAGCAGGCTGCTGTGAACTCGTGCTCTGCCGTGGCCGGGCATGGCACGTTTTATTGCCCGCAGGGTAACTTCCTCCATACTGGATAGAAGGAAGCCACGGCATATATCTTTTATGAACTCTTCAGTTTATTTTAGGCACAGGGTTCATTTCATCCATTTTCTTATATGAAAACAGACTCCCCGCGGCCTTTCCTGCTATTTTAGTTATTTCTGCTCAGACAAGGTGTCTGCTCCGGGAATCGGACAGACCGGGGTGACTGATGCAGTACAGTTCCAGTCTGCAAGCACCGTCTCCAGGGAGGTGGTCTGGGTTACCTCCTCTCCGATGGTCTCTTCAACCCCTGATATCCTGAGCATCCTTCTGACCTGCCAGGTCGCATCAGCAATCCTGATCTTAATACCTGCTGTTGTGAGTTCCTGGCAGAGATCAACGATCATGTCTGATGCAGAGACGTCAATGATAGGCGATGTGCTCATATCGAAAAGGATAAGTTTGACTGTTGGGTCTTCTGCTATCAGTTCCCCGATACGTTCCTTGACGATCTCGGCGTTGGCAAAGATCAATGGAGCATCAACCCTGATGATCAAAACACCCGGGATCGCTTCATTCTCTGGATGTTTTATCCGGTCTGCGTACTGACGTGTGTCAGGAACCCTCCCCAGTATTGCTATCCTAGGAGATGTTACCCGGTACAGGATATCAGTAAGTGAGAGGATGACACCGAGGAACACACCGGAGAGGATACCAAAGAGGAGTACTCCTGCACATGTTGCAATAGCAATCGCAAATTCGTCCCTGCTGATCCTGCCAATCCGTATAAGTCCCCTCACATCTATCAGCCTGAGCACAGCAACAAGGATGAGGCTCCCGATGATGGCCTCAGGCATCCGTGTAAAGAGTCCGGTGAGGAACATGGCTACGATAGCAGTCAGAACCGCTGCTATAACACCGGTTATCTGGGTTGCTGCACCGTTTATCTCGTTGAGTGCTGTCCGCGAGAAACTTCCTGCAACCGGGAACCCCTGGAGCAGGCTGGTTGTAATACTGGTTACACCAAAAGCGAGAAGCTCCTGGTTTGCATCGACCTTGTAGTGATATCTCCTTGCCAGTGAGGTTCCGATGCTCATTCCTTCAACATAGGCGAGCAGAAAAATTGCGAATGCAAGAGGGAAGATGAACTGGAGATCTGAAAATGAGAACCCTGGGATGACCAGCCCCGGAAGTCCGGCAGGGATGGTTCCAACCTCATGAACTCCCCGGGATGGGAGATCTGTGTATGTCATCAACAGTATCGAAATGATGACAACGATCAGTGCTGCCGGCAATCTCCTGCACCGGTGCTCAGCACATATCAAGAACGCTATTGCCCCGACTCCGATGACAACGGTTGGGAGGTTTGCGTGTGGCAGGTTGGTTATGAGGTATGTCAGTTGATCGAAGAAGGCCCCCTGTATTGAATCAATCCCGAAGATCTTGAACAACTGGCCGCAGATGATTACCATACCCATCCCGGCAAGAAACCCTTTGAGTACGGTCTCTGATATCAGGTTGACAATAAACCCGAGCTTCGCAATCCGTGCCAGGATAGCAAAACTTCCTGCCATCAGGGCTGTGAGTGCTGCAAGGGACGCGTATCGTGCTGCATCAATTCCTGAAAGCATTCCAAGCATGGCTGCTGTTAAGATAGCCTCAGATGAACTAGGACCGATGTTCATCTCCCTGATGGTCCCGAAGATGCAGTAGACCAGAGGTGCCACGATACCGGCATACAGACCATACTCTGGTGGAAGACCAGCCAGCTGGGCATATGCCATGAGTTCAGGTATAGCAAATGCAGTCAGTGTGATGCCTGCAATTATATCTGCACGAAAAAGTTTGGCAGTGTATCTCGGGAGCCATCCGGTGATCGGGAGAATTGCTGCTAGTTCCCTTGATATTGTATCGCCAGAAGGCCGGTTCGTCTGCATATCTCCAATTGATTATTACATCCCAACGATATGACAATACTCTGTCAGGTATTGGTTATGAGCAGGAGAAATCTCACCTGCTCAATGAGTTATTATGTGATACAAAACCGCTGCATCTCATCTGTTGTGGTAGATACTGCCCTGTTTATTTCGCTGATGATATCAGTAATCTGTTGCGCTACGGATAATGCTTCTTCAGCTGTAGCAGAAGAATTCATAGCATCTTTCGAGGTTTGACGGACATGAGTACTCATCTCGGTTACACTTGCAGTAATCTCCTCAAAGGATGCTGCCTGCTGTTCAGTCGATGATGCAACAGCATCCATATTGGTTTTGATCTCCTGTACTCCTTTTGTCAACGATGAGAAGATCTCAAGTGTCTCCCGCAGGGAAACACTACCTTCTTTAATAACAGACTCTGATTCTTTCATCGCATTCGTAGCACGTGAACTTCGATTATCGAGTTCGGCGATCATGTGTGCAATCTTTTGGGCAGCCTCACCGACCTGCTCGGCTAGGACTTTAACCTCACCGGCAACGACAGCAAACCCTCTCCCTGCATCTCCTGCCCGTGCTGCTTCGATCGCTGCATTAAGAGCAAGCAGATTGGTCTGCTCTGCAATATCAGAGATAATATCTGTAATTCTGCTGATCTCGCCCATCTGATCGCGAATCTCACGAATGATCCCTGTTGCTTCACCTGATACTTTTCTGATACTATCCATGCCTTCTTCTGCGTTTGCTGCAGCAGTTGTTCCTTTCCTGGCAAGGTTGTCAGCTTCAGCTCCTGATTGGGCCACCGCTTCAACACTCGCTGAAACCCTCATCACATGGTTTGTCAGGTCTTCCATCCCCCTGAGCACCTGTGTGATCTCCTCCTCACTCATCTCTGCATTAGCCCTGGTGCTGTCGGCATTTGCTGCAATAATTCCTGCTCCCCTCTGGACATCTTCAATACCAGACTCTGCCATTTTGGCATGGGACTCAAGTTCTTTCATTTGAATGCCGATCAGACATAACGCATGGGATACTTCGGATCCTATGTCATTCATTGCATTCTCAAATGCAACGAAATCACCTTTTACAGTCACCTGGGTTGAAAATCTTGCGATAAAATTACATTTAGAATATTCTGATGCCAGTCTGATGGCTTCATTGATCGGGATAATCAGCGATTGAAGGGTCTCATTAAATCCTCTCACTATCTGCTGATATGATCCCTCTAACATCTTTTCATCGCCTCTTGCACTGAGATCTCCTTCTGCTGCCCTGGTGGATATCAGTTCAAGTTCACGTATTACTCCGGTCACGGCTGTGCTCATTCCGATCAGGGCTGGAGTAATTTGGTCGTTCTCACTCTTGGGAGTAAGACTTGTGGAGAGATCCCCCCGTGCTATGCGATGAAGTGTTACAATTACCTCATTTTCAAGAAAGTCTGAGAAGCGATCTGCCATACCTGACATCTTTCCGATCTCATCCTTTCTTATCAAAGTAAGCCGGGTGTTAATCTCTCCCCTGCTCATTCTGTCAAACTGATTCATAACCTGATACAGGGGTTCAGTTATGGACCGTGTCAGAGAAATAGCGATAAATAATGAGATAAGAATGATGCATAATGCGACCACTGCCATTATTGTTATTGTATTTTTTACCTCGATTGAACCCGCTTTGGCCGTAGCCTCGGCCTGAGTGAGAACAATCTGTTTTAACTGATCAAAAGTGGCGACGGTCGCTCTTCTGGCATTTGCATGTTCCCCACCGTTTTTTATTGAGATGAGTGCATCCTGTTCATTTTTTGTCTTTTCAAGTTCGAAAACCCGGACTGCAGATTTTTTGTAATCTGCCCACTGTGTTTTAAATGTATTAAAGGCGGTTGTTTCATCCGGAGACATTGATGAAGAACTTAAATTCTGGAGTTGGCCGTCAATATTTGCGATCTCAGATTTCAACCTGCCTTCATCCTGCTCCCGTTCATCAACGATAGCCATGGATCTGAATACCAGTGCCCTCATTGAGTTCAATGAGACCTCCATACTTGCTATCTGTGTCAGTGGGACAGTGTTTTGTGTATACATCTGATCCATCTGACCGGAGATTGTATTCATTCCAGAAAATCCGACGACTCCGATAAGACACATGAGGAGGGTAACCAGCACGAAACCTCCAATCAGCTTTTGTCCAATCTTGATATTGTCGATGAACTGCAATCGCATCATTCTACGTACCTCGCTCCTCATCCCACCTATGAGTATACTAGTGAATGATCATTCCACTACATCAAGATTAAGGACGGGTAAACACCCGGATGCACGTCTATAAAAAAAGATTTATGAAGAAATTCTGAATTTTTTCATTTCTTTGGTCGTGGTGGTTACTGCTCCGTTAATCTCAGTAATTATCGATGTAATCTGCTCCACAACTGTCAGGGCTTCCTCTGCAGTTGCAGAAGAGTTCATGGCATCACTTGCAGTATCTGATACAAGACTGTTCATCTCAGTTATGCTTGCAGTGATCTCCTCAAAGGAAGCTGCCTGTTCTTCAGTGGCACCAGCAACACTTGACATATTTTTACTGATCTCTTCAACAGAACCTGTGAGTTGATTGAATGCCTGGACAGTATCCCTGAGAGCAGTTTCACCATACTCTATCGCTTCTCCAGCTCCTTTCATGGCAGTGACAGCCATCGTGCTCTTCTCCTCAAGAGTATCGATCATCGCTGCAATCTTCTGTGATGAGGATCCTGTCTGGTTTGCAAGTGCCTTGACTTCACCGGCAACAACAGCAAAGCCAAGACCTGCATCTCCTGCACGGGCTGCCTCAATCGCGGCATTAAGGGCTAGCAGATTCGTCTGTTCAGAGATATCTGTAATTATATCAACAATCTTTGTTATCTCTGTCATCTGCTCTCCGATCTCTTTGACCAGCGATTCAACCTGTGATGATGAACGTTTGATACTGTTCATCCCTTCTTCTGCAGTTGCTGTTGAAAGGATCCCTGTCTTCGCCAGGTTGTCTGCTTCTGCTGCTGCATGAGCCACGGCCTCAACATTTGTTGATACCGATGTTATTGTGCTGGTCAGGTCCTCCATCGCCCTCAGGACCTGGGCAATACCCTCTTTACTCTGTTCAGCATTGTTCTTTGTTTGTTCAGCATTCCCTGCAATTATCCCGGCACCTCTCCTGACATCCTCTATGCCTGAAGTTGCTTTGTCAGAGTGATCCAGAAGTTCTTCCATCTGGTGTTCTGCTACTTTGAGTGCAGAAGAGACCTCAGCTCCTATCATATCCAGAGCATCCCTGAACTTTATGAAATCGCCTTCTATTCTGATATCCTGACTAAATCGTGCGGTAAAGTTGCAGGCCGCGTATTCCTTTGAGAGAGTTATTGCCTCAGTGACCGGGCTGATGATTGCATCGAGGGTGGAATTAAAACCGATGATGATATCATGATACGATCCTTGCAGGTTCCCTGCGGTTCCCCGTGCAGTGAGATCGCCGGCAGCTGCTCTGGATGAGATCTTCTGGAGTTCTGCAATTACCGTGGTGAGGGAGGTAAGTGTACTGGTGAGAGCCGGAGTTATCTGGTCGCTATCACCCTGAATTGTAAGTGAGGAGGTAAGATCCCCGGCAGAGATGCGGTGCATAGTCTCTACGACATCATGTTCCAGATAGTCGCTAAACTGGTCAAACATTTCAGCCATCTCACCGATCTCATCCTTTCTGGCTAAACGCATTCTTCCACGAATATTGCCGGTCTTCATCAATCTGAACTGGTCAATGACCTGGTGTAAGGGAGTAGTAATTCCTTTTGTCAGAAAAACGGCTAATGCAAGCGCAATGACTGCAACAATAACTCCTATTCCTAACATTATCGGAATAATACGGTCCTTTTCGGCATGGCCAGCCAATGCTACGTTCTTTGAATTGGCAAGAATTCCCTGCTTTAAAGAGTTGAATGTATCAACGGTAACACGCCTGGCATTTGCATGCCGTCCACCGTTGGCTATCGATGCGATTGCGTCATCATTTTTTCCAGAATCAAGGAGGGAAAATACATCATTCGCAGCGGTTTTGTAATCCTTCCACTGGGTTTCAAACAATGTCAGGTTTGACATCTCCTCCGGAGAAAGAGACTCCTGTTTGAGTTTGTCGATCAGGCCATCTATGGTCTGAACCTCTGTATTCATCCTGTCTTTATCCTGTTGTCGTTCAGCAGGAACAGAGAAAGTCCTGAAGACCAGGGCACGGATTGAGTTGAGTGATGTTTCGATACTTGAGACTTCATAGAGTGGGACGGTCCCTTCAGAGTAGACCTTATCCAGTTCATTGCCTATTGTGTTCATCCCGATGAAACCAATAAGCCCTATTGATGCCATGAGGATTGTGACCAGAATAAACCCGGATATGAGCCGGGTCCCTATTGAAATGTCATGAACCTTATCTAAAATCTGCATATATTCACCGGATGTTGCGAAATTTGCTATCGAATAAAACCTGATGCTAAGATCCTATATCACTCTGATTGGATTATGAGGCTTTTGATACTGTGAGATCAATAATCTCCTGAAAACCAATATAATATATAGTTTTATTGGTTCTCACTTTTTTAATTGGGCAATAAAAATGAAGTTCAAAATCGGCATGGTTAACCACGTACGAAACAGATAACAAGTAATGAATGAGTTCTGGCGTAAGACCGTGCATATGGTCTTCGGCCTGCTTATCACGCTTCTCTTCTACATTGTACCAAAAGAGAGTACCCTCCTCATCCTTGGTGTCGGACTGCTTGTGGGACTCTGGTTTATTGATCTGGAGATGCGTAAAATCAGGGTTCCCCTGATTCATCAACTCCTTTTTCATCTTGAACGCCCGGGGGTGTTCCCAGGAAAAGGAGCCTTTTATTTTGTATTCACAGCCCTTGTGACTCTGATCATCTTTCCATCAGCAGTGGCAGCCCAGGGTATTTTGATCCTCTCGGTCCTGGATGGAATGGCAACCATATTGGGCCTCCGGTACGGCAGGATCAGGATCATGAATCACAAGTCTATCGAGGGTTCGTTCGGTGCAATTCTTGTGACGTTTATCGTTCTGCTCTTCTTTGTTGATCCGGTAAAGGCCGCAGTCCTTTCGGTGGTGGCAGGTATCGTCGAACTTGGCAGTCCTATCGATGACAACCTGCTCCTTCCGTTGGTTGTCGATCTCCTCGTCGTGATGGTTCCCTGGTGAACAGGGTACCGTTATTTTTTTACTGATCTCTCCGGGATCTGAGCAGGGAGAGCAGACTTCTGGTGATTGCGGCCGGACTTGGAGGGTTTCCCGGGATCTTCAGGTCTACCGGGATGACAGCATCAACCCCGCCAAGAACTGCGTATGATCCCTTCCAGATTCCTCCGGTGCATGCATCATCCCCAACCGCAATGACGATCTTCGGACTAGGTGTTGCATCGTATGTCTTTCTGAGGGCATCTGCCATAGCAAGGGTCACGGCCCCGGTGACCATCAGGGCATCAGCATGCCTGGGAGATGCCACAAAGGTGATCCCATACCGTTCGAGATCATAGAATGGAGATGAGAGGTTTCCGAGTTCAATCTCTGCTGCGTTATCGCTGCCGCAGTCGACCTCCCTGATAGCAAGACTTCTCCCAAACATCCGGGAGATCTCATCCTTTAGTGCAGTCCCGGTCTTAATGATATCCTCTTCATTCCTTTCAGTATCCTGAATGATGTCGCTACCTGTGCAGAGTGGTTTTTTAAAGAGGTTTACAACAGTTTCTATCATGGTATCAGAGATCAGTTCCTGCATACGAGAGGTTCATGCTCTTGTTGATCACCGGAAAATCGGCTACGATATTTCCGATGACCGCATGTTCGATGGCATACCAGTTGCAGAATGAGGCAGTTCTTGCTTTATACCGGTGAATGACCCCGTTTCTGATGTTCACCCAATGGAGTGCCATCCCCCGTGGGGATTCGACAGCAACAAGGGCAAACCCATCGCGAACACGAACCTCTGCACCTGTCGGACCATCCGGAATGAAGACCAGGAGTTCCTGGATATATCTGAGTGATGCACGGATCTCCTGGTACTTGAGTGAGAACCGTGCAAGCACATCTCCTTTCTGCTCGCAGGCCTGTCCCGGTACCCGTTCCCGGTAAACCCCGTACGGATGGTCTGTCCTGGTGTCAGTAAACGAACCCGATGCCCGTGCAACCGGGCCGGAAAGGGCAAGAGAGCTGATGAGTTCAGGCTGCACGACCCCGGTTGTTGAAAACCGGTCGATCACCGACGGGATAGAGAGAACCCATTCCGCAACCTCATCGAGTTCATGCTCAACCTCACCTGCAGTTTTGAAGAGATGCTCGAGTGCCTGCTCTGTTATCTGTTCTGATACCCCGCCGATGCAGATCGCTTCTTTCAGGAATCGTGATCCGCAGAGAAGGTCTGCCTCACGTTGCAGCCGTTCTCGAAGGACGGTTAACCTGCTTGCGGATACCGGATGGGCGATATCAGTCACCATACCTGCAAGATCAGAGAGCAGTGAGTAGGCCCGTTCCAGTTCGAGGATTACGCCCCTGATATACTCGGCACGGGGTGAAATCGTGACCCCGCTGATCTGCTCGACTGCCATACAGAATCCGCAGGCATTCACCGCAGACTCATCGCCTGATATCGACTCTGCAATCCTGACAGCCTCATCCGGAGTCCTGCCTTCTGCGAGCTTTTCAAGCCCCCGGTGAAGGAACCCAAGTCGTACTTCAAGGTTCACGATCGTCTCACCGATGACACTGAACCTGAAGTGACCGGGTTCGATGATCCCAGCGTGAACCGGACCTACAGGGATCTGGTAGACACTGCTTCCCTCGATAATCCTGAACTGGTATGGCTCACCGGGAATGCAGCGTTCTGCTCC
>CAZVAS010000045.1:1676-15687 GCA_964625165.1 uncultured Methanospirillum sp. | reverse complement strand
ATGGGCCCGCGGAGATTCGAACTCCGGACCTCCGCCGTGTAAAGGCGGTGTCATAACCAACTAGACCACAGGCCCTGCCCTATTATGTTACCGGTTTACAGATTTATACCCGTAGGTTCCGGTGACCTTAATTCAGCCCATGAGTCACATGAACATCAAAGAGCCCCCGGGCAGAGAGCATCTCATGATTATCGATCTTCCGGCCCTGCTCATCAAAACTCACGTCAAAATTCGTCTGAACGAAACCCCGACCCATATAACTCCGGGAGGCATCACGCTTTAGACCCGCGGAAAGCAAGGCGCTCTCATCAGAACTGCTGATTGTTGCAGAGTCCTCGGATTTCTTTGACAACGTCGTTATATCCGGAGTCGGGGTCGCAACCGGGGAGGCCGCCTTCTCCTCCTCGATCATATCCATCATCATCAGGCGGTATTTGGTTGGAATGATCATCGTGGGTGAATGCTGCTCTGATGCTCCATACACTGGCACTACAAGTAAAGCAAACAGAAAAAACAAAAGACCAAGAAGAACACCCCACCCACTAATTCGCATACTCACCCCCCCGGTAATCAGGCAGAACTCAGGATGACCCCCCGTCACCCCGGACTGCCACGGTATACAATACTTACTTCCTTGAGAAAAATACTCTCTGGTTTGTCACCCAGACTGGGCGATGTAGGTCAGGAGATCCTGGCCTCTGAAGACAGTAGATCTTCCAATCTTCTGGAATCCGATCCGCTGTTCTTTCACATACTTCCTGATCGTGGAGATCGAGAGATGAAGCAGGGCAGCTGCCTCGGTCTGTGAGTACACCTGCTCAGGGTTGATCCGGCCGATAGAGTTCATATCAACCGAGGTCATCACCGGAGCGACAGGCTTTCTGATCCTGACAAGAGCCTCATCAGAGACCGAACCTGCAAGCGGTTCGTCACTGTCAATGACTGCAGACAACCCTGAAGCAGGAGAAAGGGTTGTTTGAACGGCTAACAACTCATGGGGAACATGGGCGACAGTGCGTGATACCCCGGCAGTATACTCGAGAACCGAAAGCCGTTTCTGAAGTTCAGCAAGAAGCAGATCGTGAGCCGTGATCCTGGAGTCCAGAAGAGAGAAAGAACCCTCCCTGACCGCTTCAGGCTGGATCTCCGGTACCTGGACACCAGTTGGAGTTCCTGCCGTCCAGTCAGAACCGGCATGAAACGCCCGGCAAAATGACCCCAGTACATCCCGCACCAGGACAGACAGGGTCGTCTCACGTGACTCGGCAATCCCCAGCAGATCGTTGATCAGATCCTTATCGAGAGAAACGGTGACATCTTCGCGTATTACAACCGGACCATCCTGCATATTGACACCATGAAACGTATACCAATAATCTCTCTTGCAGACTTAATCAATGAACCGCTGCTCAGCAGCAGTGAGGACCGAAACCCTGTGGCAGTCTGCAGTACCGCTCAATAACCCTATGGCGGGGCAGAGCAGATACATATGTACATATGGATACGGACAGATCCCAGGTTCCAAAAGCAATCCTCTTCGATCTCGATAATACACTCTGTACATTCGTGGATGCAAAAAGAGCCGCCTGTGATGCTGTAATCGAACTTACAGGAACAGGATCTGCAGAGGACCTCTTCTCATACTTCTTACGGCCAAAATACAACTTCGAGGATCATGCCCACATCACAGATTACTTACAAGACATCGGAATATACTCGAAGAACCTGGCCGAAGAAGCAGGCGAGATATATGATACAGTAAAACTCGACACGATCACCCTGTACCCGGGAGTGCCGGAGACACTTGACATCCTGACAGAGTCCGGAGTTGAGATAGCAGTAGTCACCGATGCAGCCAGCACACAGGCTGAACTCAGAATGCACAGACTTGGTATAGATTCACAATTTCCGGTACTTGTAACCCCGGACAGGTCAGGTCAGAGAAAACCGAACCATGCCTCATTTCTCATGGCAATGGATCAGGTCCAATCAAAACCATCAGAGACATGGGTTGTGGGTGACTCACTCAGGCGGGAGATCGCACCCGGTCTTGAACTCGGACTGACAACAGTTTTTGCCCAGTATGGAGACTGGTTACAGATTGAGATGCCGGAGATAAAACCGCATCATGTTCTGGACCGGTTCGAGGACCTCATGAATCTGCCTGGTCTCGACCACCTGTAAAAAAAGATCCTACCTGGTATCATCAGGATGACTGAACTCTGTACCCATCACGGGGCACAAGAATCTCGAACCGTGCTCCATGACCGGCTGTCCCGGTCTCCCTGATCCTGATCCCGGTGAGATCCAGGATCTCGGTTGCCATGTATAACCCGTGCCCGTAACTATCCTGTCCGGTCCTTGAGAAGATACGTTCTTTCTCTGTTTCTGCAATGCCGGGGCCGTTATCCTCAATCACCAGGGTAAGCCCTTCGCCAGTTACCTCATATAAGAAACTGACTGAGACCTGCTCACCACCATACACAAGACTGTTTGAGACGATCTCAAAAACAACCTGCTCAAACATCCGGTCAACATAGATATAGAGCCCGGAAAGCGACCGCTCTGATCTGATCTTCCCTGCAAACTCATGTCTTGAGAGGACCTTGTAGACCACTGCATCAACATCCATGAAGTCAGGTGGATGAAGACCGATTCCCTGATAATCCCGGGTGAGATCGACCAGGTACTTGATCCTGGCAGCAATATTCTGTTCTTTGGATATCAGCAGTGCAGCCTCCTCATCCTCCACAAGTTCAGCGAGGATATCCAGGTACCCTATCAGACCGGTCAACTGGTTCATGATGTCATGCCTCATGATCCCGTTAAGCAGATTGAGCTTGGCATTCGCACCCCTGGCTGCCTGTTCTGCCCGGACGATGACATCCATCTCACGGGTGGATGCCATCATCACGCTGAAGGTGTTGTCTGATCTGAACGTCGAGGTAAAGACCGATTCGACCCAGCGGTACTCATCAAGATTATTTTTTAGCCGGTACCGGATCCGGCATACTCCCGGACCAGATATCAGCGGCTCACAACAGGACTTCACCCGTGGAAGATCCTCGGGATGGACATAATCAAGAAGAGAGGTCCCACTCAGTTCACTTGGCCTGAACCCGAAGAGAGAATATGAAGACGGGGTTGCCGAGCTGAAGATGAACTCCTGATCGTGACGGGAAATAACATCCGGAGTATCTCCATGCCCGAGGTGGATAGACTCGGATCCGCCGGCAAGCGAGACCTTATCGCCCCAGGTCACCGAAACAGTCCCATCAGATAGACGGGCGATCATAACCCTGATATCCTGTCCTTCCCGTCCGCACGGCACGTATCCTGAAAGGATCTCTCCCTGACCGGTCGCCTCATCGATAAGATCCCTGATGACGCTGACTGCTGGCGCAGGAAGCAGGAGATCAAGTGATGGTGGAGGGGTCAGGTCTAAACCCTGATCCCGAGTCGATCCCACAGGACCTGGGATGATCGCAACAACCTGTAGGGTTCCAGCCTCATCAGGAAGTACCTGAAAGATGGTACCTGCAGGAGGGAGATCACAAGACAGCATGGCTGACTTGTCAGGCGTATGAGTGCCCATGCATGATCACCGGTCTGTCAGGGATGTGAGATTTCTGCCTGTTCCGGTCATAATCATGATATTCCGTGCACCTGGTTAATAAAATTCCTGAGCTGCATACCAATATTCGCCATTATAACTCAGTCCAACTCCGATCTTACTGGCAAGAGGATCGAGGATATTTGCACGATGCCCTTTGCTCTTCATCCAGCCGGTCATGATTCCTTTGGCAATGGACTCGGGATCGGTGGGATCCACATACCCATAGCCTGCAACGTTTCCGGTGCCGACATATGCGATATTCTCTGCAACCCCTATCCTCTCTCCTCCTTCGATCTCCTTCACCGTATTGTACCCAGCTGCTTTCGCACGGTCAGACTGGTCATGCCCGTCAGGATCGGTATGGCTGAAGAACTTCTGGGCTACCATCCTGTCCGTGTAGTTTACTGCTAGTTTTGCAAGGTCATCATCCCAGACGAATGGTGTGACATTATTTGCTGATCTGACATTGTTGGTCATCGAAAAGATGAGTCGTGCCACTTCATTACGCAGAGTTTCGTTGGCAGGAAGTGAACGTGCCTGAACCCTGACAGGAGCGGTAAGGATGGCAGTGTTGTCAAGGAGATGCTTTTCATCGCCCTCATGATCCTCAACATAGGCAAAGAGCCGGTAACTACCTGGAGGAACAGATACTGGCATCGTATCAAGTGAGGACAACTTCACAGATCCTCCGGGTACAAGCGGATCGCCGGTGGTCACCTGGATATAGGTGTCATTCTTTGAGAGGTGATCATCTGTCGAGAGGTAAAACCCGACCGAGATGAGGCCGGATGTAGAGTTTCCGTGGTTTTCAACCGTGACATTGATCGGGTAGGGATATCCGGGATTTGCTATGAGAGGAGCAGATATTTCTGATACCGTGAGATCTGACCAGGGAGAGATAACCGCAGTGGTCCAGACCGGAATAAGGATGAATAAAATGAAGAGACTACAGGACAGGCAGGAAGCTCGCATATGTAACCAGTACTCTTGCCACCACGTATTTAGATGGTTTCTGATCGAAAAGGGGTTATTTTTTTGTTGGTTTCTTTGGCTCTTCCGGCTCGAGATCCATGAACTCGATATCGCCAAAGTCCTCGTCGCCACCAGAGAGATCGCTGTCCATCATGTCAGGTTCTAGTGAGAGAGAATCATCGAGATCAGGGAGCCCGGCCTCGGATAATCCACCATCAGATCCCCCCATATCATCTGGCGGGGTGGATCCGGAAGAGGGCTCATCATCCATGACCAGGAGATCATCTCCGGAGAGATCCATCATGGAATCATCACCCATGATATCAGACTCTCCTATGTCAGAGTCGAGATCACCATCAAACCCGGGGAGGCCACCATCTGAAAGTGACTCTGAAGGAGCTTCTGCCAGTTCTGATGGTGCAGCCATCGCCGCACCCCCGTCGTCTCCAAGGAGACCGGAGTTGTCGTCCCCAAAGTCAGGAGGCATCTCGTCGCCTCCGCCAAACTCATCTCCGCCTCCAAAGTCGTCAAATCCTCCCAGGTCGTCGTCAAGACCCGGAAGTTCACCAGCGTCCCCTTCTGATTCAACAGAGCCGAAGTCGTCAGGGAGCGGAAGGTCTCCCATCTCTCCGTTGTCTGGAACAGAGACTTGAGGGGCAGAGGCTGCAGCAGATACTGCCATGCCAGCAGCTGCAGCACCGGCCGCTGCAGCGGTAACAACTGTCCCGGAGGCCGGCCGTGCGGGACGGAGCGGTTCAGGAGCGGGAAGCCCGTCCTCACGCCTTCGCTCGGTAACATATGCGGTGATCCGCTCGCGTACCGGAAGTCCGGATCTTGGGGATTTGAATGGAACCGCCGTGACCCCGGGTGCGGTGCCGCCCTTTGCCTTCTTCCCCTCTTCTTTTCTCGTCTTAATAAACGGGAGGATGAAGGTGAACAAAACAAATGTAACCGCACCGGCCCAGACAGCAAAATATATTGAGACCAGAGCGCCTTTCAGCTCAAGTTTGAAACCGGAGGTCACGAAATTGAATAGGAGAAGGATCGCAAGAGTTATGCCGAACACGATCGCGATAATGCTATTTCTCTCCAGCTTCATACGACCCCGGGTTTATAATTTAGGCCGACTAAATCCAGTATCTTTCTCGTCTCACTGAATTGATACCGGAAACAGACGTCCGTTGATAGTAGGTTGTACAATTCCGGCATTTATGTTCTCTGATCGGAGCTTCAGACCCGGGATGTATAAACACCTCCTAATTCAGGGCACTACGAATGACACCGTCGATCAGAGATCCCTGATCACCATCATTCTGGTATCGGTCATCTCCTCGATAGCATACCTCGGACCTTCCCGCCCGCATCCGGAGCGCTTTACACCACCATATGGCATCATGTCGACTCTGAAGGTGGGGATATCCCCAATAATAACGGTCCCTGCCTTGATGCGGGTAAACGCATACCTGGCCCTGGAGAGATCACGGGTGAATACTCCGGCCTGAAGTCCGTATACCGAATCATTTACCATATCAACTGCCTCTTCAAAGGAGTCATACGGAGTAACCGTGATGATCGGTGCAAAGACCTCCCTGCAGTTCACCTCCATTCCCCCTGATGTACCGGTCAGTATTGCCGGCTGGAGGAGTGACCCAGTCAGGCTACCACCCATCACAAGAGTTGCTCCTGCTGTACGGGCATCATTGATCCGCTTCAACGCGTTCTGTGCCGCCTCTTCTGATATCATCGGCCCAACGTCGGTCTTCGGATCAGCAGGATCGCCAACAACCAATGTGTCAGCCAGTTCACAAAGCCTGGAAAGGAGGGATTCATATAGCGGCCGGTGCACAAAGACCCGTTGAACCGAGATACAGACCTGACCAGCCTGGGAGAAACCTCCTTCGATTATCCGGGAAGCGGCACGGGAAAGGTCACAATCCTCGTGCACGATGACTGCACCGTTTCCACCGAGTTCGAGCGTCACCTTTCCACAAGAGGCACGGGATCGCAGCCGCCAGCCAACTTCAGGCGACCCGGTAAACGATACACACCCGATACGCGGGTCGGCAGCGAGAACTTCGGCATCATCCGATTTGCATACCAAAACACTGACCGCGGATGGAGGATATCCTGCCTCAAGCAGCAGCCGTCCGAGCAGGAGAGAAGAGAACGGGGTTGCAGAGGCAGGCTTGAGAATGATGGCATTACCGGATGCTACTGCCGGGCCAAGTTTATGGCATGCGAGGTTCAGCGGAAAATTAAACGGCGTTATTCCAAGGACAACCCCGACAGGAAAACGCTGGACAATTCCTACACATCCTTCACCAGGCACTGTCCGGTCCAGGGGGATCACCTCACCGCCGATCCGCACAGACTCCTCTGCAGATATCAGGATCGTCTCAATTGCCCTGGCAGTCTCACCTTCAGCGTTCCTGCGTGGTTTTCCCCCTTCTGCAATGAGGAGACTGATAAACTCCTCACGATGAGCAGCCATCAGTTCGGCAAGACGGCGGAGGATCGTAGCGCGCCGGTGTGCAGGAAGCAGAGCAGTCTCCGTTGCACCTGTCGTTGCTGCCTGAAGGGCATCTTCGATATCTTCACCACTACAACGGCAGACCTGACCGACAGAATCCCCAGAAAAAGGATTTTTGACCACGTACCGGTCATCAGTCTTGCGTTCACGTCCTCCAACGATACATGCCCACTCATCCATGCAATGAGTGGGAGAGGGGAACTCTTATCTTCACCGCTCCTGTTGGACCATCCCTCTGGTCATAAAAAAAGGATGAGGGAGGTGTCAGAGAGCAACCAGATGCAGTACTGCTCCTGCCCCAAGCCCCAGAAGAAGAGTATAACAGGCGATGAGCATGGCAGTCTTCCATCCCATCTCTCTCGAAAGGACTGCGATGGTCGAGATACACGGGACAAAGAGGGTGCTGACGAGGGCAAAGACGTAGAGTTGAAGCGAGGTCAGCACCGTTGGGAGATCTGCTGTGCCTGCGAGAACGATGAGGGTCTCAAACGCCATCTCTTTACGAAGAATGCCAAAGAGCAGTGCCGTTGAGGCAAACCCGGGAAGACCCAGCACCTGCTCCATGAACGGGGCCACGGCATTCTGAAAGAGGGCAGTTATCCCATAGTACCCGGCAAGTCCGAGGATAACGCTGCTGACCATCAGAAGCGGCATCGCGATCACCAGGAACTCCCTGATATGAAGCCAGGACCGTGTGATCACCTGATGGGGCCGGGGAGTGCGGAGCGGAGGGAGCTCTAGGACCATGCCGAGTGGGTTTCCCGGGGTTATCCGTGAAAGGATTACACCAGTTATGACGATCAGCACAAAGACGATGAGATAGAGGGAGAGGGCTGCTGCGACGCCGATGAAGGCTGCAACAATTCCTGCAATAATAACGGTCCTGGCAGAACAGGGGACCATGGTGATCAGTACTGCTGCAATTGTCCTCTCCCTCCTGGTACCGAGCTGGCGGATTCCCATGATAGCAGGTACATTGCATCCGAGACCGAGGACCATCGGAATGATTGCCTGTCCATGCAGCCCAAACCGGTGCATCACCCGGTCTGCGAGGAACGCGATCCTGGTCATATATCCTGAGTCCTCAACAAGCGAGATCAGCAGGTAGAACGTGAAGACATAGGGAAACGCAACCCCGAGCCCTGCCTGGATCGCAATGGCAAGTGAGAGGAGGACTTCTGATATCAGGGGATCGAATCCGGCTGTCCTTATTGGACTTACGATCAGAAACTCGAAGATGTTGACGATGATCTCTTCCAGATACGATCCGATCACAAAGACGATCGTCAGCATCGAGGCGAGAAAGACGAGCATGATCGGGATGCCGGGAAAGGCCCTGGTCAGGTACTGATCAGGATCAGAGAAGAGTCCGGGTGTGTTTGTTGTCACCACCTCTGCAGCGATCCGGGATGCTGCATGATGACGGTTCGCTGCTATCAACTGATGCACAGACATCCGGTGCTCATCGATGATCTCGGGGACTATCGTTGCTGCTGCATCCATCAGCACCGAATCGCTGCCAATCCCCTGTAGAGCAAGGAGGGCTTCAGCGCGACCGGTACTCGCAAGCCGCTGCAGGCTCCGGACTGCGGCCTCGATATGCAGATCATACTCAACCGGAAACGTCCCAGTCTTTGCATGCTTCGTTGCAAGCGGGATGATCTGATCGATGTTTCGACCGAGTGATGCTGCAGTCGGAATAACCGGCAGCCCGATCAGGGATGAGAGTTTATCGACATCGATTGTGATCCCAGCTTTTGCCGCCTCGTCCACGATATTGAGGATCACAATGACCGGCAGGTTGAACTCAAGCAGCTGGAGAAGAAGGTAGAGATTGCGTTCAAGGTGTGTGGCATCAAGAATGAGGGCATACACATCGAAGGCATGGGTAACTACTGTATCCCTGACAAGCTCTTCTTCAGAGTTTGACCCGTCAAGCGAGTAAATCCCCGGAAGATCAACCACCTCGATCTGTCTCCGCTCATGACAGATCGTTCCGGTGCAGAGATCAACAGTAGTACCAGGATAATTACTGATCTCTACTCCCACACCGGTGAGTTGTGAGAAGATGAGGGATTTGCCAACGTTCGGATTACCAATAAGCCCGATCTTCATCTGCAGGCACCGACGAGAATCAGCCGGGCAATATCAGCACTGATGGCAATATTGCAGCCTTTCACCTGGATCAGAACCGTTTTGGCCATGCGGCGAAGAATGGTCACCTCTTCACCAGGGATAAGTCCGAGATCTGCAAGCCGTTCAGCCCGCCTGCACTCTTTTACCGCCTCAATACAGACCCGTTCACCTTCATGGCAGTCAGCAAGGATATGACAGACAGATCCCTGCGAATTCAGAGAGGATGAGTCTGATCCGATCAAGCGATTGAGACGGGTGATCGTCTCTTCTGATGCATGATGCTCTAGGGTGCATGCCTGTTTATGGGCAGCGCTCCGGTCCATACCAAGCATCTCTTCAAAGAATGTCTCAAGCACCTTGTGCTTCTTCATCACTGCCTGTGCTGCTGCTGCGCCGGAGGTGGTCAGATGGACAAGACCACCGCTATCAATGATGACTTCTCCGGAGACTGCGATCTCGCCCAGAGCTGTCTTAACATCAGAAAGATCACGCTCTACAAGTCCGGCTATCTCTGAAGCGTCAGGGCTTCTGCCATTGCGTGACTCCAGACGGGAGACTGCAAGAAGAAGGTCTTCACGCTCTGCCGGATCCATGCATCATGGTTATCATTGCCGGGTTTTAATCAGATCGAACACGGCATGAAATCAGGGGATCACTGATCCGGACTATATAGAAAGACGAGGATGTACAGATATGATGAGCGGGATACATGCAGGGACCGCATCTCCACCAGGCCCCGGTGTCAGGCTGACCCGGATCATCGCCACAATCGGGCCTGCCTCTTCTGATATAGGTATAATAGGAGATATGATCCGCGCCGGGATGGATATTGCACGGCTCAATCTCTCCCATGGAACCCTGGACGAGCACGAGGAGATCATATCCATGATCAGGCTTGCAGCCAGGGAACTAGGCAGGCAGGTCGCGGTGATGATCGATGTGCCAGGGCCAAAACTCAGGGTGAGATCCCTGCCAATACCAGATGGATCGTTTACTCCTCATGAGAAGGTGATCCTCTCTGCAGATCCCCATGATGGAGAGATCGGGATAGGACCCTCCTCATACATCCCCACGGTCTGCGAAGGAGATGCAATCCTGCTTGCAGATGGAGCAGTGCTTCTCAGGGTGACATGTGTCGGAGAGACGATAGAGGCTGAAGTGGTGTCAGGAGGATCGATCCGGCCTGGTGCAGGAGTGGTTATCCCAGGTCGCAGACCGGATATCCCATACGCCAATGAAGAACTTCTCCATAACCTTGACTTTGCTGCAAACCTCAATCCTGACTTTATTGCACTCTCATTTGTTGGATCAGCAGCTGATATCGCAACGGTGAGATCTTTCCTTTCAGAAAAGCAGGTAGATATCCCGCTTATTGCAAAGATAGAGACAAAGTATGCAGTTGATCTCTTTGATGAGATCCTGGAGGCTGCAGACGGGATCATGGTGGCCAGGGGAGACCTGGGTGTCGAACTCCCGATAGCCTGTGTGCCCCATGTCCAGAAAGAGATCATCAGATCCTGCAACAAGGCAGGAAAGCCGGTGATCACCGCGACAGAGATGCTTGAGTCGATGGTTGAACACGGAAGGCCGACGAGGGCTGAGGTGACTGACGTTGCCAACGCCATCGCAGATGGAACCGATGTAACCATGCTCTCTGCTGAGACCTCTATAGGAACGGACCCTGCCCGGGCTGTCAGGATGATGGCAGAGATCGCATGTGAGACCGAGCATCACCTGCCGTATCGCCAGATCCTTGACGAGAGAAGACTGTGGCATGAAACAGGGCCGTCAGGGATCATCAGTTACAGTGCCTGTTACCTTGCAAACGAACTTGAGAGCAGGGCTATTGTGGCATTCACACGATCAGGGATCACTGCAGAACGGGTCTCGCGATGCAGACCGGGAACACCGATCCTCGCGATCACGCCTGATGAGCAGATCGCACGACGTCTGCTGATCAGGTGGGGCGTAATTCCCTGCATTCACACACCGATTCATACTGCAGACGAACTCTTCTATATCGCCCTTGACCTGGCAAAGGAGAAGGATCTCATCAGATCAGGAGACCGGCTCATCATCATCGCAGGTAACTTTGCAGGAGTACAGGGCAGAACAAACATGATCAAGGTTCAGAATGTACCGTAAATACGGCCTGAACTCTGATTAATCAAAGAGAGGATCCTTGAACCGCCCTGATAGTCCTGACGATGTGGGCCGGTCCCGTTTTTCGCCAGACCTGGAAGCAGGTTTCACGCCTGGGATTGAAGCAGGGATGAGGGCAAAGGCACACAGCCCCTTGTCTGATGACCAGACAGCACAGGCATCCCTTATACAGGGCTGCTTGTCAAACGGGCAGAGTTTTTCAGTAGTCATCAGTATCAGATCTGTTCTGCACCCAGATATCAGTCATAGGGAGGCACTGGTTTACACGCAACCCGTCACGTTACCGGACTTCAGCCAGTGACTCGTTCCTGCTCCCGGTTCTGATCAATAATGAGCAGAGAAGGATCACAAGGCTCATCAGCAGGGCAGCCCCGTGCAGGTGCGTGAATGTGAACGAGGCTGGTTCGGTCCATACGGAGCCATCTCTGACAGAAGATATCGTTGCTTCTGCCAGAACTACTCCGGTGAAGACAGGCCCTACCATTGCCCCGATGGTCTGGACACTCTGGACCAGTCCGGTCGCTTCGGCTGTCCGGGATGGTGGAAAGAATCCGATGTACGCTATGATGCATGCTGTTGTGGTAACCGACATTCCTGCAGAGAAGAGCATCCAGACAATGGCAAGAACTGGCAGCGAAGGGATTCCTGCCAGAAGGATGCCTGATGCAGAGAGTAACAGGATCGATCCAAGCAGGCATGCCGGACGGACACCACGGGAGAGGACAAGTCTTCCGGTAAGAGGGCCTGATATCATATCCGAGAGGGTACCAGGCATCAGGACTATCCCGACAAATACTGCACTCAGCCCTAGGCCGGTAGACGACTGGATTAAGAATGGCATCTCCTGAAGAAGCATCATAAACAGAAATAATGTCAGCGTTCCGATCCCGAGCAGGATGAGGGCAGGGCGCTGCGTTGCCATTCTGATATCAACCAGGGGTTTTTTGATCTTAAGTTCTATCGAGAAAAATACGAATGCAAACCCAAGCGCCAGGACTGCGCAGAGTATGCGGAGAAGAGATTCCGTCTCCCCATCAGGAAGCGAGAGGGATACGAGACCCAGGAACAGTGAGGAGAGAAGAGTGAGAAATCCGCCCCAGTCAAGGCCGTGACCCTCATCATACTGATTGCGATGCGAACCGGGAATGAATTTAATCGTGAGGAGGATCAGCAGGATCGTTGCAGGGATGAGGGCAATGTAGGTCATCCTCCACGAGAAGACCTCGGTCATGAACGAACCGAAGATGACACCGAGAAACATACCAGCACCGTACATTGCGCTCAGGATTCCGATCCCGACATCAGACTCACGCTCAGGAAGGTTGTCCCGCACAAGAGCATAAGCCAGCGGGAAACAGGCGATCCCAATCCCCTGCAATGCCCGTGAGAAGAGAAGCACAAGAATATGATCTGCAAAGAGGCCGAGCAGGAGTCCTCCAAGATAGATTGAGAGAGAGAGGATGAGGAGTCTGCGCCTGCCAAACCGGTCACCTGCAGTCCCGATGAACGGGGCTCCTGCTGCGCCGACAAGCAGAACCATAGGAAGAACCCACGAACTAAAGACACCAGGAGCAACGAGTTCATGGGCAATCTGGGGAAGGGCGGCAGTAAGCATCGCCTCACCTGACATAACCACCAGAACGATCAATGCCAGAACCGGGACGAGAAAAACCCTTCTCCGGTAGGGAAGCTTGGTCACGCCTTCATGTGAGGAAGATACTTCCGGCAATCCGGGATCAATTCCATAAGGCTTTACCGTTCTTGTCCCCATCTCTCTGTATAGTGATTGCTCCCGGAAGGTAAGCCTTCTGAATGATATTATGAACCGTCAGAACAGGAAGATCAACGCGATGGCATTCCGGTGTCGGGCAGATGCGGCACTCGGATTTGAGCATGTCGATGAGGGATCAAAACGGGTTACCGGATACGCACCGACCGATCTCGTCGAGACCGGTCTTGTAAGTCTGCCTGACCTGATTCAGCAGGTCTGCAGGGAAGAGTTAAGAAGCCAGATCCAGGACGGTATCAACAGGCAGGGATCATTTGCAGTCTCATGCAATCTGCTGACCAAGGATCAGGCCATTGTTGAAGGGATCGTGATCGGGAAGGGGATCTTCTCCTCGCCTCTGACGCTTACCGGAATTGAAGGATATATTATCAGACTGCAGGAGTAGGCTGCCGGAAGGTTGAGGCATGAGTCTGCCACTTGACAGCGAAAATTCGGTGCATGTCAACAAGAATACCAGCACCAGAACTCCAGAAAATCAACACGAAAACTCCACAGATTGAGGGAAACAAGAGCACGGATCATTGTTCCTGGCCTATGATGCTAATATTGGCACCGTGCTCTTTCCCTGCTGTCCAATCCGAAGATTAATGAGATTGCGGGGAAACCATGTTACTACTATGGTGGCATTAACCCCAGAAATGACAGAGGCATTCTCGGCACTGAAGGTCTTTCCCCTTGCAACCGCCTCAAAGGATGGCGTTCCTAATGTTGCTCCGATGGGCTCTGTCTTCCTTATCGATCCTGAGACGATCTGGATCGGCGACAATTTCATGCACAAGAGCCTGAAAAATGTCCTTGAAAACCC
>CAZVAS010000045.1:0-1576 GCA_964625165.1 uncultured Methanospirillum sp. | reverse complement strand
GCTTTCATCAGGCAAATATCAAATGGCCTGAAGAGTGAATTCTATGAGAGAACCGTCTATGCTTGAGTTACAGGATCTGCATGTTGCGATAGGGGACCGTGAGATTATTCACGGGGTAAATCTGCATATCGAGTTAGGGGAAACCCATGTGCTCATGGGACCGAACGGTTCTGGGAAATCCACCCTTCTGATGACGATCATGGGCTTTGACGCCTACAAGGTCACCAGCGGGAAGATCATCTTCAACGGAATTGATGTAACAAACAAGCCGGTTCATGAACGGGCAAGGCTTGGTATGGGAATCATGTTCCAGCGTCCACCGACGATTGCAGGCCTGAAACTCGGGAAGATGCTGAACGTCATCAATCCGGACGAAGATCGGGATATTCAGCCTGCCATCACCCGGATGAACATGACCGATTTTCTGGAGCGTGATATCAACCAGGGGTTCTCAGGAGGGGAGATCAAGCGGAGTGAGATCCTGCAGATGATGGTGCAGGACCCCTCCTTCATCATGCTTGATGAACCGGAGAGCGGGGTGGATCTTGAGAATATTCACCTCATGGGAGAGGCCATCGCTCACCTTCTTCAGAAACACCAGCGGTTTGCAAACCGGAAGAACAGTGGTCTTGTCATCACCCATACCGGGTACATCCTGGACTACCTGGAAGTGGACAAAGGGCATGTGATGATAAACGGTGAGTTCAAATGTCACGGCAATCCACGCGAGATCCTGAAACTGATCAAGGACAAAGGATACAATGAGTGCCTCCGCTGTGACAAGATCGTATAACTCTTTTTTCAGGTTCTGATGAGCCCGGACCACATCAATTCAGCACCAGGTCTCCAGGATATCAGCACCGGTGCACGCCTTCTCCTCGGCATGGCTATAGGAGATGCCTTCGGTGCAGGGTTTGAGAACAGAAGCAGGCATGAGATAGATCTCTCTGATGGCCTGTTCAGATACAGTCACTCAAACCGGTACACCGATGACACCCAGATGGCAATAGGTGTTGCAGAACTTCTTGTGTCAGGAGAACCTTTCACAGAAGAGAATCTGGCAGACAGTCTGCTTAAGGCCTATAAGCGTGACCCGCGTCCCGGATACTCACCGGTCACGACCAGAATGTTGCAGGATTCCAAAACCGGATCCGAGTTTCTGTTGAGTCTTTCCAGGGATGAGATAAGAGAGCGGAAGAGTGACGGAGCAGCCATGCGGGCACTGCCCATCGGGTTGATCCCAGACCGTGACGAAGTTGTCAGATATGCCACACTCAGTTCCCGCATCACACATGGCCATCCTGATGCAATAGCCGCAACAGTCGGAATCGCACTCATCTGTCACGAACGATATTATTCGATGAGATCGTTTCCTGATATCATACAGAATCTCCCTGATCAGATATCCGTACTCACCCCGGAGGGGTATGAATATCTGCAGAGGGTCATCGATTCCGGGTGGTTCCCGGAGATGATACTGCAGGAGCATGTCTCATACGGGGTGCCATATACAGAGTCTCTCATCCTGCTAGGTGCCGTGGTCGCCATCCTTGCCAGGTATGGAGAAGAACCTTTC
>CAZVAS010000044.1:0-15692 GCA_964625165.1 uncultured Methanospirillum sp. | reverse complement strand
GCTGATCGTCAGGATAGGGAGACCATCGCTTCATCTGCGAAACATGATCTCCGGGTCCTGGACCTTGAGATCCAGACCCTTGACCGTGGCGATGCGATCATCTCAACAATCGGGATCCCATTTCCGGTCAGCTGCCATGTCCACCGGTACGAAGATTATATTATGTGAAGTATGTGAGTATTGGTAGAGATCTTACCTCTACCCTTCCAGTTCTTTTTTGAATGAGAACCAGTATAAAAGTCCAGCAAAGAAGAGACCACCGATCAGGTTTCCGATCGAGACCGGAATTAAGTTGCCCCACATCGTGCTCCACCCGAGGTTTGCAATCCCTGGCCCGACCTGTGCAACCTGAAGCGGTGTGAGTTCTCCTGCGGTAAACAGGCCGGCAGGTATCAGATACATGTTTGTCACCGCATGCTCAAGACCGCTTGACGTCATTGCCATTACCGGGAACCAGATCCCCATTATCTTCCCGATAACATCATCAGCACATAGGGCAAGGAGCACGCCAAGGTTAACCAGCCACCCTGCTGCAAGTGAATTTCCGATCAGAGAGAAGAACCCGGCTACTCCAATGGGGGTGCATTTCGCAGAGGCGATACCCACAGTTGCAATCCCCGCTGCTGTGGCACTTGTAAGACCAGCTGGATCGGTTGATGTCAATGGGCCTGCAGCCATGAGGGCTGCAAAGAAGATGGCACCCAGAAAGTTGCCGGCCCATACCAGCACCCAGAGACGAACAACCATCATCCATGAGACATGCTCTCTGCAGGCAGCAAGCGGTGCTAGCATTGCATCTCCTGTGAAGAGTTCTGCACCGGTCAGAACTGTCAGGATCACACCGAGTGGGAATACCGCTCCTCCGATGAACCTGACCATCCCTGCTCCGAGTGTCAGTTCCATCCCGGTAGTGACTGCAACCATCAGGGCTGCCCCCATTCCTATGTATGCACCTGACATCGCAGATCTGAGCAGGAGATTCCATGCCGGAAGCTGAGCCTTGTAGGCACCAAGATCAGACCCTGCCGGAAGAATAGAAACTGGTGGATGATAACTCATTGTCCTCTCCCTGGCTGAAAGATTGTCTTCCTGAGTTTGATATGCTTGCTCATATTCACTTTCTCACTGCTCTCACGAGAGAGCCATGTATGCGATTACTGATAACACAACTGTCAGCAGAAGCATTCCTCCGCTGATCGGAATTATGTAGACCAGGATTGTGTTCACGATGCTCGCGAGCTGGGCGATGGAGTCTGACCCGAAGATCACTACACCCTCACATGACGCTGTGCTGCCTGCCGCAGATGCAGGTGAAAGATCATCAAGTGCCTTCGCAACTCCGTCGTCGATGTACGGCATCAGTGCAGCAGGAGGAACACGAAGACCTACCGGGTTTTTTCCTGATATGGTGTTGACCACATGGGTATCGGTGGTCATGATCTCTGCCTCATCTACCATGGTGAGCACCTCATCCCTGATCTCCTCACGTGCTCCTGATGCCATGTTATTACCATCAAGGAGGATATATGCGGTCTTCTGACCTCTGACTTCAGTTATCAGCACCTGAAGTCCGATGTCTCCGATTCCTGCTGTTCTGGGATATGGGAGTGGAACATGTGCATAGCCGACTGAAAGAGCTGATGTCTCCATCTTATCCCACTGGTCAAAGGCCTGACAGGCAGCAGTGAAGTACTCGTGTGCGGTCCGTGTTCCTGGACGAATCGATGCTATCTCATCACCGATACAGTTGTGTGCATCAACGAATCCGATGTGCGGAGTTCTCCTGTGTCCCTCGCAGAGGATTGCATGACCGATGCAGAAATCAAGATCTTCAGTCTTGTCTGGACACCGGGTACTTACCATCAGGAGTGTGTCACCAATTCTCTGGTACAGGAGGGAGACTGTCCCTTCAGTTATCCGTGTGGATCTGCAGGCAACTCCGGTATACTCGAGATGGTCTCGTGTCAGGTTGACAGCATCAACCAGTTTTTGGATCTCTGACTCTGAAACGAGGTTAAAGTCATGAGTTGCACATCCGTGTGCTACCATCACCTCCTCATCAAATTGTTCTCGCAGTATTGCGGGAAGGTTGCCACCACCGATCTCCCCCATTGGTCCGGGATGAACATTTGGAATTGTAAAGATGAGATCCTGCTTTCCGGGACGTTTGAAGAAGATGCTCACCTGGGGAACGAAGGCCTCCTCCCCGATGCCTCGGAAGAACTCCTCCATGCTCCGGGAACCATCAGTCAGGTGTGCAATAAATGCATTGAGAAACTCAAGCCCCCTTATCCTGAATGCACGATACAGTGGCCGGTCAATAAGCCATATCAGAATTGCAAACCCGGTCCCGAAGAGGAGAAACAGGACCGGGGCCAGAGTCACAAATGGCTGGGGGAAGATGAACAGGCCACCTACGTATCCGGTTAGGCTCTGGATCAACGCTGGTGTTATCACCCTGTTCATCCGGTAGTCTGCTATCGAGACCAGTATCAGAAGTCTGAGGCCGAAGATAAAACCCAGCGCGATAGCAAAGATGAGTGCCAGAAAATCGCGGAGTGCAATCAATCCTATCAGCGTGATCAGTGCTGAGAAGAGAGTACAGGATACTGCAAGCAGTGCACTTCGGTTCCATGTCATCTGCCTGCCGATGATTGTGATAAGTGGTCTTGTTGTGATGAGTGCGGCAAGCCCTGGAATAATAAAACAGAGGATCCCGAAGAACCGGTATTGTGGTGAGAGGCGCCATGATATCGCCTCAATGAGAAGACCGAGGAGAACGAGGATCAGAATTGACTTCGGCCATCCCGGTGCCGTAAAGATGTACCGGGACATCGACTCGATCTTGACTGCGCTCTCTGTCCTCCCCTGTTGCATACTTCCTCCGGTCAGGCGCGTCTTGATCCTTCTGGGCCTGGTAACTGACCAAACTTCTCGGCATACCGTGCTTTCATCCGGGTCTGGTCTGCAAGAGCTGTCTGGCATCCAACATGTTCTACGACAAATGATGCTGTGACGGTTCCAACTTTTGCTGCTGTAATCGTGTCATACCCTTCAGCATAGGCGGTCAGGAATCCGGCACGAAAACCGTCTCCCGCCCCGGTGGGATCCACACACGGCACGGTCACTGCAGGAATAGTTGTGGTAGTACCCTTCTCTGAGATCAGGCATCCATCACCGCTTCTTGTCTCGATCGCAATCGGCACCTCTTTCACCAGATCAGAATGCGTAATTCCCAGCGTTTTACACATCCCGACATACTCATGCTGGTTTGCGATCAGAATATCGATGTTCTCCAGGATAACCTGCAGGTGCTCCTTGGTGTACCGGTGGATATCCTGACCTGGATCAAAGCTCGAAAAAGCAGCACGTTCTGCTACCCTGACATTGAATGCAGGGTCAGCTGTTGCCATATGAACAAATTCAAGCCTTGGTGCCTGTTCAGTCTCGAATGCCCGCGACGCTCCCCATTCAAAGAATGTCATCTGTGCACCATTCGGATCAGTGAACATGAACGCTGTTGCTGTATTTGCTTCAGGAACAACGAAGAACCGCTTATCAATTCTCAGCTGGTCCATCCATTTGTCATATTCACTGCCTGCAAATTCTCCCCCAACTGCGCTTATGAGGGCTGCCTCTCCACCGAGCACCGCAATTCCGGCAGCAATATTCGCAGCTCCCCCTCCGAAGAATACCTTTCTGTCAAGAACTGAAGATGAGGCGTTGGGTGATGGAAGGTGGGAAACCTTGCAGATGTGATCCACTGCGGTATGGCCGACGACCTCTATCATAACTCCTGCACTTCCACGATCTCAAGTGGGACGTCACGCAGTGCCTTTCCCACCACCGATCTGGCGATTCGCCCGGCATGCTCTGATGAGTCAGCCTTGAAGACCTTCATCTCCATCCGCATCCCCACAAGTGCAGTCCGTGCAATCAGTAACGCACAGGGGAGTTCTTCATCACACGACGGGCATGCGATCACTCCCGCCTCAACATCCACAAACTTGGCGGTGGGGTTTAGTCTCTTTCCTGCCTCACTGATCGCAATTCCGATCGCATCATCAACTGATTTGACATCCTTGATGACCCATGCCGATTCCAGCACTACCAGATAATCTGTCATTCCTTCTCGTGGGTGGACGGATCTGCCGGCTGGAGCCGGTTACCACTCGTCCTGATGTATGTGTTCCTGCACGTCTTTGCGTGCTGGTGATATTGCTGCTTCTGCTCCGTATCCAAGAGCAAGCAGGGTGACCGGTCTGATGTGGTTTGGAAGTTTGAGAATATCCCGCACCTGATCATCATCAAATCCTGCTGTCCAGCATGATGCAAGACCTGCAGCATGAGCACCGAGCATCAGATAGGTCGCAACGATGGATGCCTCCTCAAGCGCATAGAGGATACCCCGCTCACTGTAGCGTGCCATGGACCTGACATAGTTTGCACAGACCACGAGGATCACAGGGGCATGAGCGATGTGTTCCTGATTCAGTGCAGCATCAGCGAGAAATTCGCGCACTGATGGATCTCGTACCACCACGACATCCCATGACTCTACGTTTCCTGCTGAAGGGGCTCTTGCTCCCTGTTTCAGGATTGTATCAAGAAGTTCAGGCTCAATCTCCCGGTCCTGATACTGCCTGACTGAAGTTCTGCCTGATAGAAACTGTCCGAAATCAGATAAATTCATGTTTTTCTAGTTCCTGCCAGGAGTGCTGTGCCACTGTGGTGGCAGCACTGATAGAAGATCCAATCTGCCTGACTGCGCCATCAAAGTCACTGCTCTCGACAAGGCTTATGGCTGTGTTTAAGGCATCAATCGCCCGTTGGAAATCAGGCAGGTTTGTTGATCGGAGTGCGAACTGCAGTTCCATCCGAACCGACTCGAGACACTGCTGGACAATCTTCATGCCCCCCGTCCGTTCAGCGTCCTTCAATCCTGAAAGGACAGTGATCAGTTGTGAAGCGATCATCAACTCAGACTTGGATCGCTCCCCGTACTGAAATGCAGATACTGCGAGTTTCTTATCCATAGTACTTACTGTCCTGCTGACTTAATGTAGCCTGCCAGCCGCAAAAAAAGGGTTCAGATATTCAGGTTATTTGGAACGGGTCTTTGGTCCGAGCATTGAGACCTTTGGTCTGGTGATTCTGCGGCGGGCTGCCATGGTTCTGAGATCCTGTGGCTGTCCCGGGCTTGAACGCCCTCCGCGGCCGCCACGTCCTCCTCGACCTCCACGTCCTGCTGGTGCAGCGCCTCCTGCTCTTCCATCACGACCTCCACGTCCGCGGCTTGCATTGCGCTCAAGTTTCTTGAGTGCAGCCTGTGCTTTGAAACGCTGGTTCGGCCCTGGCTTCTTGGCTGCTGCTTCTTTCCTGGGAACGAGTCTGATCTGACCCTTGCTCCCTTTTACCTGGTTCCATTCTGTTGTGCCTGTCTTGCCCATTCAGATCACCTATAAAATGCCTATACTATTGCTGGTTCTCATCAATTAAAGGTTATTCATATTCTCGTCTTGCTGATTTATCCATCCAGGACTTTTGTAATGGCGACTTTGAGTGCCTGACTGACCGCTTTCCCGTCCACAGATCCTCTGACTTCCTTCATGACAACACCCATCAGCGGGCCTGCTGCAGCCGCTCCACGTTCCTTAACAAATTCGATTCGCTCTTCAACGATCCGCTGAACAATTGTATCAAGATCTGATGCAGACACTGCAGGTGCCAGAGTCAAAAGAGCAGCCTCAAGATCTTTCCCTTCGGCGAGTGTGGTCAGGAGTGCCGGCATCGCTTCCTTGGCTGCCCGGCCATCCTGGATAACATCAAGCACACTCCTGATAGCATCATCACCCATTGTATCTACTGAAACTCCCTCTCTGCTCAGTTCACGCAGGGTCGAGTTGAATGCACGCTCTGCTATACTCGCCTTGATGCCGGCAGCCACAGCCTCCTCAAAAGCATAAGATCGCTCTGAGTATGCAATCTGTCTTGCAACCTCTCTGGCAAACCCGTACTCCTTCATGAACCGCTCAATCTTATCACTGAGCAGTTCTGGAAGCTTCAACCCTTCCCATTCCTCATCGGTCACTCTGACCGGAAGTACATCAGTCTCAGGATACATGCGCGCAGCGCCGGGCAGAGGACGCATGTATGCTGTCGATCCCTCCTCGAGCATCTTACGTGTCTCTTTTGGAATACCCTCAAACGCAAGATTGGCCCGTCTGATGATCTGTTTTATCGCACAGCGGCACTTTTCCGGAGTATCTGCAACAATGATCACGCAGTCATCTTCAGCTGCAGACAATGCGCTCTTCAGTGCTCCAACTTCCTCTTCAGTTACACCGTAAGCCGGCAGTTCATCGGTGTGGAAGAGCCCACCGACTCCACATTTCTTCGCGTAGTCGGACATCTCGCTTCCTAGGCGTCTTCCCGGCTGGATCTCCCTACCCACAAGCCCTGCAAACTTGTTGAGCCTGATAGCGAGGATCATCTTCGCCTTCTTCAGGATCTTGCTCCCGCTCTCTTTGAAGAGGCCGGTCACGTCAACAGGCTCGGTCTCAACCGATGCGCCGCGTGCAATGAGTTCATCCCTGATTGCAAGAAGTTCGACCTGACGTCTCACCTCTCTTCTCACAACCTCGGCAAGCAGATCAAGTTCCTGGACACCTTTGATCTCAACCCTGCCACCTTCACGGATCGACACATTGACGTCCTGCCTGATCGTTCCGATCCCTCGTTTCACCCGCCCGGTTGATCTGAGATACATACCGATGAGAGCTGCAGTCTCCTGAACTGCTTCAGGAGTATGCAGACAGGGAGCTGTGGTTATCTCAATGAGAGGAATGCCGAGCCTGTCCAGCGAGAACGTGGCGTCTTCCAGTCTCTGTGCTGCCTCTTCCTCGAGGCAGACTGTCTCAATTATCCCTCCTGATGGGAGATGACCATGCATCGCAACAAGAGCAGTCCGCTGGAATCCTGATGTGTTTGATCCATCTATGACAAGTTTGCGCATCGTGTGGATCTCAGGAACCGGTGACATTCCAGTGAGTTTTGCAATGGTCAGAACGATGTCAAGTGCCTCCCTGTTAAGCGGGGTTGGTGGCTCTTCATCGTTCTCGACTAGGCAGGTACTGTCATACTGGAGGTACCGAAACCTCCTGACCTGCATCATCTCTTCTTCAGCTGCGCGGTCAAGTTCTCCGAGCTCTGACCTGGTTGCCCGTAGGTACCGGAAGAATTCACCACTGGATTCATCGGCCTCCCTGATCGTAGTCGGACACCGGCAGAATAGTTTTGTTGTTGTGTTGAGCTGCTGGTGGATCTCAATACCTGCAACGAGGCCAAGACCTTCGTAATCTGTAGGTGAGCGGGTCATGCGAGAGACCTCCTGTCAATCTCTCCAATCAGATTCGTCTGGAGCATCTCTCTCACCTGCTCTGATGAAGTAGTGTTCCCAAGAACCCACATGAGTTTCACAAGTGCTGCCTCGGGGAGCATATCTTCTCCTTCGATCACTCCAATGGAAAGGAGATCTCTCCCGGTATCATACACCCGGTCACAGACCCTTCCGTTCAGACATTGTGAGGTCATAACCACAGTTGCCCCGTCTTGTATCAGATCGTCAAGCCGTTTGATAAATGGGCTGCTCACATGACCAAGTCCGGTTCCAGCAAGCACGATTCCCTTATATCCGGTGTACGCAGAGAGGATTGCAGGATCCATTCCCGGGTAATATGAGATGAGTGCACAACGCTCCTCCAGGTTGTCGGCGAGAACAAGGTCTCTGCTTCCCCTGGTCACGACTTCTGGAGTTAGTGTCACAGTGAGATCAGGGTATGCTATGGTTCCGATGGGAGGAATTCCGTGGCTCTGAAATGCATCGCGTCTTGAGGTATGCATCTTTCTGACCCTGGTTCCCCGGTGAATGGCACACCTGTCATCACTTGTGCCTGCATGCATGACCACCACTACCTCTCCCAGATCAGAGGTTGCAGCCTTTGCTGCGCAGAGACCGTTCATCAGGTTGTCACTGCTTGGTCGGTCTGCTGATCGCTGCGAACCGACAAAGACGATCGGAACAGGCGTCTGCACCATAAAACTGACCGCGGCAGCACTGTAAGCCATGGTATCGGTTCCATGGGTCACAATGATTCCAGTGGCCCCGCCCTTGATCTCGTCATGAATTGCTCTTGAGAGCTGCTGCCAGATGGCCGGTGTCATGTTCTCGGAGAGGATGTTACAGAGTTGGACTGCACTGAACTGTGCTATTGAAGATAGACCCGGTATTGCATGGAGAATATCGGTAGCCCTGAACTGGCTGGTCACGGCTCCGGTCCGGTAATCGATCCTGCTTGCTATCGTTCCACCTGTTGAGACGATGGTAACCCTGGGGAGATTTCCATTCTGAACTACCTCTGCAGGCTCAACAGGCTCTGTCACCTCCTGTCTCGAAACCAGTGAGCAGTCCTCCTCAGGAACCCCTATGTTATATCCTGATCCCAGTTTTACAACAGCCATGCCATCACGGCTGGTGATATACGATCCTTCTGTACTGGCTTCTCCGATTCTGCAACTAACCAGATCCCCGGTAGAAAATGCACTCTCTTTTAAACTCATGACTCTGTTATCCTCTTCGCTTCCCTGATCAGACGGGCTGTCGCCTCTTCCACACGTGTCACTCTTTGGATGAGTGCTTCCTCATCATCTGCAAGTATCTTCTCTCGTTCTGAAATGGCCTCTTCTGTTGCAGAATCTGCCGGTCCGCCCGGCCATCTCCTGATTTTGACTCCAGCCTCGGGGTCAAGAGCATCATCAATGATTGTCTGTGTGAGCCCTCTTGAAGAGAGACTGGTCCCGGTCACTTCAACTGCTGCTTCATCCAGAGTTTTCAGATCCATCGTACCTTGACGCACAGCATGCCCGACGATGTGGTGGGCTGTCCTGAATGGAATACCATACTGACGCACTAGTTGATCAGCAACCTCGGTGGCAGTTGAGAACCCTTTCCCTGCTTCTTCTGCCATCCTGCTGGTGTCAAACCTGGCTGTTCTGATCATACCTGCCAGAAGATCGATATCGCGTCTGATACCGCTGATACCCCTCCAGAGATGCGGGTTCAGATCCTGCAGATCCCGGTTGTATGACATCGGGAGCCCTTTGGTGATCGTGATCGCTGACACAAACTCACCGAGCAGGCTCCCGGCTCGTGACCTTAAGATCTCGGCGACGTCCGGATTCTTCTTCTGCGGCATGATAGAACTGGTTGAGCAGTATATCTCGTGCAGGTCAACGAACCTGACAAACGCCGAACTCCAGATGACCAGTTCTTCACAGAACCGGGAGAGGGTGGTGAGCAGGATCGTATCAGCAGCCAGGATCTCACCTGCTGTGTCACGCCCGGCAACTGCATCCATGGTATTCAGAACGAGGCCGTCAAACCCGAGAAGTTCGGCAGTCATCGCTCTGTCTATTGGATATCCGGTTGAGGCGAATGCGGCAGCACCAAGGGGAGAAAGGTTCACCCGAGCAAGAGCATCTGAAAGCCTGGAAAAATCTCTCCCAAATGCCTGTTCATAGGCAAGAAGATGATGCGCCAGTGTGGTCGGTTGGGCGTGTTGGAGATGGGTGAATCCCGGCATGATCGCGAAACTGAACTCACGGGCCCGTGTGATGAGAACTCTGCGTAACCTGATAAGGGCATGGAGTTGCTCAAATATCTCAGATCGCGTTCTGATCCTGATACAGGTGGCAACCTCATCGTTGCGTGATCTCCCGATATGCAGTCTTCCTCCTGCCTCGGCACCCGCCTCCCTGGTCAACCCGGACTCGATACCTGCATGGATATCCTCATATTGATCATCGAAAGCCTCTGCGGGAACTCCTTCCTGAAACATCCTGAGCAGCGGTTTCATCAGGGCTGTTGCTATCTCATCTGTTACAATTCGTTGTCTGTTCAGCATAAGCAGATGAGCCATGTCAACCAACAGGTCCGGCTCTGCGATGAACCGGTCAGCTTCCATTGATGAAAGGAATGATTCAATATCACTGGTCCGCTCCCCACCGAGGCGGCCCTGTCTTATAACGTCCTTCATCAGGTAGATCCTCCGTTATGTCTGCATAGCCTCTTCAGAAGGAAATCAAAATCACAAGAATTCCTGCAACGGTGATTACATCTCATAAAATAACCGGTATCCTTCCTTACAGTACGCCATCCGTACTTCAAATTTGTTATCGTATTGCTAAAATGACAGGAGAAGAATAGGCACAGGTTTGAAAACATTCCCTGGCTTTGTTCTGATCGTTCTCATGAGATACATGAGTCATCGTCTCATACTTTTAAGGGTCAAAAGATTGTGGATATTTGCCCCTAAAGTATTAATCCGATATCATTCCCGGGAATCACGACGACGAATTTAAGTCTGTGTCCATCCCAAAATTGTGCCACAGGAGTGTATGATGAAACGGACATTCGCCCTTCTCGCCGTTCTTGCCCTGATGGCAGGAATGGTATTCCTCTGCGGCTGTACTTCAGCACCGCAGAAGACTGAAACCGCGGCTAAAGAGACAACCGCCCCGGTAAAAAACGAAACCACCCAGGCACCAGCAAAGGCAGCGCAAACTGGACCCAAGACCGTCCTGAATATCGGATATCAGCCAAGTACTCACCAGATGGCATTCATGACTGCCTACAGCAAGGGCATGTATAATGAGTCCCTCTCCGGACTAGGCATCAAAGAAGTGAAACCATTCAACTTCCCGACCGGAGCACCTGAGATGCAGGCTATGCTCGCTGGTGATCTTGACATTGCCTATGTTGGATCTGCCCCGTTTGTAACTGCAGTCGCCACCGGTCTTGATGCAAAGATCATTGGTGCAGTGCAGACCCAGGGTTCTGATCTTGTCCTGAGAAACGGTCTGAACTATTCAAAGCCATCAGACCTGAAAGGCCTCAAGATTGCAACCTTCCCGGCAGGCACTATTCAGGATACGATCCTGCGGACCTGGCTCAAGCAGCAGGGTCTTGATGACACCAAGGATGTAGAGATTGTGGCAATGGGTCCGGGAGATGCAACAACCGCGATCATTGCAGGCAAAGTAGATGCAGCCTTCCTGCCAGCACCATCCCCGACAACGGTTGAGGATGCAGGTGCAGGAAAGATCATTGTCCATTCCGGTGAGATGGCTCCGGAGCATGCCTGCTGTGTACTTGTGGCAAGCGGTGATATGATCCGCAACCACCCGGACATCGTAAAGGCAGTTCTCGCGGTTCACCAGAATGCAACCGAATACAACAAGAAGAACAGTGAAGAAGCAGCCGGATACATGGCATCCATGACCGGGATGAATGCCTCAACCATCACGCGCTCTCTGAAGGAGTGGGATGGTCAGTGGGTATCAGATCCTAACATTATTCTCAAGTCTGTTACCGGATATGCAACAGAGCAGCAGGCTCTTGGGTATATCAAGAAGAACGTGACCGAAGGGGAGCTCTTCGATACCAGTTTCTGGAAGCAGATTAGCCAGTAATCAGATCAGGGTATGGGCCTGTTGCCACATGGCTTCAGATCCTTTACCCATACTTTTTCCTGCTCTTTTCTGTAACATATAATCAGAAAGTACCATGCCCGGTCTGTCTCGTCATGGTATCATCTGAATAATTGAGATATTTGTATGGGGACAAACACATCGCCCGGGAAACAGTCACCAGTCTGGCTGGTGATCTCGCTCACGGCTGCAGTCATCTTCTGGCAGATTATTGCAGATTATGTTGTAAGAAACAAATTCATTCTGCCTTCTTTCACAGACACCTTTGCGGCTCTGATTCAACTATGGGGTGGTGGAACAATATGGGTCGATATCTGGACCAGTCTGATGCACTTTGCAATAGGTCTCCTTCTTGCGCTTGCAGTGGGGGTACCGATTGGGATCTGTATCGGCTGGTTTGAGCGGATCAACAGGCTACTGGATCCCCTGATCGAGATCATCCGACCCATCCCTCCTCTGGCATGGATCCCGTTTGCGATCGTCTGGTTCGGACTCACAGATTTTTCTGCGGGTTTTGTCATCTTCATCGGCTCGGTCTTTCCGATCCTTATCAACACCTATGAGGGGTTCAGGAGTGTCCCCCGGGTCTTTGTTGAGGCTGGGAGGATGCTTGGCTGTACCAGCAGCATATCCCTCATCAGGTATATCGCCCTCCCTGCGGCTCTTCCTCATCTGGCTGCAGGGTTTCGGATCGCATCAGGCGTTGCATGGATGTGCCTGGTGGCAGCCGAGATGTTCGGAGTCTCGCGGTTCGGTCTTGGTCAGAAGATCTGGTGGTATTACAACCTCCACCAGATGGACAGTGTCCTCGTCTACATGCTGCTTCTCGGGTTCATCGGCCTGTTCATTGACTACCTCTTCAGGTATGGGATTGATCACAGTCTCCTTCGCTGGCGTGTTGGGGAGGTAAACTGATGGGAAGCGTTGAGATCTCGGAGATAAAGAGAGAGTTTACCCGTGATGACGGACTCACCGTCCAGGCTATCGGCGGTGTCAGCCTCTCAATTGCTGATGACGAGTTTGTCTCCTTTGTCGGGCCTTCAGGATGCGGGAAGACAACCCTTCTGAGGATCATTGCCGGACTGGATCAGGCAACATCAGGCACGGTTCTGGTTGATGGAAACAGGATCGCAGGGCCGAGCCCGAAGGTTGGGATGGTGTTTCAGGAGTACTCGCTCTTCCCCTGGAGAAATATCCTTGATAATGTAGCCTTTGGTCCTGAAATGCGGAGTCTCTCAAAGGTCGAGCGGTATGATCTTGCGCGCAAGTATATCTCACTTGTCGGTCTTGAGCAGTTTGAGAAGAGTTATCCATATGAACTTTCGGGCGGAATGCGTCAGCGGGTTGCAATAGCCCGTGCACTCGCTAATGATCCAGATCTCCTCCTGATGGATGAGCCCTTCGGAGCACTGGATGCGCAGACCCGCAACAAGATGCAGTCAGAGCTCCTTGAGATCTGGGGACGGTCAAAGAAGACGATCCTGTTTGTCACCCACAGTGTGGATGAAGCGGTCTTCCTCTCTGATCGTATCGTGGTGATGAGTCCGCGACCGGGAAGGATTCGTTCGGTCGTTCAGGTGCCGATTCCGCGACCCCGGGATCGGACTGCATCAGAGTTTGGAAGCCTCAGACGTGATGTACTCGGTCTTATCGAGGAACAGTCACGGCAGGCAAATGATTAATAGGAATTTTGTCCATTTACTAAAGCACATATACCACTGAGGAGATTCGTCCGATGGTCAGAAAGCCAAACTGCATGTACAGGAAACTCGCAAAGAAGGCATATACCCGTAAGGAATACATGGGTGGTGTCCCAGGGATCAAGGTTGTCCAGTTCGATATGGGTAACCTTACCGCTGAGTTTCCAATGTCTGTCCACCTTATCGTGGACGAGAGCTGCCAGATACGCCACTCTGCTCTTGAAGCAGCACGTATGAGCATCAACAGGAAACTGAACAAGGAGCTCGGAAGGAGTAACTATCACCTGAAGCTGCGCACGTACCCGCACCATGTTCTCCGTGAGAACAAACAGGCAACCGGGGCCGGAGCAGACCGTGTTTCACAGGGTATGCGCCTTGCCTTCGGAAAGGCAGTCGGTACTGCAGCACGCGTGATCCCTGGCCAGAAGATCTACACCTGTTATGCAAACCCGCAGAGCATAGAAAAAGTGAAGGATGCCCTTCGTCACGGTGGCCACAAACTTCCGTCCCCGACTCACCTTGAGATCGATATCAAGGACGAAGCCTGAACAATAATCCATACTATCGCCGGTCATCGATGATCGGCCTCTCTTTTTCTTTGTTCTTCATGTGTCTGTCTGCTCATTTTATATAGTGAACAAGGGGACTCGTACGTATGTCTTCGGCGGATATCCCTGACCTTTTTGACCGCATTGCGGCGGCAACTGCCAAAGCGATCCGCATTGCTGAGATCACACTGCCCCCTGATGTTATGAGCCGGATTGTTGCAGCATCAGAGAACGAGACAAGCCCTGTTGCCAGACGGGAACTTATGCATATTCTGGAAAACATCAGGCTTGCAGAAGAGCGGCAGGCACCAATCTGTCAGGACACCGGTATCCCCGTTATCTATCTTACTCTCCCGCCCAACATCCCTTACACTCCCGCTATTACTGAAGCAGTCCGAAGAGGAGTCAGGGAAGCGACGAAGAGTATACCACTCAGGCCAAACCTTGTGGATCCGATAAGCAGGCACAATACAGGAACTAATACAAGTGCAGACATGCCTGCTGTCCATATTAAAGCCGGAGACCGGTTGCAGGTAACAGTTCTTCCCAAAGGAGCGGGATCAGAGAATGTCTCCAGGCTCAAGATGTTTACACCTACCGAGAAGGATCGAATACCTGAGTTTGTAGTTGAGACAGCTCTTCTTGCAGGAGGAAGACCATGCCCTCCGATCATACTCGGAGTAGGGATTGGAGGTACCTTTGATGGTGCAGCATCCCTTGCAAAGGAAGCTCTTCTTGAACCTCTTGATCAGATGACACCTGAAGAAGAGGATATCTGCCGTCATGTTAACGATCTCGGGATAGGTCCAATGGGTCTTGGTGGAAAGACCACCTGCCTTGGTGTAAAAATTAAGTCTGCAGGATGTCATACCGCCTCGCTCCCTGTAGCAGTCAATATTCAGTGCTGGGCTGCACGGCGTGCTACTGTGGAGGTGCCACTCTCATGACTTCTCCTGATCCGATCGAACTGAAGACTCCACTCGGAGATGAGATCCTCTCCCTGAATGCTGGTGATCTGGTGACACTCACGGGCAGCGTTTTTACGGCCAGAGATGAAGCACACCTGCGAATGCAGGAGGATGGAATCCCTTTTGATCCTAAAGGAGCGGTGATCTATCACTGTGGTCCGGTTGTGCAGAACAATCAGATTGTGGTCGCAGGACCGACAACATCAGCCCGGATGAATCCTCTTACTGGATTTGTTCTGGATGCCGGTGTCAAAGGAATCATCGGAAAGGGTGGGATGTCATCAGTTGTCAGGGATCAACTGAAAGGTCGTGCCGTTTACTTTGCATTCACAGGTGGTTGTGCAAATCTTGCGGCTGCACGGATGAACCTTGAAGGGGTATTCTACGAGGATCTTGGGATGGCAGAAGCTATCTGGCAGATCCGGCTTGATCATCTCCCCCTTGTTGTTGCAATGGATGCACACGGGGGTGACCTCTTTGCTGCTGTTGAACAGTCAGCACATGAAGTATTTCAGCGTGCGTACCCAACTTGTACGGGAACCCGACGATGAAACTCGAGATTGACGAGTCCCGGTGCAAGGGGTGCAATCTTTGCACAATGGTCTGCCCATACCGGATCTATCAGCCGGGAAAAGTGCCGAACCGCCGGGGGATCTATGTCCCTCATCTGGATCGACCGGAACGATGCCCGAACTGTCGCCTTCAGCAGATATACGGAAGACGGCTCTGTGGTGTCTGTGCGTTGATGTGCCCTGATCAGGCGATAAAGTGGGAGAAAGAGAAACCATACGAACCTCATAAGGTGGTGATTGAGTATTGACCAGGCTTGAGTTTATGCAGGGGAACATCGCCTGTGCAGAGGGGGCACTTGCTGCAGGCTGTACCTTCTTTGCAGGTTACCCGATCACCCCTTCCACTGAAGTAGCAGA
>CAZVAS010000043.1:14054-16030 GCA_964625165.1 uncultured Methanospirillum sp. | reverse complement strand
ATGAAGAAGATAACTGCCCGGGAGTGTTCCCAGAAAGAGGGGAAAAAACCTCTGGTTCTGCTCTTTTTCGATACCGAAACGACCGGACTTCCTTCAAGGGATCGAAAGGTCAGATCAGATCCACTCTCATGGCCAAGGCTGGTCGAACTTGGATGGATTCTCATGAGTGATGACGGGGTCTGTCTCGAAGAGCAGAGCCTAATTATAAAACCTGATGGGTTTGAGATCCCTTCCGCTGCAACAGAGATACACGGAATCTCAACTGCAGATGCCCTTTTGAAAGGATTGCAGGTAACCGAGGTGATTGATCGGTTCTGTAGTTCTGCGCGTAAGGCTGACCTGTTTGTGGCCCATAATCTCTCGTATGATATCAGGATCCTCCTGACAGAACTGATTAGGCTGGACAAACGTGATCTTCTCCCTTCACGTAAAGGAACCTGCACAATGAAGTCTTCTGCACGATTTTGTGGGATCCCCGGAAGATTTGGCAAGGGATTTAAATGGCCCTCGCTATCTGGTCTTCATCTGAAGTTGTATGAAAAGCAGCCTGAGTCAGCTCACCGTGCACTCGATGACGCGAAGACCTGCGCTGCCTGTTATTTTGAACTTGTGAAAAGAGGGGTTGTGATGCAGAAAGAGGATATCACCGGGATATTCTTCTCAGACTCATCCAGAAATCGTTGAACCGATTCTCCAGGTTTTAATTACCAGTACCCAATCTTCTTCTCTTTCCACTCCCCGCACTTCCAGCTCCCTTCCACCCGGGGGCGTGTTACTGAGGTACGTGGTTTGCCCTCAGAGTCGGAACCTGCATAGAGGGGAATTGGGGGATATCTCCAGCATTCGAGTCTCAGAATCTCTTTATTCTTCCCTAATATCGGGAGGCAGAACTGACAGTTCTGACAGAAATGAGGATCTGCTGGCATGTACTCAGAATTTGCCGGGAGTTCTATTAAGTCTTCCAATTCTTCTGATCAAAGGGCAGTCAGAACTGATATCGAAACTTATATCGGTCATATCAGATGACAAGTTCTTATGAATCCCGGTATCCTGGGCAGACTGTTTCATTCCTCACCAAAACCACATATCGTCGAGAGCCCCCCTCCGCCGCGAATCGTTCGCGGACCAGGTATGGAATGCCGGGAATTTGATGAAAAGCCTTACTTTATTGTGGCCTCGGTTGAGATGGGCAACACTACCACCAAGTGTATCCTGACCGGCGTCAGTCTTGAGACCGGGATGAGTTATGTCATCAATAAGACTGTCAGCATGAGCCGTGATGTCAGGCCGCCCAAGTCTGGCGAAGAGGTTTTTGGGAAAACTCTTGACGGTACCGAACTCACCCGGGAGTCTGTCACCGAACTGGTCCGTGATACCCTCATCAAATGCCATAAGGACGCGAAGCTGGATATTAAGAAAGACCTAGACTTTGTGGTACGTAGTACCGGTGTGGTTGCTGCTATGGACTCTCCTGACCAGGTAGGAGATTTCATCATCGCGCTTGCAAACGGTTGCCTTGAGGCGGGAGTTCCGCCCAAGAAGATGACTCCCCCTATGTCAAAGGCAAATCAAGCTGCAAAACTTCAGCCGTTCTCTTTTGCAGACCGGGTAAATTTTTCTGGTGCAGTGGCCGGAGTTGTCCCTCCCCAGGGAACAACCGGCGTGGAGATGGTGGCAAATGAGATGGAAGGGGAACTTGCGATGGCGGGGATCAAGGAAGGAGCCAAGTGGACTCCTGTTGATTTTAGAAATCCATGTATCTCAATCGATTTCGGGACCACGCTGGATGGGAGGGTCACAAGCGATGTCGATCCCACGAGTACGAATCCCTTCTCCCGGACGATCGGTAACTTCTGTGGTCTTGCTGGTGCAATCCCTGACTCGATCGTCAGGGGGACCGGCCTTGTAAAAGAACGAACCGGAACTGCGCTGGATATTTTTGGTGACAAGACCAGTCTGACCGGGGCATTTGCCCT
>CAZVAS010000043.1:10992-13954 GCA_964625165.1 uncultured Methanospirillum sp. | reverse complement strand
GACAGGGTCTGTGCAGAGATGGCGCTTCGTATGATCGATGTATCAAAGTCTATGGGACTTATCTTTCCAAACACGTCGATCGGGTTTACCGGCAGAGCGGCAATCTCGGGAAAGAAACCTGATTATATTTTAGAAGGTGTTACAGCCAGGAAACTCTTCTCTGATCCGGTGAACCACCTTGTGTTTGTCGATGATGGCCTTGCCAGAGGTGCGGCTCTGATGGGTAGATGTATGAACTCACTGGGAAAGACGGATAACCCAATAGGCGGAATCAGGGGTGGCAGATGTATCATGTCACGTCGGATTGCTATCGGAAGATGAAAATCCCCTCACTCCGAACAATTCTCTATAAAATTTTTCGTATGGTTTGCTTTCTCTTCAGAGAATCAACAATCATCTCTTACAAGGCACAACCTTTGAAACCAAATAACAATGCTCATGAGTTCTGGCAGATTACAGTACTCCATGGTAGAGCAGGACTCACCGCAACTGTATGATCTCATCTTTCCTCCCGGCACCCCCAGGTCAATAATTCGTGATATAATCAATCAGTTTGATGTAGAACTGATCGAATCTCCTGAAAAGCTCCAGTTTGCCAACATGGAGGGTGATGTTCGAAACCTGATTGCAGCCAGAGGTGCAAAAGAGGTCATGATCCAGGTTGAAGCATTCTTTAAGGAAAAGATGAAAGAGTTTGTTGATTTATAAAAAACTCAATTTTTCAACCGATGTATTTCGGCTGATGTATGCTGACTCCTAAAAAAAGGTTGTTCAGTCTTTAAGAAGAGGTTTTATTTATGTCAGGTGACTGGTTTACAGCCTCTTGTTGAGAAGCGCTTTTTTGAACCTGGGGAGTTATGTTCTCTTTTCCCGTTGTCTGGTTCATAGTTGTATTAGTATTACTTTTTTCTGTGATGGTTATGATTGAAGTTTCAATGTAGTCTTTTCCTATTACTTCAGCCCTGACCATATACTGATCCGGACTCCAGGTGGCAGAACTCATGTTTGCTGACCAGGAGTAGGAACCATCTTCACCTTTAACCACCGGTACAACTGTCGAATTTCCACCAGTCATCGTAGGCTCATATTTACTGGTCGGCCCGAAGGATGCGGGATATACTTCCACGAGGACTCTGTTATCGGTGTTAAAGTTGGTCTCACCGCTGATGACGATCTGTTCACCGACAGAATATGGCCCACCAGTGTTGAGCGATTCCGCATACACCGGTAAAACAAGTACAAGCCCAATCAGTATTGCTGGTATGAGAATCCTGTTCATCAGGTATGGATTGATCAGCCCAATGCATGAGGTTTGTGATCGGTTTTTTACAGAACTTTTTTTGTATCTGGTTTGAACTTTCAGAGGAATGAATTGAAGATCTGATCTCTGGTATTCATGACTGAATAGCATTCTGCACATCAGGCATCATTGTCTTGCTGATTTTTGAAAAATCGTAGATCTTTTTTGAATAATCAGGGTTAGTCGACAGGCCCTGTTGAGATCAAACCAATAACTGTTAAATGGGAGTTGCTGTAAGTAGTCATATAAGATGATCCGCCCCATCCGTTCATACTCACTGAACAATGCGCTGATGATCATCTTCTCCCTGATCTTTATCGGCATTATCGGAATGCTCTCGTTCTTTCAGTACGGTGCGGTGGCCACAGATCAACAAGGGCAGTTTTCAGATGAGATCTCAAAGACTGATCTGATTCTTAATCACTCGGTATCTGTGCTTTTTGAAGCTCTCAACCTCTATGATTCACGATATGATTACGAGATGGAGATGGTACTGAGCCGCTTATCTGATACTTATGTCAGGTCAGGCAGTGATATCTCACAGATCAACCTGAGCGGGTTCAAAGACGAGATCTCTCCTATCTTCCCTGGAGATGTTGATCTCTATATCATCAACTCAAGTAACATCGTCGAACGTACCACATATGAACCAGATATAAACCTAAATTTTAACCAGTTCCCCGAATTTGCAAAATCTCTTACACATATTCGAAATAATCCCAGGTTTGTTGCCGATCAATGGGTTGACTCGATAAACACCCCGGGATATTACCGGAAGTATGCCTACTATCCCACTCCAGATCACCGATATATTTTGGAGATCGGTGTTCATTCGGATGAGTTCTGGCAGGCACGACGGGAGGTCTTCTCCTATGAAAAGCTGGGAAGACAGATCCTCGAGATTAATCCTGATCTTGTTGCCATTTCATTCTTCAACAAGGATATTGATCCAATCAGCGATTCAAGTTCATCAGATCACACGATAAAAAACTCGTCAGTTTCCCAGTACGTTTCGGTTGAAGACCTGAACTCGACGATTCGATCTCTTTTTGCAAAGAAAAAAGGGACTGTTCACGATACTGGTTTGTACCTGGTCGACTACCAGTTTTTCACGATTCGCCATGATATCACTCCATCTTCTTCAGAGATGAATGTGGCAGCGGTACTGGTTTATTCGCGAGCCAATCTTGATCGCTCACTCTCGAACTATCTCCTCATTCATCTATGTATTACTCTATTTGCGGTGATCCTTGCTGTCTTGTTTGCGATGTACATATCACGTTATGTTTCCCGACCGTTGGAACAGATCATCGAGGACATTGAACAGATTGCCAGGGGTGATTATCATCACAGTATCAGAAAGACCGGTGGTAGTGATATCGATCGCCTCGGTCGCAGTGTCGGGATAATGGTGCAGAAGATCCTGTATGATATTGAGATAATCCAACACGGTCATGAAGAGGTCGCTGCTGAACTTGAGCGGAGGAAGACGGCCGAAGAGGCACTAATAATTGCGAACAATAAACTGAATAATCTCTCAAGTATCACAAGGCATGATATCCTCAACCAGGTAACCTGCATCAGAGGGTATGCTTTCCTTGCTGAAAACAGCACAAACCAGGAGGATAATGTTCTCCATGCACAGAACATTCAGCGGATATC
>CAZVAS010000043.1:0-10892 GCA_964625165.1 uncultured Methanospirillum sp. | reverse complement strand
CTGATCTCGTTTGAAAAGACCGATGCTGATGGTGTTATTGTCTATGAGGATAAGGGACGAGGGATCCCTGACTCTGAAAAAGAACTCATCTTCGAACGTGGGTATGGAACAGGGGGCGGACTTGGTCTCTTCCTTATCAGGGAGATTCTTGCTATCACCGGGATGAGTATCAGGGAGACGGGTACATATGGGTCAGGAGCACGGTTTGAGATCCGTGTGCCTGCTGATCAGTGGAAGGATGATCCTGATACCTGATCGGGAACTTGTCGAAATGATCGGCAGAACGACAAACTGAAACCTTTCCTTTCCTCTGTTACCTTCAGTCTCTTACCGGAACCTTTATTCGTTTACCATTATTATAATCAATGAATATATCGGGGGACTGATTTTGATACGTACACAGAGACGAGTGGAGGTTCTGGCTGTTTTAATACTGCTCTGCCTCATTCCATTCACAGGGGTTGCAGACAGAGGTATCTCTTCCCAGATGGATACTCCTAAAACATTATTCCAGTCTGATACCGCGGCAGGAACACCATCTGCGCATTCTGCAATGATTGTTCACCCATCAAGAGATCAGAGAAAGCAATGGAACTCAGAGTACCTGAGTGCTCCATTAGCGACTGTGAAAAATACCGATCTCAAGAAAGACCTGGATGATTCATCTTCGATGAGTCTTCTGAGTTATCTCACATATAATGCAACAGAACGGAATCAGCAGGATTGTGGAAACGGATGGGTCTGGGCTGGGACAAGTGCACTTGAGGTTGCGCATTCGACACAGAATGGGGTGAATAATCGCCTGTCTGTCCAGTATCTCAACTCTAAGTATCATAATGGAGGAAAATCCCCATACTCCTCTGCTGACTGTGCATGTAACGGGGGTAATGCAGCAGACTTAGCAGACTTCTATCTGATGAGTGGAAAGTATGGTGGAAACAAAACTGTGATCCCGTGGAACAACACGAATGCAGCTTTCTACGATGGCAATGTGACATCAGGCGGTCATTCAAATATTGATCAGAGTATCATTAACCTGACCCCGTCATACAAACTTGAAAGCCTGGATGTCTCACGTGTTGATACACTGGATATTCCTCAGGATTCGGCAATCAGAAATATCAAGAAGATGCTGGAGAACGGAAAACCTGTCCTGCTTACCTTCTATCTCCCAGATCAGAATGCCTGGAATGAGTTTGACCAGTTCTGGGACTATGGATTGCAGGAAGCTTCCTACTTTGATATCGACTCGTATGCAGGAAGGACCTACACATCAACCGGAGGAAGCCAGATGGTTCTGGTTACCGGATATACCGACAACGGAACTGCCGGGTACTGGCAGTGTCTGAACAGCTGGGGCACGTCTACCTACAGACCTAATGGGACGTTCTATATCAACGAGTACATGGACTACTCTGCAGGATACTCGGATTATGGGGAGAGTCTTCCGGTCACCCAGTGGGAGACACTTGACACCGTGTATAATACTACTTCGCAGAATGCGACCCCGATTGATAATCCAAATCTCACTGCAGATTTCACAATATCACCTGAGAGCGGGTACCCGCCACTCACGGTCCACTTTTCTGATGCCTCCCTTGGAGGACCTGACTCCTGGAAGTGGAACTTCGGTGATGGTGGTGGATCGATCATCTCAAGTCCGAATCACACCTTTACCCAGCCGGGACATTATTCCATATCACTCTCTATCGGAAAGGCAGGATATTCTGCAGGCACCGTGAAGAAGGATGCAGTGACCGTGAAGTTCCCGTATGTCACCGTGAGCCCGTTCCCAAAACCTGAAGGAGGCAATTACTCTGTCCCTACCGATCCTGACGGAGATGGACGGTATGAGGATGTCAATGGTAACGGATGGTTAGAAAATGATGATCCTGTTGTACTCCTGAAGAATCTGCAATGGGCTCAGAAGAATGAACCAGTCACCCAGTTTGATTTCGATGGTAGCGGATTCATTGGGTACGGAGATATTGCGATGCTGAAAAGGATGGTGTGATCATGGCGAAGTTAGCTCATGTTTTTGGTCTGCTCTCGGTATTGATCATGGTGGGGATCTTCTCCTCTCCGGCTCTCGCCCTCTCACAACCGGTCCTCTTCTTCGCTCCTGATGTTGTGGAGAGCAATACCGGCGAGGATGTCCAGGTTCATCTCTTGATGGACAGTGCTCCCCGCGGCCTTTCCGGCTATGGTCTGATCATCTCACTCGAGACTCCGGATATTGCAGACATCACCGGAATAGGTCTTCCGAAATGGACCGGACTTCAGGATGTCCAGAAGCAGTCTGAATCTTCGTATCTCATCCAGGGAGTTGATTCAGATGAACGGCAGCAGCAGGGGGCCCAGAAGATTGACCTGGCAACGGTGAAAGTACACGCAAAAGCTCCCGGTTATGCTACAATACGGGCCACCCCGGTTATGATTGATGACGATCAGAAGGGCAGGTACGAGACCAGTCCGGTTGCCATGACGATCATCATCACCGGAGCAGGTCCGGTTCCGCTTATCCCGATGAGTACCTGATCACTCTTCTTTTTCAACATCGAACTCCTGTTTTGTCTGATCGTAAAAACCGAACTCTTTTCTGTTTCAGTTTATCAGTTGAAAACGATAGATATAGTTTATCGGGCACCGAAATAGTACAGATTCTATGAGGAACTGGAGTTTAGTGGCCCGGATTGTTCCTTGCGTTATCATTCTGCTGCTTGCTGCTCATGCATCAGCCATCCCTCCGATGCCCACTGAGTTTTATGGAAGTGTTGTCATCGATGGTAAACCGGCTCCTGCTGGCACGAATATCACTGCATTAATCAATGGAGTTGAAAAAGGCAGCATCAAGACTGTGGTGGATGGATTTTATGGTGGGCCTGGAATATTTGATGACCGGTTGAAAGTGTCTGTACCAGAGGAGGAGTACAAACCAGGCATGCTCAAGATAACTTTTCTGATCGGTGGTAAGCAGGCTACCCAGACCGTTGATTTCGAACCTGGTGTATCCAAGCAGTTTGATCTTGCATCTGGAGCAGGTGCACCGGCCATGGCATCTCCTGCCACATATATGACTCCGGTTAATAATGGGACACCGTCTTCCTCAACGAATCCGGTTGATAATGTAACATCCTCCTCCTTACCGTATCAACCTGTGAATTCAGACTCTGGTTCCTATCAGCCTTCTTCATCCGGAGGTTCGTCATCAGGTTCAGGAACTACCATCAGTTATGGTCTGGATCAGGATCGTACCTTCAGGGCTGAAGACGGCCTTGCAGAACTGCAGTTTGGAAAGTCAACCATGCTCTTCTCACCAGAAGGACAGTTTTTAAGTGCTGTTGGGATACGTCCAAGGAGTGTCTCTGATCTTCCACCTCTTTCGACAAATAAGAGTCTGAAGTTTACCGGATATGCATACGAGATCATACCGTCAGAGACGTATTTCAATCCGAAAGGAACACTTGTGCTCAAACTCCCTCCTGATCGTGCATATGATGTCATCGGAGCGGGTCCGATACTCTATGAGTACATCTCACAGACGGCATCATGGGAACCGGTACATACCTATTCAAGCGTCTTCACGAGTGAAATAACCGGAGATGTCTACGAAGCTGCAATCTATGGGCTGTTTATTCCGGTAAATAATACGTCTACGAATCAGAGCCTTCAGAACTCCGTTACATATCAGAACCTGACATCCTCAATTGCACAAGCCGGTAATAATACCCAGTCTTCAACATCCGGTTTAGTTCAGCCAACGGCTCCCATGACTCCGGTGCCAGCACTGACCTCCCAGGAGATGATGACTGTACCAACTCAGGGAGTGCAGGTCACCAACCCAGTGACCCCTGTCATCACACCTCTGCCGGTTGTGACTCAAACTATACAGACACCAGCGGTATCAGGCTCCGGGACAGTGAAACCAGGTTTCGGGCCGGTCAATGTTCTTACCTCTTCCATAAAGAGCAGATTTACCGGACCAGTTCTCGGAGTAATTGGCATAGTTGCCCTGTTTATTATTATCAATGCTGCTGTGTATGCTGCGTACCGGTACTGGTGGCAGAAGCGGAAACAGAATGGGTAAACGGTCTGACGCCGTTCTTGCGGCAACAATTATCCGTGAGATACAGAAGGGAAATCCTGAGAAATCTCTTGAATCAATCGAGCGGTTTCTGCTCAGAAGGCCGGGAGAGCCGTCACTCCTTAATTTAAAGGGGGTTTCCCTTGACATGCTTGGGAGACATGAGGAGTCACTCTCCTGTTATGAACAGGCCCTCTCTGCAGATCCGACACCTGCAATCTACTGGAATAACAAAGGGCTTGCCCTTCAGAACCTTGGCCGGTGGGCTGAAGCTGAAGAATCCTATCGTGAGGCACTGGTTCGGGAGCCCGAATCACTTGAAGCAACCTACAATCTCGCAAATACGCTTCAGTCCCTTGGAAGGTTTGCCGAAGCACTCGTACTCTACGATCAGGCACTGGATATCAGGCCTGATCATCTCCTTGCCCTTCTGAACAAAGGGAATGCACTGGCTTCACTGAAACGGTTCGAAGATGCTATTGCCTGCTATCTTGAAGTTCTTGACATAAGACCTGACTATCCTGATGCTGCCTATAACATTGCCCACACATATGAAGAGATGGGAAATCCTGATGCAGCTCGTGAGTGGTACCTGAAAACCTTAATCATCGATCCCGACTACCATCATGCTACAGAGCAACTCAAAACTCTGTAAATTGGTAAGGTGGGGCAGGTATGATCAGGATTCTTGTTGTCGATGATTTGGAAGCACTTCTTGATGTTGTAAAGTATATTCTGGAGTCAAACCCGGATTTTTCCGTAGATACTGCTACGTCTGTAGCCCAGGCGCTTGGTTATCTTGAAGAGCATGAGTATGACATCATCATCTCTGATTATTACATGCCTGAAGTGAACGGGCTTGAATTTTTAAAACAAGTCAGGACGATGAATCTGTCTATTCCGTTTGTGATCCAGACCGGGCACGGTGATGAGATCACAGCGCTAGAAGCCCTGCAGTCTGGTGCAGACTTTTTCCTGGAGAAAGGGACAGAAGGTCCTCTTCAGTACCTTGCATTCACCCAGATCATCAATCTCCTGGTATCACGGCATAAAATGGAGACAAAATTCCATATGACGGTTCATGCACTTCAGGATCTCAGTGATGCAAGTTGTGACGGACTCCTCTTTATTGATGCATCTGGATCAATCCAGAATGTTAATCCTGAATTCCTGGATATGACGGGATGCCAGGAAGATACCGTGAAGGAAGTCCCTGTCTATGATCTGATCCCTGACGAATGGAAGAATGGGACCTCTCTTTCTCTGAAGAGACTTGACGAATCCAAAGCCACATCACAAGAGTTCAAGCGTGAGTTCATCAGGTGTACCGGAGATAGAATTCCGGTTTCTATCCGAGCCCGAATTGTCCATAATGAAATTGGAGATCCTGAAGGAATGTGGCTTATTATCCGTGATTTATCAGATTCAAGTGGGTCCTGTGTGTAGTTTTTTATAGTTATCATGATGACTAACAACTATGGTCCGCAGGCCCCCGGAACTGATCTACAGTGTTGATGAGAAACCACCAATAGTTCCCCTTTTTCTTCTGGGAATTCAGCATATTTTCCTGATCACGATAAGTCTGATCTTCCCGGTGGTCATTGTCAGAGCTGCTGGAGGAGGGGATGAAGAGGCCCTTTTCATGGTCAGTATGGGAATTCTTGCAGCTGGCCTCGTCACCATGCTCCAATCCTATGGCAAACATGGGATAGGTTCTGGTTATCTGTGTCCTTCTGTCTGTGGACCTTCATACCTCTCGTCGGCTATTACAGCAGCTCAGTCCGGTGGGTTGCATCTGCTCTTTGGAATGATCTTCTTATCCGGTGTTGCAGAAGCGCTGTTGTCTCGGGTGATCACCCGGCTTCGCTCACTCTTTCCAGCAGAAGTAACGGGTGTTGTGGTAACCTTTGTCGGCATAGCTGTACTTCCTATTGCGTTTCCCAGATTTGTCGGATATAGCGCAGAAACCGGCATGATGAACCAGACAGATCTCACGATAGCCGTTATCACACTTGCGATAATGGTGGGTCTGAATCTGTATACAAAAGGGAAGATAAAACTCTATTGTGTCCTTATCGGGATGATCTGTGGATACATTCTCTCGGCTATTATGGGCGTTCTTACTTCCGCAGAAGTTTCGCAGATCATCAATGCTCCCGTCCTGGGCTTCCCAAACATATCTCATTTTGGGATGGCATTTGATGCAACCCTGATTCTTCCATTCATGATCGCGATGATCTGTTCAACCCTGAAGTCGATCGGTGATATCACAACCTGTCAGAGAATCAATGACCTGGACTGGAAACGGCCTGACATGAGTAACATCAGGAATGGTATACTCGCGGACGGGGTGGCAGATATGATCAGCGGGGCTCTTGGAACCTTCAGCCAGTCCACTTCATCAAGCAATGTTGGTCTCTCGATCGGAACCGGAGCTACATCGCGATATATTGGATATTCGATCGGGCTCATCATGATCGTTCTCTCATGCTTTCCGAAGCTGGCGATGATTTTTGTTATCATGCCTTCGCCGGTGATGGGAGCGGCACTGATGTATGCGGTCAGTTTCATGGTTGTTGCTGGGCTGCAGATCCTGAACTCACGAATGATGGATGTCCGCAAGACCTTTGTCGTTGGTTTGTCGTTCCTTATCGGTCTTTCAGCCCTGATCCCTGGAACGTATGATCATGTGCCAGAACTTTTAAAGCCGGTTTTTTCATCCACATTATCACTGGCAACGATAACAGTCATTCTCCTGAACCTTGTTCTCCGGATTGGAATCAGATCCAGTATTTCCTTTGAGATTAGCCCCAGAGAGAACACAGCCCAGAGGATATTTGAGATCATGAGAGAGCAGGGAGGAGTATGGGGCGCCCGTCCGGAGGTCATCACCCGTGCAACATCAGCATTGAATGAAGGAATTGAGGCCGTTTCAATTCTGAATCCAGAGATACCTTCTATGGATGTGAAGGTATCTTTTGATGAACTGAATCTTGATACCGATATCAGTTATCCCGGAACCACTCTTGAGATATCAAAGACAAGGCCATCTGACAGCTCACTCCTCGATGATGAACATGCGATGGCCTCTCTCTCAAGTTATATGCTGAACAGGTATGCAGATTCGGTGAGTACAAAACAGAAAGGAGACAGGGCCCATCTGCTTATACATTTTGATCACTAATGTGTTGAATCATCTAATCGGATAATAGGAGAGAACATGGAGATTAGAGAAGAAAATCGAGATGGAACCCTCATTGTGACTGTTTCCGGGATGCTAGATGCATCTAACTATCAGGATCTTGATACGTACGTCCAGAAGCAGTATGGTGCAGGGGTCAGATCATTTGTTTTTAATCTGCACAATCTGGAATACATGAGCAGTGCAGGAGTGAGAGTGTTCATCAAAACATACCGTTCATTGTCTTCTGATAACGGTTCGATGGCATTCAGTTCGCTTCAGCCTTTTGTCCTTGAGATCTTCGATATTGCCGGACTGGCGTCTAAATTTCAGATATTCCCTGATGATGACAGTGCACTGCGTGCTCTATCTGATTAAAAAATGTATGACCTTCCTTTTTCCATAATTTATGAGTTAGTGCAGCTTGTCTGCGTTATTATTCTGGCTTCATATTTTTTTATCAGGACAAAAATTTTTCAGAGATGTATTTCAGGACATGGATCATCCAGGGATAAGATAATCCTGACCCTTGTCTTTGGTGCATTCTCCATCTATGGCAATGTCAGTGGCATCTGGCTCTATGGTTCTGAAGCTAATGTCCGTGATCTCGGTCCGGTTATGGCCGGATTATTGTTCGGACCAGGTATTGGAATCAGCTCGGCAATAATCGGCGCTCTATTCAGGTTCTCTCTCGGCGGTATCACGGTTATCCCCTGCACTATTACAACACTCATAGCCGGAATTCTATCCGGTTTTGTATGGTGGGTGAATAAAAAGCGGTTTATCGGGGCATTCAGAGCAGTTCTCTTCATTCTGATGCTGGAAGTCCTTCATCTCACGCTGATCATTCTGTTATCAGGAACCAGCATAGATGTTCTCGCCATCGTGACCACCATGTGGGTCCTTATGGTTCCGCTCTACATTATCGGAATATCTGTCTTTTCAATAATCTATGAACAGTATGTGGCAGAGTTAAAAGAACATGAGGAACTCCAGCGTCAACAGATAGAACTCAATTCAGCTACGGAGATTCAGAGAGGGTTTCTTCCCAAAGAGATGCCCACAGTTCCGGGATATGAGATCTATGCAAGTTCTACTCCGGCAAGAGAAGTTGGCGGGGACTTTTTTGATTTTATCTCTTTTGATAGTGGTAATCTTGGTCTCGTTATAGCCGATGTGTCAGGGAAGAGTGTTCCGGCAGCATTGTTCATGGGTCTTTCCTGTACAGCGGTCCGTGTATGTTCCAGGTGGCTCTTCAGTCCGTCCAGTCTGTTGAGTCAGGTCAATTCACACATCATCAGGTATGCAGAGAGTGGGATGTTCTTCTCGATCTTCTACGCCCTGTTAAAACCCGGCAGTGGTAGTGTTTCATATGTCAACGCTGGTCACCCGTCACCGGTTCTAATCAGAGATACTGAGATCCTTGAACTATCCCGGACCGGTCCGATCATCGGGTTCATGGATGGTGAGGAATTTTTCGAGAAAGAGATCACACTTCAAGATGGGGACCTTCTGGTCTGCTATACTGACGGAGTATCTGAAGCAAAACGATCTGATGGTGAGATGTTTGGAAAAGAGAGGTTAATTCAGGCAGTGAAATTTTCACGTGAAGAACCGGTACAGGTGATAAATAATATGATCCTTGCTGAGATCTCCCGATTTGTTGGAGATGCCCCTCAGTTTGATGATATTAGTCTCTTAATTGTAAGAAGAACCCACAATTCCTGATTTCATCCGTTATCTTGATTATCAGGAATATTTGTTGCATTTCAGATTCAATAGATACTGAATGCCTTTTTCTAAATTTCATTCGTCATATTCCAAAACTCTCGTAGGTCTCATTCCTCCCCTTGGAATCGGTATTGTTGCCTGGGGGGTGGGTCAGATCATTCCAATTCTTGGTGGGCCGGTAGTTGCTATCCTGATCGGATTGATTGTAGGTCAAATATTCGGATTACGGCAGGAATGGACTGATGGGGTTGCCTTTGCATCAAAAAAGATCCTACAGGGATCAATCGTACTCCTTGGCGCCGGAATGTCGCTGACCCAGGTAGCAACGATTGGTGGATCCGGGCTTCCGATCATGATAGGGACACTTGCCATCTGTTTAATCGGCGGTCTTGTCATCGGCCGTGCCATGAAGATTGAGGAACAGATTCGTTCGCTCGTTACGTATGGTACTGCCATATGCGGTGCATCAGCAATTGCTACCATGAGTGTCGTGATTGGGGCATCGGGTCCGGCAATCGCGGTTTCAATAACGGTGATTGTACTGTACAATGTCCTTGGTGCGGTGCTATTTCCTGTCATTGGTCATGTTCTCGGGTTATCACAGGAAGCCTTCGGAATGTGGGCAGGAACTGCCATCAACGATACATCCTCGGTAGTGGCTGCCGCTACTGTGTATGGCGCCGTTGCTGCAACATATGCGGTTGTTGTGAAACTTACCCGGACACTTGCCATCATACCTCTTGCCCTGTTCAGGTCATGGACGTCGAATTCACAGTTGCCCCTAGAGGAACGGCATACTACCATGTGGTACAAACTGGTTCCCCCATTTTTGATCCTGTTCATTGTTGCTGCAGCAGTTCAGTCACTCGGAGTTATTCCTAATGCCTGGAATGATCCGATACACTTTCTGGCACACTTTGGGACAACTGTGGCCATGGCAGCAGTTGGGATGAGCAGTTCTCTAACGGCTATCAAAGAGGCAGGATGGAGACCGGTAGCACTTGGAGGAATTCTCTGGTTCCTGGTGGCGACAAGTAGTCTCATCCTCCAGTGGCTGAGTGGAAACCTGTAATAATTCTCTCTGAATCATTTTTCCATTCCTCCGGCACACAAATCGTGAGACATAAGAGTAATGAAAGCAGAGAGAGTGTATGTTTCCAGGATTCAGGGCCACTATCTTTGGAAAATTAACAAGTTATTCCTTCAGTATATCGATCCAGGGTGTACATGAATGACCGAAAAGCAGAGTAAACCCGGGAGAAAATGTGATGACTGCGGTGCTCTTTTTGGTAATTCACCGATGATATCTGTGTCCAACCGGTTATATTGTCCTGATTGTTACAACAAAAAATTGAAGGAAGCAGTTAACGGGTTTTCTTCAAACAATGAGAATCCGGTTCTTCATTTTGAATTTGGAAAGGATGCGATTGATATATCCCGGTGTTCCCAAGGGAATGATTCAGATGTATCATGCGAAAAGATTGTGCGACTTGAGAAGGTGAATGAGGGAATGGATTCAGATAAGAAGATGGATACTGCAATTACGACATGTTGTGCCGTGTCATGCAGGTGGAATGAACAGAATATCTGCAGGTTCAGATCGGTAGCCATTGGAGAGGACGGCAGGTGTAAAGAGTTTGAAGTCCGGTGAGAATCAATCGACCATACTCTTATGATCATTCATTATTAAGCCAAAACCAGTAATTTCAGGTTTCTCGTATCCCGGCATCTTTAGTCAGAGTCACATAGGGGCGATATCCTGCCCTGTTTAACTAATAAGTCACAGTTTTTTAGTCTCCATAACCCCCTATTTTATGCATTGATATTGGGTTTTTATGATGACCTTTATAAATGGGGATCTCTACTGAATCATAGTCTCCTATCATCTGCGATCCC
>CAZVAS010000042.1:7974-16194 GCA_964625165.1 uncultured Methanospirillum sp. | reverse complement strand
ATTTAATTACTATTTTATCCGGCAGTTGCAATCATTTTTCCTGTCTTCACAAACAAAGGATAATGTAACTGTTTTTCTCTCACCTGAGAACTCAATATCCATAGTTCTGGCATATAATTCTTTACTTTATGGGCGCCAGAACCAGATAACCCGGTAATTATCAGAGTGTATCAGGTTTGTTCGCAATCCCGATATCTGGAAAAAAAGGGTTGTACTAATCGACCGAATGCAATCTGAATATAATTAGTCGACTGCGACCATTACTTCGCTTGCCTTGACAACTGCGTATGCTTCCTTTCCTTCCTTCAGGCCAAGGTTCTCTACAGCATGAGCGGTGATCATAGATGTGACAAGTTTTCCGCCACCGATATCGATGACGACTTCTGCATTGACCGGACCCTTGGTGATGGACTTGATCGTTCCCTTGAGTGCATTACGTGCGCTGATCTTCATATTTTTTACCTCGCTGGCTGCCTTATGATAGGCAGACAATACACCATCTCTCTCTGATTGTTTAATACTTTGGGTTATCTAGATAGTTTAATGATGTTGTGCTGTCAATTATAATTTGACCTAATGGGTGCATTATTTGTTAAGAGGGCAAGAAATTTTATATTTGATGCATTGCATTGTGTAATATACACACAATACACATGAAGCACAGGTACAATATTACTCTCACCCCCGAGATGGATGAGAGACTGAATAAACATGCGTTCCTGACTCGCAAGAGTAGAAGCACACTTATTGAGGAGGCTCTTGAACTGTACCTGACCGGTACTGATGAAGGATTGTGCTCTCCAACGGAAGATGAGATCTCAGTTCTCAAAGACCGGATGAAGATACTGGAGGCGAAGTTTCAGAGAATTGAAGAAAAAGATCCCTCTACTCAGAAATTTGTGCAGTCAGATAATCAGATATCACGGGATAACGTGACGCCATCACCATTACAACCTCCATCTGTTCGCAACCCGGAGAATATGCCGGGCCTTAGTGAACCCGGAGGTGAAGCATTCGAGTCTGTAATCGCACTTGACCCTGACGGATGGTACACCCAGTCACTCGTGAGTGAATTTCTGGATCAATCTATCCTTCTGAGTACCAGGAAGAGTATCGTTTCGCTGGCTGTTGCACGGGATGAGATGGAGACGAACGGAAAGAAACGGAAGGGATGCAGAATTAAGGGTTCATCAGCGATCAGATGGATCATATCCATGAGAAAAAAGGAGAAACCACCAGTGTTCTTTCTGGGCTCTCAATAACAGGATCAGTGCCAGTCAACACAGGGTATTTGGGGATATCACTCTTATTTCGACCTCCTGACCTTCTACAGAGATGTCTGACCCTACTTTTTTGTGAAGAACTCCATCAGCCCTGATCCTCGTCATATGCCCGAAAACATGAGGAATTGGAGTTACCAAAGTTTTTCCCTCCTCCTTCCTGATTGTTACAAACCGGAATGTATCAAAGCCCTCAACTGAGGGAATAGATCTGGTCAGAATTCCTCTGATGTACCGTGGTGAAGGGATCGGCACGCCCCACTGGACAAGAAGAGGGAGAACCAGTTCCTGTAGTGCTACCATGGTTGAGACAGAAGGACCTGGCATTCCAAAGACAGGTTTTTCATTCACCCGTGCCATAGTCACCGGCTTTCCCGGCCCCATTGCCACACCATGAAAGAGGAGGGTCCCACTCATTTCCACGGCATCAACGGTGTAATCCTTGGAGCCTGCCGATGATCCTCCAAATATCAGGGCCATGTCGCACTCCTGCATGATTGTGTTGATCACTTGAGATATTCTGTCCGGGTCATCATGTAGAGCTGGGTACAATACCGGTGCAATATGATACTGTTTCAGAAATGCTGCTATCAGGTACGAGTTACTGTCTACGATCTGACCCGGCAGGGGAACAGAGTATAGGGATATGACTTCATCTCCAGTTGCAACAATCCCAACCTTCAGGTTCTTGACAGGGACATCCAGGATGCCATATGAAAGCATGGCTCCGACATCAAAAGGACTGATAATATGCCCCTTGTCAAATAGAAGATCGCCTATGGTGATATCCACACCTTCTGGAATTGTGTTCTGATATGGTGAAACAGGGGCAAAAACCTGATATTTTTTATCTGTAACCGGTGTGATCTCCTCCACTGCTATAACCGCATCATATCCTTCAGGAAGGGGCATTCCGGTGTTCACCCTCGTTGCTTCTACCTCAACCGGATTATTCGGCCCAGCCGTCATCGTCTCATTACTTCGTACCGCAATCCCGTCTGGTCCGGCGAGAGTACAGGGAGGGTTCGTCCTTGGTGAGTAGACTGTCTCGGCGGTAACATATCCACAGGAGTCAGGAACCGGGATGGAAATTTTGGTCTCCGGAATTTGAAATGAGGAGAGAACGATTTTTTTTGCTGTTTCAAGAGATATCAGTTGTGAGTTGATGCATATTCGGGGTATTATGATCACCTTAAGATTGACTAAAAGTCATCGTATTGGGATTAATACATTACAGATCTGAACACTAACAACTCTGTCTGAATTTTCTGGACAGGTAGCCGGATGGGAAACCCGTATAATTACAAAAAAATCACTCAAATAGGTCGTCATAAAAAATCAGGCTATCTGAAATAGGTCACAATTCCAATTATAAATACGAGAGCCCAGGATAGTATCATCAGGATCGCATACAACCGGACAATATTTTTAAGGCCCTCTTTTTCCAGGGCATAAAACTTCTTCTTCCGTGTTTTGCAGTTTTCAGGCTTGTAATCCTCCATCATCGGATCATCATTCCATTCGATGGCAAATGAGCCCGAATACCCGCAACGGCTGCAGACGTCCTTTGGAAACGTAGTCCAGGGATCGAAGGACTTATACTCCATTCGTCCGTTACATACCGGACAACGCTTCACCCGATTTTGATGTTTCATATATTGGCTTATAATAACCAATATATTAACTCTTCCAGTATAATCCTGCTGATTGATCTGGATTATCATTCAGTAAATGTTTCAGGCATATTATTTATGCTTGTTTGGAAATTAAGTGTCACATAACTATTTTTCGATCAGCATCCAGAAACCTGATTCATCATCGATGATATGAAATCTTCTGATCCCTGCATCTTTCAGAACAATCCTGATCTCCTCTTCAGTGTACTTATAAAACGTAGAGACGCCTGAAAGGTCAGGGTCATCAGCATCCGGGTCACATTTCCTCAAAGCATACATCCGGTCACGAAGATTCAGGCTACCATACCCTCCCCCGACATATGCTTTGCCACCGGTTTTGAGGATACGGTAGATCTCTGCCATAGCGATAGGGAGATTCTCCCAGAGATGGTATGAACCACGGCTTACTACAAGGTCACAGACTCCATCACCAAAAGGAATCATATGAACATCTGCCAGAAGTGGAATGATTCGATCCTCAAGACTGAGAACCCCAATATTCTCAGGTACCAATGAAAGTGCGGTTTTTGATGAATCAACTGCGAAGATCTGAAGATCTGATACACGTGCAAGAGCTATCGCAAGGTGTGCATGCCCGGATCCTAGATCAATACATAGCCCACTCCGAATTCCTGTTCTTATAATGATTTGTAGAGCAACAACCGGGTAGACAGATACAGGAGATATCCCGAAATATCTACCGCGGAAGTTCTCATAATTTAAATCCTGGCATGAACGATGAATTCCTAAAGATAAAGATGGAATCTCATGTGGTTCTCCCTGGTGTCCGGAGATTTCATGATCAGATACCACCCATCATCCCCCAACTCATATGACTATAATATCAAATAATTATTGTGAGATAATGTCTAAAATAATATAAATCGTTTAATAGAATGTATGAAGATAGTACTGGATACGTCACCTTCACTATGAATATGAATCAACAAAACAATCGCATCAACACAACGAAAATTATCATGACAATGGTTGTGTTGTTGATTATCCTTACAGGTTGTCGCGGTCTTGCAGAGGAGTCACTGAATCAAAGTGTATATGATCCACAGAACCTGAATCTGACCCAGTCGCCAAATGAATCTTTACAGGAGCAGATGAGTGTATTCCCACTTCCTGATCCTACCAGCACCCCTACTCCGGAACCGACCTCATCGGTGATTCAGAATCCGACAAATCGTACCTTCAACTTCAATCCTTCACCACGAATATCTGTCGGTTACCCTGCCCCCCCAGAGAGCAAAGTAAATCCGAGATCTGTGTACTCCGAGCACGGTCTTGAACTTAATGGCACACCTGTCAGCAGAACTCTCAACATTCTGAACGGACCGTTTGTAATAGATTATACCATCCATCCCAAGATTACAGATCCCACCTACGGGTGGGTGACAATACAGATTCACGATGCATGGGAGAACCTGGTTGCTGATGGGGGATATAACCGGAATTATCCGTCAAGCACAAGCCAGCATCTCACGATATATCGGACTGGGCTTTATTATATGACAATGGAAGGGAATTTCGCATCTGTTGACTATACACTCAGAACCATGGATCCCACGCCGAATACTACACCGACAACACCACCAGTTCAACAGGATGAAGAGGAATGAAAGCGGATTAAAAATTCCTGACAGACTCCATCATTTCAAACCAAGTGAGCGCTGGATGTTCATCAGGATCTTGTCTTGATCAAACGGCTTGACAATATATCCGTCAGCCCCTATCCGCATCGCAAGTGCAACCGACACCTCACTCCCTGCAGAAGTGCAGAGAATAACCTTAATGGATGGCTGTTCAGCCTTGATTTCCCTGAGAACATCCATCCCATTTATCCCTGGCATCATCATATCAACGAGAACCAGATCAGGCTTTTTGCTCTTGCATGCTATCACCCCTGACTCTCCATCCGGCATTGCATACACGATATGCCCCGCGTCGGTGAGAATTTCTGCGAGAAACTCGCGATCCTGAATCGAATCATCGATTATGAGTATTACAACCAGACAGATCACCTGCTCATGATGCGCAGGGATGTAGAACTATGTACAAATCAGGGAATTCTTCATCTACCATATAAAGTATAGTAATTTGGATTTATATCATCTCCGGGTAAACAGATCTGGCAGAGTTTGGATCGCATTGTTAACCAGGAGAGAATATCCCGAGTATTTAATAGAGATAAACCATTTACCGGATTGCTGGGCCGGCAAATACTACCTGCGACATGACTAACGAGGCTGCAACTCCAAAGGAACCTTCTGTCAGGAGTACCTCTGGTGCTCAGCCGAAGATAATAACCAGGCCACCTGCTCCAAGGATCAGAAGCATAACGCAGAACTGGCCGGTTTCACGCAGTCTCTTTCATCAGACCATCAGAATTGGACTAAGCCAGACCAGTGATGGGAAGTACCAGTTCCTTCTTCAGCTTGAGCCACTCAGCGATGATGAGAAGAGGATCTGCCATACCATTCACCAGAACCTGATCGCTGAGTACAGATCGCTCGGAAAAACAAAAAATACTAAATTACCAAAGCGTACAGATATCATCTCGATAATTGAGGCAGAATACCCACTCATTCCTTCTGAACGCAGGAGGATTATCGCATCATCACTCTTCTTTCACCATGATCCCGGACGATGGGTACGGCTGCTAATCACAGAACCTGAAGTAACCGGTATCCTCTGTCCGGGCCCTGAAGCACCAGTATCCATCAGATGGAAAGGATACCGGGACTCTATCCCGACAAACATCATCCTGAAACGGTGCCACGTAGACAACCTGGCCAGGTTCTTTCTCAAATCAGCCGGGGTGGATCCGCAGCAACAGACCGTTCCTGATCGTATTAAATTTAATGGCATACTCATCAGCCTAACAAGACAGGGAGACAGTTCTGGTTGGTCTTGGAGAATAGCAATCACCAAATCAAGGTCCTCTGATTCACATACTGAATACAAGGGCCTCAAAGAGCTGCAGATCCCGGATGGGGAGGGCAACGATAATGGGCATGTTCATGCAGCCAGTGCCAAAAAAGCCGCAGTCAGTGGCACTCCTCACGGAGATCAGAAGGTTGAGGATCTTGTCAACCGGATTTTTGAGCAGAGTATCCCCTCAAAGAGCACTGAAATAAAAACTGAAGAGACAGACCCTCTGACTCCTGAAACTCCAGAAGGGTCAGGGTTTGGCTGGAAATTGATTAATCCCCTCAAAAAGAGTCTTTCATCCTTCACTTCCCTGACTAAAGTGAGAAAGAAGGAGGAGGATGTCAAAGTAGAATCTGATTCTGACACAGTAAAGCCGCCATCGGTGCTGAACCTTCAGAATCAGGAGGATGGGACTGTTGCAGAAGAAGCATACTGGCTGTTTCAGCCCCACTCCTATGTTGCAGTCATACAGGATCAGAATAAAGACCGGTTATACAGGGTTGTCGAACCAGAACTCTCCCCACGGGAGCGGATCATCCTTGAAGAGACCCACGATACCCTGCGAGACGTCCTCGTATACGACAAACCGGTCATGAAAGGTGAGCTCTTTCTTGAGTATGCAGAGGTGGAGAAGATCGTCAGGACCTATGACCCGAAGATTACGGAGGACCGCCTGGGTGTTCTCTACTACTATCTCAAACGAAACCTGAACGGGTATGGCAAGATCGATCCCCTGATGTATGATGAACTGCTCGAGGATATCTCATGTAATGGTCATAATCTTCCGGTATACGTCCATCACAGGTATTATGGAAGCATTCCAACCTCGATACGGTTTGAGTCTGATGAACTCAACAAGTTTGTTCTTAAACTCTCCCAGAAGGCAGATAAACAGGTCTCTCTGACCTCTCCGCTTCTGGATGCATCACTGCCAAATGGTGCCAGAGCACAGATCACATACTCTGATGTTGTCTCAACAAAAGGGAGTTCATTCACCATCAGGAAGTTCAGATCCGACCCAATGACCCCTGCAACCCTGATGTCATTCGGGACTTACAGTGATGAACTTCTTGCTTTTATCTGGCTTGCACTTGAGAACAGGCAGAGCATGATCGTTGTCGGTGGAACAGCAAGCGGGAAGACATCCGCAATGAACGCATTCTCGTTCTTTATTCCACACAACTCGAAGATCGTCTCTCTAGAAGATACCCGTGAGATCCAGATTCCCCAGAAGAACTGGCTCCCGGTCCAGACCAGATCCACCAATGTCGCCCATGATCGGGGAAACGTGGATCTCTTTGACCTGCTCAAGGCATCGCTTCGCCAACGACCTGAGTACATCATCGTTGGAGAGGTCAGGGGAAGTGAGGCACAGACTCTCTTTCAGGCGATGAACAGTGGTCACACCACCATATCAACACTCCATGCAGGAAATATTGAAGAGGCCTTGAACAGGCTGACCAATGAACCGATCAATGTTCCTGCCGCCATGTTTGGAGCTCTCAACCTGATGGTTATTCAGACCTTTCACTACCGGGAAGGGAGGATGATCCGCAGATGTGATGCCATCCATGAGATTGTGCTCGGGGATGGCGATAAGGTGAAATGGAACACTCTGTTTGAGTATGCACCGGAAACAGACACATTCAGACGGGTGTACAAGAGATCAAAGACACTCCAGACGATCCAGTATATGCATAACTGGAGTGATACAGAGATACAGTTCCAGCTCGATGTCAGGGCAGCGTTTCTAAAACGGCTTAAAAACAAGTACAGCACTGATCCAGAGCAACTGATGCGGATGATCACCGACCTTCGGAGGAGTGCATGATCATCATATCTCCAAGGCAGGTGGACAAATGGCTTGAAGGAACAGGCCTGCGGAGATCTATCAGGGCTTCACACCTCCCATACTCCCAGTACTCGTTCTTTATGATGATGCTCTCCTGCTGCATCCTCTCAGTTACAGCATTCATTATAATCGCGGCTTTCCTGCTTCTTACCAACTTTCAACTGGTTCCAGCACAGCCGAATAATATCCTGAATAATAACATTCTGGTCATCTCAATTCTCTTTATACTAATGGTTCCCGGGGTGACCATAGCAATCTATACCTACCCATCAACCACTGCAGCTGGAAGGAAGTCCTCTATCGATCTCGATCTCCCGTATGCCATAACCTATATGCAAGCACTCTCGATGACGATGACTCTCTATAACGTCATCAGGAAGATCTACGAAGCTGATGATCTCTTTGGAGAGGTGGGAAAGGAGTTTGGTCTGATAGTCCGCGACGTGGAGGTATTTGGAGATGATCTCTACAC
>CAZVAS010000042.1:3255-7874 GCA_964625165.1 uncultured Methanospirillum sp. | reverse complement strand
GTGAAACGTGCGATGTCGCTCCTCGTAAAAGCAAGTGAGGTGACCGATTACATCAAGGATGTTCTTATTATTGCTATCAACGATTTTGAACATTACCTGAAGCTGAAGACCGACCGGTTCAATATCGCGATCACCTATGTGATGATCGTATACCTGGCTGTTGGAATTTACATGTACACCGCATATTCCCTGAATGTCTCGTTTATCGCTTCGTTCACTCAGTTTAATATCACGTTTGATACAGCGAGTAACCTGACCGATATGTTCAGGATAGGACTTGTTCTCGGGTTTTTTTCCGGGCTGATGGCAGGACAGTTATCGGCAAACAGCATCCTTGCCGGATTTAAGCATGCTATTCTCCTTGTGCTTGGGTGTTTTATCCTGTTCACATATATCATACCGTACCAGCTGGATCTGCTGACCGCTGCAGCCCATGCTGCAGCAGCGAATGCAACGGCAGGTGCATGATGAAGGATACAGCAGTATCCTCTGTTGTCAGTGAAGTTTTATTGATCGCTCTCGTGCTGATACTAGTGCCCATAGTGACAATCAGCCTGATGAACCAGGTTCCAGAAGATCGGATTCCCACGGTCACAATACTAATGGGGCCTCTCAATGATACTGGTTATCTTTTCTTTTATCATAAGGGTGGAGATTGGATAAAAAAGGAAAATTTACAGATATTCCGCAATGGGTATAAGATAGATTCGGCAAGGATCTTTATTAAAAATCAGACATTTGACCTTGGTGATACGTTGGGTGTATCTGATCTGACTGATGGGGATAAGGTCTCGATTGTGACAAAAAATTCAGTGATATTTACTGGAATTGCCAAAAAATGAGAGATGATGCAGTATCCCCCATTGTGGCGTTTATGCTCCTTCTAATGGTCATTGTCTCCTTTATATCAATACTAAATGCATATTACATTCCTTCGCTGAAGCAACAGGCGGAAGTTCAACATTTACACCTGGTAGAAGAGAGTTTTAGTAAAATTACTCCTGATATGCTTCAAATTCTGACGTTCAGGAAGAACCTCTCGATGAAAGAGTCGTTTCCACTAGGGGGTGGTGATGTTATCTTCTCCCCTTTGAAGTCATCAGGGTACCTTGAAGTAAACACAACACTCCAAAGTGAACCACTATCAAATATCTCAATCCAAATTAATGGCAATCCTATACAAAACCTAACTTCAGTAATAAACCAGACAAAAATAGTTTTCCGGCCAGTTGGCAATTTCTGGATTAGTCAGGGGTATGTATGGAATGATGGTGTCCTGAATGTTACAAAAGGGAACCGGATCACGTTTTTACAATATCCAGATACAGATACCGGTAGGGCTAATGATGAACGGGATTCGTACTATGAAATGCTCTTTCCACGAATTAAAATTGAAACAAATCAGAATAATACATCATCAATACAGATTGATCTGGTGAATATCGAAAACCCGGGATCATATCGATTTGTAAGTGGGAATGGAGTTGGAAATATCAATATTCAGATCAAAGAGTCAAATAAATCATCATTAAGACTAGATAACCAAACAACAATCCGATTCCAATTTTTCAACCATAATACTCAAATTTTTAATTGTAATTCGTCATTCGATAAAGCTAAGAACGAGATCAATTATATGAATAACACAGAGTTGAATGTCGATGATTCTTTAAAAGGAGAATATTCATTAAAAATTAAGTCAAATTACATCGCAGATAATTACACCAATTACCCAACAGTTACTATTACGCGATGGAATCTATCTGATTATGTCATATAAGAATTAAATTCTAAAAAAAGTCACAAATATTCAATAAATCAAAGTTTACAAAATCAATAAGTAAACTAGATAGTCTCTAAAAACCCATGTCTACTTAATGATACGATACCCTGCCAGAGGTTCAGTCTACAGATACAAACCTGATTCAGCGGTTTCGCCGGTTGTGGGCATCATGTTGATGCTTACCGTTACGCTGATACTTGCGGCAATTATCAGTGGCTATGCCGGGGGGATTGCTAAAACCCAGTCAAAACCTCCGCAACTTGTCTTTGAAGCAACCATGATGAATGACACAACCATTGCCTCAAACAGTTTTTTAGATGTCAGGATCATCTCGGTTAGTGAAGGGATTCCATCTAAAGATCTCAAATTCCAGACCGAATGGAAGGTAAATGGAGCACAACCGCACCATGTTGTTATCACTCCGTCAGGTTCAGGATATCCGTTCGGGTATGATCCGGGTGATCAGACCCCGAAACCCTTTGGGAACTTCACACTTCTTGCAGGATCGCATCTGTTCACCAATTATACCGGCTTGAGTACTGTCATGTCTGATTCATGGAACAAGTCAGATTCTGGAATCAGTGAGGGAACCCCAATCAGGATCCAGTTTGTTCATGTTCCAAGTGGTGCGATCATCGCAGATAAAGAGATCACAGCGGAGACGTGAGATGAAACAAGAGGCCGTTTCTCCGGTGATCGGTGTTCTTCTCATGCTGACCCTGACCCTGATCATCGCTGCGATTGTGAACAGTTATGCGGGTGGCCTCATGGAGACTGACACTAAGGCCCCTTCAGTAACATTGCAGGCCAAATATTATCAAAATGGCACCGGAATGGAGATCCGTCATATTAGTGGAGATCCATTGCCAACAGGATCAGTTAAGGTGGTTGTAATACCATCTGATACAATGGGGAAAAGTGCTTCTCAGTATAGTTCGATTGTAAATAAATCGCTGATCACGAATCTATCCGGGACAGAATCATGGGCCGGTGGTGTAACCTCACTGCGACCTGGGGAAATCGACTATATATTAGGAAATAACACAAACAAAGGAAATCTTTCTCTATTACAAAGTGGTATCCCTGACCAATATCTATTCAATAACACCAATAATCTGGGGAATACATTCTTCATGGAGATCTATTATAAAAACACCATGATCTCAAGAAATGAGGTTCTCATAGAGAACTAACCAATTTCTGAACCCCCCTTTTTCAGTCTATCGCTATTGCCCCAAAATCCCGGTATTCATAACACTCGCACTTGAGACTGGAGAGATCCGGCCCACTCGTCCCTGACTCTAACTCCCCCGGCCTTCCTTCCCAGATAACTGTTCCTTTCTCTAAAACAATAACCCGGTCACCGATGATCTGTGCATCCTTTATCGAGTGGGTCACCATGATCGCCGGATGATTGCTTGCAACAAGTTGCTCCCGGAGTTCAAGCCTGATCTTCTCCCTTGCATGAGGGTCAAGAGCTGTTAGCGGTTCATCAAGGAGCAGAAGTTGTGGCTGAATGATGAGAGCTCTTGCAAGAGCCACACGCTGTCGCTGTCCTCCTGAAAGATTTGTAACTCTCTCATCGCTCACATGGGCGATCTCAAGATCTTCCAGGACTTTCTGAATCTGGGTCGTAATCATGTCCTTCGGGATTTTACGCATCTTCAGACCATACGCGATGTTCTCAAAGACTGACATATGGGGGAAGAGAGCGTAATTCTGAAACACGTACCCGATTTTTCGCTCTTCCGGAGGGGAAGCAATTTTCTGCCCTGAACTGAAGATCACATTGCCATTGAGGACAATTTCGCCCTGATCAGGATCTAAAAGCCCAGCCAGGAGGTTGAGAATCGTTGATTTTCCCGACCCATTAATGCCGAGAAGAATGAGGACCTCACCCGGGTTCACCGTGAACTCTATCTTCAGTTCAAAATCCCTCAGTTGTTTCTGCAGGTTTGCGGACAGCATCAGAGAGACCTCCCTGCAAGTACACGTATTGTGACAAGAATAACACAGGATATCGCGATAAGCACAAGAGATAATGATATTGATGCCGCGAGATCGTTCTGCATCAGACCATAGATAGCAAGGGGCATCGTCTGAGTTTTTCCGGGCAGATTTCCTGCAACCATGATTGTTGCTCCGAACTCTCCGATAGCCCGTGCAAACCCGAGAATTACTCCTGATACAAGACCGGTCCAGGCTAGAGGGATGGTTATTCTGAAAAAGGTGGCTAATGGTGATGCACCAAGTGTCCGTGAAGCCGCCTCATACGACTGATCAATCATGGCAAATGCGGTCTTTGCCTGCCTGATATACAATGGTCCTGCAACAAACACCTGGGCGAGAACCACGGCAAAGATGGTAAAAATAATAGCAATTCCCATGTCATTCAGGTGGGAGCCGATGAGCCCCCGCCTGCCAAAGAGAACAAGCAGTGCAAGACCGGCAACAGAGGGAGGAAGGACGATGGGAAGATCGAGTAATGTCTCGACAAAATCTCTCCCGCGATACGGTACCCGGGCATTCAGGTAGGCAAGCGGTGTGCCGATCAGAACAACAACCATCGTTGAGGCTGCAGCGGTGATGAGTGAGAGATATATTGCACTCTCAACCTCTGGTTTGAGAATGGCTGTTATGAACTCTTCTGGAGTTATCCGTAGCACAAGTGAGAGCAGGGGGAGCGTGAAGAAGAGTATGGTTATGAGAACGATCAGACCGAATAGAACCGGTGCTATCTTGGTTATCAGGTTTCCAGAATTGATGGTGCCAGGTTTCATCATCCTTTTCTCTGGTCACATATAGATCCGATCGGTTATCTAACCATTCCCTTCCT
>CAZVAS010000042.1:0-3155 GCA_964625165.1 uncultured Methanospirillum sp. | reverse complement strand
TAATCTTTTAACTTTTTTACTCTAATCTATAGAGCACCATCAAATGGCACGGAATATATCATGAACCTGAAACCAGCGACGATTCTCGAAAAAGGATACCAGAAACTGCTCAGCGAGTATGGGAGACTGGACCTCCCTGATGTCAGGGTGAAATACTTCGGCCTTAATCCGGGATGGAATGCTGTTATTGGAACTAATGGGTGCTCTGGGGTTGCGATGAGTTTCCAGGACAACAACCCCCTCTATGACACTAAACAGACCGGCATTGATCCTGCATACCTCCAATCCTGCATCGATAAGTCGCTCTTTGAGGTTGCCAGAGAGACGATTGGAGAGCAATGTCTGGGCAGGCGTTCCATTGGTCTTGCTGCCCTCAACGCCCTCTCACAACCGTTGGTTACCGATGAAGTCCTGCTTGAGAAAGGGTACCGGGTAGGGATAGAGGTCAAGGACCTTGTCAGGAGTGATGACAATCTCGTGATTGTTGGATATGGGGGGCTTGTAAAAAGTTATGCCGGCAGGTGCAGAGAACTGCATGTCACCGATCAGCGCCCGGTTGAATCCTTTAGGACAACGATAATTGGCGAGACCATCACCTATGGTCCTGCCGGGATAACCGTGCATCCTGCTGATGAAAACAAGGAAGTACTTGCCGATGCAGATGTCGCCATTATTACCGGCTCTACCCTTGTGAACGGGACCTTTGAAGAGGTTGTGGGGTATGCAAAGAATGCCAGAATCAAGGCGCTTTATGGGTCAAGTGCCCAACTTATTCCTGATGTACTCTTTGAGAATGGTATCAACATCGCGATGTCGGTAGCCATCAGCGATCCACAGAAGTTTGAGTTTGATGTTATGAATGCTCCAGATATGGAGACTGCTCTCCGTAAACACCAGCGAAAATATAACGTAGGAAACCTGTAATTCCGTACCTATCGTGAAAAAATAATCCAGAATCCGGACTCGTCATTGATGATCCGATAATCACCGATGATAGCGGCCCTGATGGCATCTTCAATTTCTCCAGGGCCATATTTGCGAAACCGCATTCCCGGAGTAATTACAGAATCCTGATCCGGGTTCTCTTCTTTTTTCTTCAGATTGATGGCATCTCTGATCTCAGCTGAACCATACCCTCCCCCGACATATGCGATTCCCCCGTCTTTGAGGATACGATGGATCTCTGTAAATGCATCAGGAAGGTCACTCCAGAAGTGATACGAACCACGGCTTACAACAAGATCACATGATCCATCTTGGAGAGGGATGGTATGAACACCACCTGTAATTGGGCATATACGTTCAGTAAGGTTCCTGAGCCGAATATTCTTCCAGAGAAGGTTCTGCATCTTTGGCGATGTATCAAGGGCGATCATATGGAGATCAGACTTGAGAGCCAGAGCAATGGAAAGGGGACCCGGACCAGATCCAATATCTACACAGATGCCTCTGCTTATCCTGGTTCTTTCCAGAATCTGTTCGGCGATAACCGGATAAATCTGTGCATATGTTGTTCTTGTCAACTGGTCATATCGTTCGGCATCTTCAACAGGCATGAGGGGTTTATCCGTGATGTATGGAAGTTCCTGATTCCTTCAGGACAGATCAGGTGAGATAATAATTGCGTATAAATGATTATTATTTACAAGAAAAAGTCCTTTTCATCGATACTAACACAGGCCCCTAACTGGGCACTGTTGTGGTACTACCATAATAACTGGATATTATCCCCTGACCTAACTTGATTGAAAAATTAAGACCCGGTTTTACCGGTTTTGTTATACAATCAGAGGAAAACGAGCATCGTTGCAGTCTGGTTGATATGTCCGATATACTCCTCTCCATAGGTTGAAAATCCCACGGTTGGTATATCCTTAAAGATATTGCCATATGCCTCATTCTTTCCTTCCTGGTAGAGTTGGAGAGTCCTGAGGATGCAGTTGAAATTGATAATTCCTTTGACCGGGGCATCCTTATTCTGGATCTTCTGAATCGCTGCTGTTGTGTCTGCGATGATATCTGTAGAAGAGAGGACTTCAAGATCCACACCGTTCCTGATCTGGCAGTAGAAGTAGATGGAACTCCCATCAACCCGCTGCGGACTTCGCACAAACGGCTCACCCTCTGCAATAAGCCCAACCGGGTTTGACATGAAATGAGAGGCTACTTCGCTCTCTTTGGCACCGACCGCCTCTGCATATGCGGTCACTGCCGGTATGCCATTGAACTCGATGACTTTACGGGTTGCTTCATCTACTGCGGTTGGGACAAGTTTCTTTCCAGTCCCACAGAACGACTGGGTCTTAACCAGTTCGAATCCGGAGGCCGGCTTCAGTAATGCGAGCACTGCTGAGTTCTCGTATACCTTTCCGTCCAGATACACGCTCGTCTTCTTGAACGCCAGGTCATCGCCTGCTGATCCCCCAATAACCGGAATATCGACAAGATCTCCGATCTTCTCCATCAGCCATTCCTCTGCACAGGATAGACCGTCGATAAGAATGATGCCAACGTACTGTTCTGGATTGAGATCGAGTGGTTTGGATCCAAACTTCTCTGCTAGGCCAATAACTGCCCGTGACGGAGCCTTACGATCGCTGAGATCGATAACATCTGCTGCAATGCCTGATATTGCATCAGATTCAAGGGCCATTGCGACAACGGAGTTCTTGAGCATGCTGCCTGATATCAGTTCTCCGGCTGTAGAACATCCGATAACGGTGGCATCAGCAAATTTCGCCTTCATCGTCCTGCTGATGGATGCAGAATCATATTGAGATGAAGCAAAAAAGAGAACTGCTACAGGTTTCAGGCCTGAAAACGATGCCGCAATCTCATCCGCTACAGCCGATGGATCTGACTTTAATGATTGTGCTACCTTAATTGTCATATTTACCCCGTGAGCTGGACGCCCATATCTTTTGCGATCTCTCTGATCTTCTGGATGACTGCTGGATCATCGTCAGATGAGGCAGTATATTTTGTTCCATCGATGCCCTTGAGAAGGAGTTTTGTTCTCGTTGTGGATTCAAGGCTGGGATTGCCCTGTGCCCGCTGCTCAACGAGGTTATCAATGAGGAGTTTTATCTTACCTGCCATAGGTCATACTCGTAAGGTGCCTAAATATCATATGAATTTAGGTACTTATCTGCATT
>CAZVAS010000041.1:5897-16333 GCA_964625165.1 uncultured Methanospirillum sp. | reverse complement strand
TGTTTTCCTGCCGGCACCGTCTCCGGTGCACCGAAACTACGGGCCATGCAGATCATCGCCGGGCTCGAACCACACCCACGTGGCCTGTATGCTGGAGCAGTCGGTTACATCGGATTTGATGACCGGCTTGAGTTTGCTATCGCGATACGGACAACCGTTGTAAGGGACGGTGTCGCCAGTTTTCAGACAGGGGCAGGAATCGTAGCAGACTCTGACCCCACCCGAGAGTACGAAGAGACGAAACAGAAAGCAGGAGCTATGCTTGCAGCACTCTCCCGGGCAAGTGTTGCATCAGGAGCAGACCCAAAGACAGCAGGAGGCCAGGCATGAATGTTACAATCGTGGACTGCTTTGACAGTTTCACGTACAACCTTCACCAGCTCGTTGGTACGCTCGGGGCTGACCCGGTAGCGATCACCTGCGATCGTGATATCAGCTCAATAGAGAAGATAGCCCCGGACAGGATCATCCTCTCACCGGGACCGGGAACTCCTGAAGAGTCAGGAGTATGTCGTGCGGTTATCGAGAGGTATGCAGGTGTTGTCCCAATTCTGGGCGTCTGCCTCGGTCATCAGACGATCATCCACACCTTCGGGGGAGATATCGTCAGACTCGCAGAACCGGTGCACGGCAAGACTTGCAGGATCTCACACTCCGGGACCGGTCTCTTCCAGGGGATTTCCCAGGCATTCACCGCAACCAGGTATCACTCTCTGACCGCTGACCGGGAGAGCCTTCCGCAGGAGTTCAGGATCACTGCAACATCTGAAGGAGACGACTGTATCATGGCTATCTCACACGAACGGTTCCCACTTCACGGTGTCCAGTTCCATCCTGAGAGCATCATGACCCCGGCAGGACGCCAGATCATGGAGAACTTCCTGAAGACCGGAGGTATCTGATGATTCACCAGGCGATCGAACGGGTTATTGCACGGGAGAATCTCCTTCCCGAAGAGGCTACTGCGGTGATGGACGAGATCGCGACAGGAAATGCAACAGGAGCTCAGATCGGATCATTTCTCACAGCACTCAGAATGAAAGGAGTAACTGCATCAGAGATCGCCTCGTTCGCACGGGTGATGCAGAACTGCGCCGTTCCTGTCACACCTCAAGTATCAGGACCGATGGTCGATACATGTGGAACCGGCGGAGATGCAGGTACCGGAGGGACGTTTAATATCAGTACCGCTGCCGGGATCGTTGCTGCTGCTGCAGGTGTTCATATCGTAAAGCACGGCAACCGGAGTGTCTCAAGCAGGTGTGGATCAGCCGACGTCCTCGAAGCACTCGGGGTGACTATCGAGCAGACCCCGGAAGCGGCTGCGAGGACTGTAGAAGAGGCAGGAATCGGATTCTTCTTTGCACCACAGTATCACCCTGCGATGCGTCATGTAGCCCCGGTGCGAAGAGAACTCGGGATCTACACAGTCTTTAATATCCTTGGTCCGCTCCTCAACCCGGCAAAGGCTCAGGCACGTCTTATCGGGGTGTACGATCCTGCACTGGTCATGATCATCGCTGATGCACTCCGCGAACTGGGCGTTCAGCGTGCGATGGTTGTGCATGGCGAAGGGCTTGACGAGATCACGATCACAGGCTCAACACTCGTTGGCGAGCTACTTGATGGGAGACTGAGCGTCAAAACCATCTACCCTGAAGATTTCGGCATAAACCGGGCTGATATCAGGATGATCAGGGGAGGAGAGCCTGCAGAGAATGCTGCAATCATCAGGTCTGTCCTTGCCGGAACACCTGGACCGGCACTTGATATCGTTGCCCTGAATGCCGGTGCTGCAATCTTTGTCGGCGGAAGAGCTGCAGACCTTAATGAAGGAGTGAGACTGGCATACAGTGCCATCAGGTCAGGAGCAGCCGCACAGAAACTAAATGACCTGATCAGACTGTCAGGGAGAGCGTCATGATCCTGGATCAGATCGTTCAGGCCTCAGTCAACAGAGCCGAGGCACTCTCATCAGGATGCGCTGATGTGAGTTTCAGGAGTGTGCACCCGAAAGGTCAGCAGACCATAAGTCTCCTGAAGGCAATCACCGGGGCAAAAGACCGTAATGCGGTTATTGCTGAGATGAAACCGGCAAGTCCGTCAAGGGGACACCTCAGAGCAATAACAGACCCGGTTTCTGTCTCCCAGGATCTCATCGGAGGCGGATGCTGTGCTCTCTCGGTGATCACCGAGCCTGCGTTCTTTCATGGAACCATCAGCACAATCCCTGCGATCAGAGAGCAGACCAGCGTTCCCATCCTGCGCAAGGACTTCATTGTAGACCCGAGACAGATTGAAGAGACTCGGATTGCAGGTGCAGACGCAGTTCTCCTGATCACGGCAGTACTTCAAGACCGGCTCAGTGAGTTCGTGGATTCTGCCAGAAGGGCAGGTCTTGAACCTCTCGTGGAGGTCCATGACAGACAGGAGGTCAGGACTGCACTTGATACAGGTGCAGATCTCATCGGAATAAACAACAGGAACCTGAAGACCCTGAAGACTGATCTCTCCACAACGATGCGGCTTGCACCGATGATACGAAGGGCAGACAGGACAGTTATCGCAGAGAGCGGAGTCACCTGGCCGTGTGATGTCCGAACCCTCCGGCCATATGCAAACGGATACCTGATCGGGTCAAGTATTATGGCGGCAGAGAATCCACGGAGAAGACTGGAGGGATTCGTATACGCGTAAAGATATGTGGGATCACGAGACCTGAAGATGCACATATTGCCGATTGCGCCGGTGCAGATGCAATCGGTGTAGTCCTCTTTTCAGACTCACCCCGCTCAGTTGAGCCAAAGAAGGCTGCAGAGATATTCAGGGCAGCCGGGCCGTATATGGGAAGGGTCTGTGTTTCACACACCAGTTCACGATCCGAACTGGAAGAGATTTTAGAGCTCTGCCCCACTGCTGTTCAGATATCATACCATCACTCCCTCCCTGCAGATAGTAATATCCAGGTCATCCGGGTTGTTGAACCCGGGATGGAACTTCCCGGACCTGAAGACACCGATGCACTCATCGTTGATGCAAGCCAGGGAAAAGGAAGAGCATTCAATCCTGACTATTTCAGGAGCGTTGTAAATAATACCGGGCTTCCGGTCATCCTGGCAGGTGGCTTAAGGCCTGAAAACGTCGCAGAGGCAGTGCGGACTCTGAGTCCCTATGCCGTTGATGTGGCTTCTGGGGTCGAAACATCCCCCGGAGTCAAGGATCACGAAAAGATCAGATCATTTGTGCGGAATGCACGGTTACAATCATGAAACTACAAACACGATTCGGTGAATACGGGGGATGTTATGTCCCTGAAACCCTCATCGCAGCACTTGAAGAACTGGAAGATGCCTACCTGAATATTCTTCCTACCAACAGGTTCCAGAATGAATTGAAAGAGTTTATGACCGAGTTTGCAGGACGGGAGACCCCGCTCACCTTCTGCAAAGCCATGTCTGCAGATCTCGGATGCCGGGTGTATCTCAAACGCGAAGACCTGCTTCATTCAGGAGCACACAAACTGAACAATGCGATGGGCCAGGCACTTCTCGCAAAGTTCATGGGTAAAAAACGTCTCATTGCCGAGACCGGAGCAGGTCAGCACGGCGTAGCAACCGCAATAGCAGGGGCTGCACTCGGCATGAGTGTTGATGTATATATGGGCGATGTGGACATGAAACGTCAGGCCCTGAACGTCGCACGGATGAACATGATGGGTGCACGGGTCATTCCGGTATTATCAGGAACACAGACACTCAAGGATGCTATCAACGAAGCGATGCGTGACTGGGCAGCAACAGTCGGGGACACCCATTACCTGATCGGAACTGTTGTAGGACCACACCCGTTCCCCCTGCTGGTCAGGGATCTTCAGTCCGTTATCGGCACTGAAACCAGAAAGCAGATCCTAGAGAAGGAGGGGAGGCTGCCGACAGTGGTCATCGCCTGCATCGGCGGTGGCTCAAACGCAATCGGCATGTTCCATCCGTTTGTATCCGACAAAGTCACCCTGATCGGTGTCGAAGCAGGAGGGGAGGGACTTGACGGAAAACACGGTGCAACCCTCTGCGGAGGTTCCCCGGGAGTTCTGCATGGCAACTTCTCCTATATCCTGCAGGATTCATTCGGGCAGATCCAGGAGTCCCACTCAGTATCAGCCGGACTGGACTACCCCGGAGTAGGGCCCGAACACTCGATGCACAAAGACTCAGGGAGAGTCACATACACAGCTGTCACTGATGATGAGGCTCTTGATGCATTCCTCTATCTCTCACGAACAGAAGGGATCATCCCTGCACTCGAATCATCCCATGCAGTAGCCTATGCCAGAAAGATCGGCCCGACACTCAAAGACGATGACATTCTGGTGATCAACCTCTCTGGTCGCGGTGACAAGGATGTTGCCCAGGTGATAGAACTGCTCGAGCAGAAGGGGGTCGCATTATGAGAAACGGAAAAGAACAGATCGATGCGGTGTTTGCAGCAAAGAAGAGGCCACTCCTTGTTGCATTCACGGTTGCCGGTGATCCTGACTATGAAACCAGCCTTCGGATCATCAGGGAGATGTCAGCAGCAGGTGCAGATATCATCGAACTTGGACTTCCATTCTCAGACCCGGTTGCTGACGGACCGGTGATCCAGCGTGCTGACCTCAGGGCAATGGATGCAGGAATGAACACAGATCGGCTGTTTGACCTGGTCATAGAGTTCAGGAAAGAAAGCAATGTTCCAGTTGTAATCCTGACCTATGCAAACCTGATTATGCGGAGGGGAATCTCCAGATTCTATGTAGATGCAGCCGCAGCAGGCATCGATGGTGTCGTGATCGCAGATGTTCCCTTTGAAGAGTCAGAACCGTTCACAAACGCAGCAGGAGAGACAGGAATCGCACAGATCATGATGGTGAGCCCGACAACATCTGACGAGAGGCTTGAAGAGATACTCGCCAAGGCTGTCGGGTTCATCTATCTCGTCGCCGTAATGGGCGTAACCGGTGCAAGAACGGGGGTTGAACAGTCTGCAATGGATCTGCTTGCACGGGTGCAGAAGAAGACCTCTGTCCCTGTCGCACCGGGATTTGGGATCTCTACTCCGGACCAGGTGAAAGAGTGGGCAGACCACGGGGCAGATGCTGTCATCGTGGGTTCGGCAATCGTAAAGAGGATCGAAGAGCACATCGGAGATCCGGTTGCTGGCATTGCTGCTGTTGGGGATTATATCAGAACGCTGAAGAATTAGAACTGGATTACTCAGTTACCTTACTCAGCTACCAGAACAGGTGCAGGAAGGCAGACAAAAAAACTCGCACCTTTTCCCTTTCCTTCACTCTCCACCCGGACAGTTCCGCTGTATAATCTGACCAGTCTACGGACTATGGCAAGACCAAGTCCAGATGAACTCCGGTCATGACGGGAGGAGTCAGCCATATAAAACTCCTCAAAGACATGATCCTTCTCTTCTGCAGTCAGCCCGATTCCATCGTCCCCTACCTGGATACAGGACAGGTCTCCTTCAGAAAATGATCTGATCCAGATCGAACCACCTTTAGATGTATACTTTGCAGCATTGCCGATGAGGTTATCAAAGACGGTACCTGCATCTGAAGAAGAGAAGAGGAGTGAGAGATCATCGGGAACATCGACCGATATGTCAAGCTCCTTCTTCTGGATATAAATCCTGTGTTTCTGCAGGGACTCCTGGAGAACAGGCTTGATAAGAACAGGTTCGGGTTTCACCTCTATATCCTCCCTGCTCAACCTCGCAATGGTCAGAATCTTCTCGGTCTGCTGCTGAATGGAGTAGACTGACCTGAGCAGAACTGCCAATGACTCCTTTGAAACTGGATCCTGTTCTTCCTCGATGAGGGCAGGAAGGAGAGCACGAAGTGGGGTGAGCGGAGTTTTCAGGTCATGGCCCAGCTGTGTGATGAAATCATCCTTCTGTTTCATCAGTTTGATGACCTGCTCAGTACGTTCTTTCACCCGCTTGTCAAGATCCTGGTTTATCTCGATCATCTGGTTCGCGAGAAAATCAAGTTCCTTGTTCTTATCTGACATCTCGGATGCATACCGCCGGAGCTGCTCTTCTGTCTTCTTCCTTCCGGTGATATCACGTGCCACAATAAGCATTGCAGGGCTTCCCTGGAACACAATGGGCGCAGACGACATCTCAACCGGGACGGGAGAATGGTCCAGCCTGATAAACTCCTCTTCAGAGGTGTGGGTGGAGTCTCCCTGACTTTCGGGCAGTTCAAAACGGGAATGGAACGTATCAAGAAGGGCAGGATGAATGATCTCTGACATCCGTATCCCTTCGACGTTCATGGAATCAGACATGCCGAGCAGTCTGGCACCTGCAGGATTGACAAAGAGCATGTCAGTCCCATCGTGGACAAAGATCGCATCTGGTGAGAGATCAACAAGTCGTCGGTACCGGTCCTGACTCTCCCGCAGAGCCCTCTCTGCAAACCTGCGTTCTTCTATCTCAGAGCGGAGAACTGAGTTGACCCGGGTCAGTTCTGCAGTCCGCTCCTCGACCCGGTGCTCAAGTTCCTCACGTGACCGGACCAGTTCCTCTTCGGTCAGTTTCCTATCAGTAATATCCCTGATACTCTCGATTGCACCAACGATCTCTCCCTGTGAATCCCTCAGGGGGGAGGCAGCACCCCAGAGGTACCTCATTCCACCAAAAAGACCTGACATATAGGCCTCTCCAACAACAGTATCACCGTTCCGGGAGATCGTGGAGTACTTTTTCTCAGCCTGTTCATCTTCCATCAGGGCAAGATCAATCAGGATAGGTCTCGCAAATCCGTAGAAGGGTATGGCATATGCGTAATCACCCTTTCCCAGGTAATCGCGTGCAGGAGCTCCCGTGAGCTGCTCCATCGCACGGTTCCAGGCTATGACTATCCCCTGGCGATCGATGACAAAGGTTGCATCAGGAAGGAAGTCAATGACATCTGCGAGCCTTCGTTCTGACTCCCGGATTGCCGTTTCTGACCGCTTCTGTTCAGAGATATCAAGAATAATTCCCCTGAATCCGGTGACCACTCCGTCTTTGTGTATTGGAGATGAGTAGATGACCACCGGGATGATGTTTCCATCTGACCGGAAGGCACGATACTCGTGGGGAATTACCTCGCTAGAGACAGGAATATCACCCATACTTTCTACTGCTTTTGCACGGTCTTCAGGGATAATAAGATCAAGGACACAGAGATTGGGTGGCAAGGGGCCTTCAGGGTACCCAAAGGTCCGGAATGCCTGGCGGTTTGCATATGTGATGATTCCTTTCAGATCACATTCATACACCATCTGAGGGAGCAGGTCGGCAAGTTCACGGTACCGCTGTTCACTCTCAATGAGCTTCTTCTGGTTCGACTCCAGCTCCTTTAGATAATTTACACGCTCCTCCTCGGTGGCAAGCAGTTCTTCGTAGGCAGCGCTCAATTCTGAATTCTTTCGTGAGAGTTCCTCTTCTCTCTCACGCAGTGCCAGTTCTGCCCTGCGTTTTCCGACAGCAGCCTTGATCTTGTGAACCAGTTCGGCAAAAAGAGTCTGCGGATCTCCGCCTTTCTGAACATAGAAGGTGGCACCGTTATTGATTGCCTCCATGACAATCTCTTCACGCCCCTTTCCGGTGAAGAGGATAAAGGGTATGGACGAGGAGTCTCTGACTTTCTGCAGAAGCTCAATACCATTCATCCCAGGCATCTGGTAGTCTGAAACAACGACATCACACAGATCACGAGAGACCATATCGAGCACTTCAGGACCGGTCCCGGCAGTGATGACTTTTAAGGAACTCGTGGCCTCAAGAAATGTCTTGAAGAAGAGGCACATTTCAGGGTCGTCATCCACGTATAGAACGATGATATCTGGTGATGGAGCCTCAGGGCTCTTCCCTGGCTCCTGTGACTGAGGATTTGTCAGACTGCTTCCCTCACCAGACATATTCACCGTTATAATGGTGAGTGATTGAACAACAGATAATATGAAGTATACTGTTTATCAGATCCTGGTATTCTGGTAAAAAAGGGGAGAGAAATGGATGTGCCTGTTTAAATCATGAGGAGGCAAGTTTTTTGCCGAGTTGGTATGCTTTGTCCATCGCTGAAACATTCTTCTCAACATCCTTTGGAGCATCAAGACCACCTGCAATGATCGGCTCTGAAACGGGGATCTGGAGAAATGACATTGCAAAGGTGAATGTATCAGCAATCCCGGTAAAAGCTGCCACATTGTCATCGCCCTGGGTGATGATGACTGCAGCCTTCTTCCCGGATGCAATCCGGGGCTTGTATTCCGCATCAATGAGGGCATAAAGCCGGTCAACAAACTGCTTCATCTGACCGGTCATCTGTGCAAAGTAGACAGGAGTTCCGAAGATGAGCACATCTGCCTCACGAATCTTGGCATACAACGTCTGCATGTCATCGTCAATCCTGCAGGTTTCATGTGACTTGCAGTACTTGCACCCCTTACAGCCGGTGATCTCAAGTGATGGAATATGCACCTGCTCAATATCTGCGCCGGCATCTTTAGCCCCTGCAAGAGCCTGGGAGACGAGTGTTCCAGTATTGCCCACAGGTCGGGGACTTCCGACAAATCCGAGTACCTTCATGCTCATGATCTCTTCTGTGTGGAGCATATAATCTTTCGATACCAGGCCATCTGATCTCTCAATCGACAAAAAGGCTGAAATGAACTGCAGTCGTGAATAACATATGGACGCTCGGTTCCCAGTTTACTCACTTCTCCTGCTCCTGCTCTTCATCCCAGGATCTATTCTGGCCGAAAATAATACATCAGTTGCAACAGACACCACACAATCAGCAGCCACCGGTGACCAGGAGGCACTGATGAACCTGGCCCTTGATGCAAAAGCGTATGCTCTTGAAAACGGAAAGGCAACAGCTCTTTCTGCGTTCTCAGACAAGGCAACCTTTGTCAGAAATGGGATGTATATATCGGCATATAACCAGAGCGGGGTCCTCCTCGCTGATCCATACCAGACAAACAAGATCGGTACCTCCTTTATCGCTCCGGATCATGACACCGGCATTGTAAGACAACTCCGTGACCTGGCACAGTCTGGAAGTGGATTGCTCACACCTGAAATGGCAGATACAAAAGGCGTCTCATACTTCGCTACGGACATCGACGGGGGATGGTGGATCGTGGCAGTATCAGGGACTGCATAAGTAAACTCTTTTTTTTCTGATCACACCGTTCCGATCCCGGACCAGTAGGTTCTCTAATAGTTCACGGCTAATATACTCTCATATATGATCCTGATCCGGAGACTGACAATCGGGGAGGCACATGAGGAAGTTGTCAGAATAATTGCAGAGCGATGTCAGGGAGAGACCCGGATGACCGAGGATGGGGAGGTCACCTATGATCCCGAGGAACCGGTCTGCATCCATATCGAGTCTCCGTTCAGTGCTCCGATGAAATCAAGTGCATCACTGTTTGGTGACCGGTTCTCAGAGCAGTACCAGACCTCACTGTACACCATCACCCGCAGAAAGAACGACGGTACCGATGCCACGTATACCTACGGAAACAGGCTCAGGGATTACCCGGTCGCATCAATAACACTGGAAAAGAGCGGGCGATCGATGGTGAAGGGAGTTCTTGACAGCCTGATGAAGAAGTGCGGGTATCTTCCTGCCGGGTCTGCAGGAACGATCGAGTATACAGGTGACGGAAACCTCGGAGGAATCGATCAGATCAGAACAAGTATCATTGACCGGCTCATTGACAACCCGAGCAGCCGTCGGGCTGTCGCGATAACATGGTCTCCTGTCTTTGATATCACTCGTGATGAACCACCATGTCTGCAGATCGTCCAGTGCCTGATCGATAAGGGCGGTCATCTCAACCTTGTCTGTCTCTTCAGGAGCAACGACATGCTCTCTGCGTGGGGACAGAATGCGTTCGGCCTCGCCCATATGCAGAAGTTCATCCTTGAAGAGATCAACGAGGCCAGAACGAAGAGAGATCTCTCTCCCCTCTCCCAGGGATGGCTCGAGACGATCAGTGTCTCAGCTCACATGTATATCACCCGTGATCAGCTCGAACTCATGAAATTTTTCCAGAAAGAGCAGGCAAAAGAGTCATTCAAATCTTTTCATAAGACCTGATACCCCCCTGCACCAGCTTAAAAACATCCTTTTCATGATCACCAGCCTGATATGGGGAACAGGAGATTATGAGATGGATGAAACCGCTCGATACCCTCCTCTCTGACTGCCTGGCAGGTCACCGCCTTACTCCTGAGGAGGCGGTCATGCTCTTCAAAGTTAAGGGAAGAGGAGTCTTTCAGGTTGCACGGGCAGCAGATGAGAAGCGTGAACAGATTGCAGGGGATGTTATCACCTTTGTCAGGAACCAGAACATCAACTGTACAAATATTTGTTCCAACCAGTG
>CAZVAS010000041.1:0-5797 GCA_964625165.1 uncultured Methanospirillum sp. | reverse complement strand
AATGAATGGATCAGGATCATCAGGGAGGCTCACAGCCTTGGGATCAGATCAACAGCAACGATCATGTACGGTCATTGCGAGAGCGAAGAGGACCGGGCAGAGCACCTCTCGATCGTCAGGGAGATCCAGGATGACACGAATGGGTTCACCGAGTTTGTTCCCCTCTCATTTGTGCATCAGAAGACCAGGATATACAAAGACGGATTTGCGCGACCTGGCGCAACCGGCAGAGAAGACATCCTGATGCTCGCGGTCTCACGTCTGTTTCTGGATAATTTTCGAAACATTCAGGTGTCGTGGGTAAAATATGGGATGAAGATGGCACAGATCGGCCTCATCACAGGGGCAAATGATCTCGGAGGAACACTCTATGAAGAGAGCATATCCCGGGAGGCAGGAGCGGTATCAGGCTCATATCTCGACCCTGAAGAGATGGAATATATCACCGCAGATCTTGGCAGAACATTAAGAGAACGACACACCGACTACACCCTCATATAATACCCAAATAATACATGCTCACCCCCACAGACAAGAAAAATCCTGATTATGCTGCCATGCTCCGATCAATAGAGGAGAAGACCGGACCGATATCAGATGCCATCAAGGCACTGCTCATCACCGACGGGTCAGTAACCCGGCTTTTGGAATGCTACAACGAAGCACCGATCTCAATACGTACCGTTACGCAGCAGGTGATTCCTGCAGAGGATGATATCGCTGAAGAGATGCAGATAGGGGCAGGTGATCCGGTCAACTACCGGGTTGTCGAGATCTGCGATCAGAGTATGGACATCCCGCTCGTCCATGCCGTCTCATACTGCCCGGTAAACAGACTGCCTGAACATGCCAGAAAGAGCCTGATGCAGGCAGATATCCCGATCGGGCATATCCTTCGTGATGAGAAGATCGAGTCACGAAGGGAGATCACCAGCATCAGAACGTTCTCAGGATCAGATGCTCCTCCTTCACTCCCGGTATCGGTCGCATCAGGAAGGGTGTTTGCCCGCCGGTACAGGATCATTCACCAGAACCTGCCTCTCTTTAGGATCGACGAGTTCGTGCCTGACCATCTCTTTTCAGGAACAAAGAGGGTGACAATACGGACACCATCACGGCTTCATCTCGGTCTTATCGACATGAACGGCTCACTCGGCAGGGTGGATGGCGGGGTTGGCATCACCCTTGACAGACCCGGATATGTCATCACTGCTGAACCTGCCCTTGAGACAAGGGTCATCACCGATGACGAGGAACTCAAAATTCGTGCCCTCAACATTGTAAACACCCTCGCAGAGAGCCAGGGATATGATCCTGACATTGCAATCAGGATCAGTGAGGCCATACCTCCACACAGCGGGCTTGGAAGCGGAACTCAGCTCGCCCTTTCAGTCGCAACAGCAATGGCCCTGATATCAGGAAAACCGATCGATGATCCCGCACGGATCACTGGAAGAGGAGGCACTTCAGGGATCGGAGTGAGAGCCTTTACAGATGGCGGCGTGATCGTTGACGGGGGACACAGGTTCGGCCCCGGAAAGGAGAAAGACTCGTTCCTTCCATCATCTGCATCAAAAGGTGTCAGGAAAGCACCACTTATCGGAAGGTACGATTTTCCAGATGACTGGAGGATCATCCTCTGCCTCCCAGACGCAAGGCAGGGTGCGAGCGGCACGGAAGAGAAGGAGATCTTCAAAAAGTCCTGTCCGGTGCCCCTTCCCGAGGTTGAGAAGATCTCACACCTTGTGCTCATGCAGATGATTCCTGCCCTTCTTGAAGAGGACCTTGACCAGTTTGGACAGTCGGTCACTGCGCTCAGAAAGTACGGATTCAAACGTGACGAACTTGCACTGCAGACCCCTGCCCTCCACAACATGCTCGAGTACATGACCTCATGCGGAGCAGCAGGAGCGGGGATGAGTTCATTCGGACCGGCCCTGTATGCCATCACTGACACAAACAGCACGGATCTTGCAGGTGACATCCAGTCATACCTGGATGACCAGTGCGGTGGAGAGGTCAGGGTGGTCAGGGGAAAGAACACCGGAGCATCCATCAGATGTACCAGTTGATCATGTCTGTCTGATCAGGCGACCTGTACAGGTCAGGAAGCCCTGATAGTTCCTTCTTCCCAAACTCAATACCAGAATCCCTTTTATTCTTCAAGACAACAGATATCGTATGCAGCTCACCGAGTTCAGGGTCCAGAACTATAAGATCATCAACGATACCGGCTGGATCCCGGTCGAGAACCTCACCATCTTTGTGGGGAAGAATGAGTCAGGAAAGTCTGCTATTTTTCGTGCACTCTCCAAATTAAACCCGTCTGACGGCGAAGGCTATGATGGCCTGAAAGAGTTTCCACGCCAGCGATATGCAGAAGAGATCACAAAGACCGACTGGCCGGTGGCATCGGGCAGGTTCACCCTCACTCCCCGCGAGCAGGAGGAGATAAGGGCTCTTTCAGAACTCTGTACCGATGTGGAAGGAGTGGAGGTAACCAGGCATTATACAGGAAAATATAGCATCACCTACCATCCGGACATCGGGGTTGAGCTTGTCACAGCAAAAGATCTGAGTTATGTCATTGATGTAGCAATTGAGCAGATCAGGAACATGATCGCACCCGAAGGACGGGGGGATGTCCTTGGGAGGATCAAGGGTGAACTCCTCTCTATCCTTGAAGAACAGAAGGAAGCTGCATCCCACGCTATCCAGGTGCAGAAACGGCAGATTACCGACCTCATCAATATGATAAAGACCCGGGGCAACGAGCAGTGGCAGCTCGAACTGATAAACCCGGTCTGTGAACCGATATACAGCCTAGTCAGACAGATTGAGGTGTACGAGAGCCTGATGGCTGCAAACCGGTACATCATCGATCACCTTCCGAAGTTCGTGTACTTTGACCAGTACAATGTCATCGAGAGTGCAATCCACATCCCGACCTTTATTGCAACATTGAAGAGCCATCCTGAAAGCCAGGGACTGCGGGCAACCAACTGTCTCTTCAGGCATGTCAACCTGGACCTTGACATTCTTGACAAACTCGGAACTCATAAGAACGCAACTGACGAGAACCCCCTGATCCGCAGACAGGTGGATGAGCGCTCTATCCTCCTCTCTACTGCATCAAACCAGATGAGCAGACGGTTTGAGAACTGGTGGGGTCAGCGACGACTCAGGTTCAGGTACGACATCGATGGTGATTACTTCCGGGTCTGGGTCTCTGATGACCTGGATCCCTCAGAGATTGAACTTGAGCAGCGGAGTGCAGGTCTGCAGTATTTCTTCTCATTCTACCTGATCTTCCTTGTCGAGTCTGGTGACGTGTATCAGGACAGCATTCTGCTCCTGGACGAGCCAGGTCTCCAGCTCCATGCGACAGCACAGCAGCAGTCTGTCAAGTTCTTTGAACGGCTTGCAGAAGAGAACCAGATCCTGTACTCAACCCACTCACCGTTCATGATAGACCTCGAGCACCTTGACCGGATCAGAACGGTATACGAGAGCGGTGACGGAACAACCAGGGTCTCTGCAACCGAATGGCCAACAGATCACGACTCACTCTTCCCGCTTGAGGCAGCACTTGCTTATCGGATCGCAGCCCGGACTTTTACCGGAGGCAGGCAACTCCTTGTAGATGACATCGTGGATCTCTGGCTGCTTCAGGCGATGAACTATGCGGTTGAGAAGATCGGAAAACCAGGACTTGAACCAGGGATTACCATCACACCCGCGGGTGGGGCTGCCAACCTCTTCCCGCTCGCAACCCTCATCCGCTCCTATGACGGGCCGGTATCAACACTCCTTTCAGGGAAGGATATTCCGGCAGATATCCTGACACGATTCTCAGGAATGAACACGACTCGTGAGAAGTTCCTGCTGCTCTACAGCCAGATAACCGGACAGGCAGGATCCACTATTGAGGATCTCTTTAGTGTAGAGAACTACACACGGTGTGTTAAGGAGGTATACCCGAACATGGTGGTAACACCGGTACCAACACAGAATCCTGCTGAACGGGGTGAAAACCATGGAATTCTCCACGCAATCAGTGAGGCTATCGATAGGCGGCAGGGCGAGAAGTTCGAACGCTGGAAGGTTGCCGAGATCTTATCAGACCGAATCTGCGAGGCACCGGGCATGGTAGATGAAGAGACAGTGCAGCGGTTTGTCAGGCTGTTTGAAGAGATAAACAAGGCAACAAGGATTTAAAACCCAAAAAAGGGTTTGCCTTTGCCTTAAGGTAAAACAGTTAGTCAGTCACCCGGACTATCACGGGGGCTGACCAGTTCCCCTGCAGAACACTTTTTTGTGGAAGATAGAGCCGTAAGACCAGGTGGAACCCGTCTTCAGAAACCGGAAGCCAGTTGTTCTGCTGATCAATGTTCGGTTCTGCTGCCTGTAGAAGAACGTCTACTGATCCATCAGAGTTATAGGTCAGGTTGGATCTATCGTTGACGCAGTACCGGTTCATCGGATTTGCAATCAAGAAGTCATCACTGCCATACGCTGTTACTGACCAGAACCCACCGTTCTCAACTGGTGGCATCTCTCCCTGATCAAAGTGAAGACGATACTGACTAACACCGGATAATAACTTCCCTTGTGAGTCCTTTCCTGTTTTTGGATAAATGGCAACATACGTGGGGTTTGCCCCAAGCCCGTTGAGAGCGACAGCAGCACGATATTCATACGCTGTCCCAAAGTCACCGATGGGATCGCCGCTGTAATTCCAACTCCCAAGTGAGACCGAATATGCAGCAGATGCATTTGATAACGTGCGTTTCAATGTTTTCAGCATCTGACTCCACTGTTCGGATGAATTGTCTCCAAGTACTGATTCGTCAAAGGAAAGCCCCGGACCAACCTGAATAGAACTCATCTCAGTTACAATAGGAGCATCCGCAGCAGCCGGGGGATTTGTCTTCATCAGATTATTTGCGGTTGCGAAAAACTCGGCTGGTGAGAGATTCAGAACATGGTCCAGAGGAATATAGTCATACTCCGGGTAGTAACTCCCGTTTGGAGGAGTATACGGTACTGAACTCATATAAGCACTCAAAGGAACAAGTTGCATCTGCTTTTGTATGGCTGATACGTTCTGCTGATCAGTAGATCCATTCTCAAGTGTTCTGACCAGTATCCAGGCCATGTCTGTCGGTACCTGAATGTGTATCATGCCATCTGGAACAATGCCATGATAATTCTTCCCGGTGAGAAGGCAGACCTGTTTCTTGCTCGGATCGCCCTGACCACCAGAACCAATAACTGCAACAGTATTCGTATACGCATCCATCACCTGAACCGAACAGAACCGGTCAGATGGGGGTTTAACAAAAACCAGGGCTGAATTACTTAAATTTAAAAATGCTTGAGAATAAACCGTATCGACATTTGGTGTCACCACATTTGTCTCATTCGGCGTCGCCAGGGTCTGACTGTGGATCAGTTGGTTTACCGGAGCCTGAACGCTCGTAGCCTGTTCGGTGTTAGTGAACTTTTTCATGGTGGCATCCATTAGCACCAGAGGAAAACAGAAGATGTATGAGTCAGTTACAGTGTTCCAGGTGGTAGTATTGGATAGAGGAACCTCATCGGCTGTTGCAACACAAGAAGTTCCAACAATCACAAATGCCAGTATTAAAACTGATATCGGTAGGCTATGAAATACCCTGCAAATCATAATTATCCAGACCTGAATCAATCATTGTTCGATATTACTCCCGGATGAGAATTAACGGGAGTGAACCATCAGTATAAGCAGTAATATCAATAAAATCTCACGATTGAA
>CAZVAS010000040.1:1678-16433 GCA_964625165.1 uncultured Methanospirillum sp. | reverse complement strand
AGACCGCAGACCAGGGAAAAGAGAAGCATGTCCCGGTCATCGAGAAGACTGCAACCGGAATCCTTGTCAAGTGCGGTGAGGTCCCACACCCGATGGAGGAGAAGCACTACATCGAGTGGATTGAGGTTCACGGCGGAGACTATTACTTCATCAAGAGGCTCTCACCCGGTGCAAAACCAGAAGCCGAGTTCCCCTGTTCAACAACCGATGTCGTAGCACGTGAATACTGCACAGTCCACGGTCTGTGGACCAGTGCAAAATAATCCTGGCTCAATCAGCCAGAATTTTCATTTTTGAGTGTAATGAGCAATTTTATATTTCACGACAGCATTCGTGCTTCACCGTATATCTATATCATCGGGGTTGCAGGTGACTCAGGATCGGGAAAGACGACATTCTCGGATGCAATCGTCTCGATATTCGGACCTGACCTTGTATCTACCATCACACTAGACGATTACCATCTGTACGACAGGGAAGAGAGGGCACGCCGTGGAGTAACACCGCTCGATCCCAAAGCTAATGACCTGGATCGTCTTGCAAGGGATGTTGCAACCCTGAAACAGGGCAGACCTATTGAAAAGCCGGTATACTCACATGCTACCGGTACATTTGGAGAGCCGGTTCTGTTTCATCCGACAAAGTTCGTTATACTTGAAGGGCTGCATCCGTTTGCAACCCCTGAACTCTTGAGCCACCTCGATTACACCATCTTTGTTGACCCTGACAACGAGGTGAAGTACGACTGGAAACTGAGAAGGGATGTAGGCAAGAGAAATTATACCCCGGAGGCTGCTCTTGAGGAGATCCAGCGACGTGAACCTGATTACCGGAGATATGTCTTCCCGCAGCGTGGCTCTGCTGGCACGGTCATCAGGATAGCATACTCAGGATATGGCAAGGCACTTGGAACTGCCCGCAACATCTACCGGATCACACTCGGGATGAAACCCCCGGAGACCTGTCTGGATGATATCGAACTCAATATCGACCTCTGTGGACTCTTCACCAGATCATCCCATGACTTCCTGCTCGAATGCAGCACCCTCGACCAGGATGACAGAAGAATGAGGACCCTGACAATAGACGGGGAACTTTCCCATGAGACGATACACCGGATAGAACGCAACATCGAGGAACAGACCGGTGTTCATCCGATCGATATCTTTACCGGAAAGGAGGTGATCGCAGGGTCAGACCTTGTCAGGCTCATCATCTCCTGGCAGATCATCAATCACCGGATCCTCATCGATCTCAGACAGATGCAGAAGGCCTGACTGCTGAATTTCTGCACATTAATCCTTTTTTACCACACCCTGCCGGGAACAATAATTAATCCTTATACCGCTGCCCCTCCCACGTATGAGCAATGAAACAGATCGCCATCTATGGCAAAGGAGGCATAGGGAAATCAACCACCTCTTCAAACCTTTCTGCCGCTCTTGCAGATCGGAACCTTGCCGTGATGCAGATCGGATGTGATCCCAAGCGGGACAGTACGAGGATGCTGATGCAGGGAAGGCTTATTCCTACTGTCCTTGACCTGATCCGTGATAAGGGAGAGGCAAATCTTAGCATCGATGACGTTGTCTTTCAGGGGTTCAGAGGAATTCGCTGTGTAGAGGCAGGAGGGCCTGAACCAGGTGTCGGATGTGCTGGCAGGGGAATTATTGCAACATTCCAGTTACTCGAACGGCTGGAAGCATTCAAAGGGGACGTGATCCTCTACGATGTCCTCGGCGACGTGGTCTGCGGAGGATTTGCGATGCCGATGAGGAAAGGCTACGCCCAGGAGATCTACCTTGTCACATCTGGCGAACTGATGGCCCTGTATGCAGCCAACAATATTTGTAAAGCGATAGCACGAATCTCCCAGAACTCCCGGCAGATATGCCGACTCGGAGGGATCATATGCAACGCACGGAACACACCGGGAGAAAAGGAACTGGTTGAGGCATTTGCTGCAGCGGTCGGATCCCGGGTTATTGCGTATATTCCCCGTGACGAGATCGTCCAGCATGCAGAACTTCATACCATGACGGTTGTTGAGTATGCTCCTGAATCAGAGCAGGCAGCCCGGTACCGGGAACTTGCTGAGGCAGTCATGATCAACACCTCGTTTATCATTCCATCATATCTGGAGATGGAGGATCTCGAGCAGATGGGACGATCCTTCCTGACCCCACGGACACCCTCCTTGTGAGGGCCTTAACATTTTTTGCGAAAGTGAACTTCAAAATTTTATTCCCTGGATTATCCTCTGATCACGATCATACAAATCACCAGCAAATATTTTGATAAAAAAATAAAATTTCCAAATACTTTCACCCTGTTATTTTAGCATTTATATACCTCGTTCCCTCACGGTATCAGTAGACAGGAACGTGAAAAATATGCTAGAAAAAGCAGGATTCATTCAGAAGAGCCGCATGATCACCATCGACGAGACCGGCAACCCAACCGAGATTGTTGAAGTGGTCATCGAAGGCAGACGATACGGGATACAGGTTGATGAACTTGTCCAGGCACTACGGGGATCACTCTCGGCACGGACATTCAAACTGCGTACAAACTGGAAACAGTATGTCGGAGCCCTTGCCGGGATTGCATATCTCTCAAACTCGGGACGTGCACTCAACTTTGAGTTCATCGACGGAAGCAAGTTCACCACCTCTATCGACTCGCTCCGATCACTACTGTCACGGCATTCCCAGTATGCCCCGGTTGCACGACTCCCGATCAGCACAACACTCGGATCCCACCCACAGGTAGGCAGCAGCCAGCGGGCACTGCCTCACTTCTGATCTCATATCTGTAAATTTCGTTTCTGCAGTGTTTTTCGTTCTGAACAACCGATCGAAAAGCAATTATTAAAGTATTATATCAGCAATATTAAAACGGTCTTCCAGTCAAAAGAAATGTTCAATATATTCCATCCCCGGTATTTTCATCATAAGGCAGGGGATGGTATGGATCTTTTGTTATTTCGGAAAGCCATCTTCGGATACTTCTCTCAGCGAATATGGAGATTGTTTCACATATGGAACGTACACTTGGATTTAAAGAGCGTAGATATATCGAGGAGATCCGCATCCTCACCAAATCCACCGCACTCGATTGTGTCATCGATGAAAAGTTCGATCGTATCATCTATGTAATAAAGACCGGCGATATGGGCTACGCGATTGGTAAAAAAGGAGATAATATCAGACGACTTCAGAATGTTCTTGGCAGAAAGGTCGAGATGGTCGAGCATGCCGAGAAACTTGAAGAATTCCTCGCAAATATCTTCAAACCAGCAAAGATTCTCAGAATAGAAGTTGATAGTGAGACCAACAAGATCAATACCTTCGTGGCTACCAGGAGCGAGGTTGGCATCGCTATCGGAAAGAATGGATGCACCATCGAAAAGGCACGAGCCCTGGTCAGAAGATTCTTTGGCATGGAGGTCGGTGAGGTCTTTCCGGAAGGAGAGGCTGCATGACCGGTTCAGCCATCCTTGAAGAACTCTGGGAGATCATAGAAGACCGGGCAGCAAACCCGGTTGAAGGGTCCTATACAACACATATCCTGACACACAGAAAGGGTGTTGACAAGGCACTTGAGAAAGTGGGCGAAGAGGCTGTTGAGTTTATCATAGCCGTGAAGAACAAGGAGCCGACAGCAATCGCAGGTGAGGCTGCAGATCTCCTGTATCATACGCTTCTTGCACTCAAGGGTTCAGGTGTCAGCCCGTCAGCGGTGTATGCCGAACTGGAATCGCGTAGAAAACCCTGATCACCGATCAGTCTCGGTCGTGAAGAGATGAGGATTTGCCGTGATCCTGAAGAGCCCGGCACGGAGCCCGGCATCGATCCATCCATATCCGTAACTGAGAGAACCCAGTTCACTCACATAAGCGGCCACGGATCTCTCATTTCTTACTGCATCTTCTCCTTTTTTTCGGATAAACACTGCTGCAGCATAAAGCGGTGATCCTGTCTCTGGTGCAATCTCTATTGATCCAAGAGCATCGCGAAGCATCTGGTCATACCGGTCGTGCTTCTCCACGAGCCGTTCATGGATATCACAGGGGATTATCAGATCATCAGGAAGCAGTGGATCAGGGGACTGCCCTTCGATGTATCCAAGATACAAGGCAGCATCAAACCATCCATGTACATAGAGAAGGGCGGCATACTCATTCACCAGATCCTCACGCTGATAGAATACTTCAGCATCGGTAAGATACGAGGATATCATCTCCCTGATTCCGGCTGTAACAGCACCAAGCGGGGTCTCTGCAGGATGAAACGATCGAGTGCCTGCATATGCCAGGGCTAGATCTGTCCTGTACTGTTCAAGTTCTCCGGTATTCATGGCATTTTGAGATCCGCAAAGATCCGAAGGTACTCTTCTTCGACCGGATGCAATGTAGCAGGAACAACCAGGATATGAAGTGGCGGGCCGAATTCAGCGTTCAGCATCTTTGTTGCATCACCGGCAATTACCACAGGTTCTGGCGAGCCGGCCCGGGCCATCCCAACATAGAGAGGAATTCGCACTCCCTCTTCTGAAGAGAGTTTCTCAAGGATCTCCACGGCTTCCCTGACACTCATGTACCTGTTCTCCTGGATGTCCAGGAAGACGATGGTGTGCAGGTCTGCTGCAAGGTTTGCTTTTATCGTCTCAAACGGTGTTCTCGGGAACCAGTTCTTTGCAGGATATGGGACCGAACAGGACTTGCCAAACCGGTAGTTCTGGAGTCCTGAAAGCCCGCTCACTGCACTTGCAATCGATGCCCCATGGATGATCCTGGTCGGAATTCCCAGTTCTGCAGCCCTGATTCTGATATCCGAATGGGTGGTTGAGACCATAGGATCACCACCGGTCAGGAAAACCACGTTACCTGTCTTCGCAGCCTCGAGGATAGGCTCAGGATGCTGCTCGACATCCTCACGTTTCAGGATCTGAACCGGTTTTTTATACCGCTCTTCCATGGCTGCCGGGTCAGTTCCCATAAGCCGGGATGTGTAAGCTTCAAGAAAGACATGATCAGCCTCCTCGATAGCATGTACGCCTTTCACCGAGATGTCATCAAGATCGTAAAGTCCAAGACCAACAAATGTCAGCATAGTATCTCCGGTTATTGTAAACAGACAAGGGAATCAGATCTCAAAAATCAGGAGGTGAAGACGACTGAACCGTTCTCCACCTTGAACTGTTGCCAGTTCATCGACACACCCATCATACCCTGGATCCTCATGGATGTCCCGGTATCATCACTTTTTATCTCAACGACCATGTTCATCAGCTGCTTGACGATGGCTATTGTCTTCTGATCAAAAGACTCGCTGTTGATCAAAAATACGCCGATAGAGCCCATCTTCTTCAGCTTCGAGGTGATGATATGAAGGAACTGGTAGATGACATCCACCTTCCGAAACATCAGCATCGAGGTGAGTGAAAGGATACAGTACCTGATAGGGGTTGGAAAGAGCTGGTTCGGGTCCTCGGTGAACTCTCCTTTCATGATATCCTCGGTGAGCTGGGAGAACCTGATATCCATCCCGGTCAGGTCATTCGGACTTCCGACATATTTTACCTTGTGACTATCCGGGGATGATCCTGACGAACTTCTGGTGATGGCATCAATAATGCCGATATAATTGGTGTCAAAATTATTGCCTTTGAAAAAATCAAGCAGATCGGTGGCCTGGTTCTCGGTAGTCAGGACTATCATGTACTCACCCTTCCTGGGCTTTGCAAGATAGGTGGCGACTTGCTCACCATTAGAAAATGCAGGAGCGAGGATGAGAATATTGGTTCCCGGGTTCAGACCGCCGGTCCGCTGGTCTATACTATCGATACCGGTCAGGTATTTGTACATCGCTCTGGATAACAGTTGACCTGCAATTATATTAACTCTGTTAGGTCCTTTGGGAGATAACGGAAAAATATGGATCGAATTCTTTTATACTTCATGAAAAAAAGTAATAAGGCTGGTCAATGAGCTGATCATCTGAATAATTTAGTATATCTTCAGTGATTCAGCAGTCAATTGAGTATCAGATACGTAGATTTGGAGAATATGTCCATGCTTTACAGGTTTTATGAATGGTGGATCGCGCGAAGCCTGGAGCATATTCCCCATTACCTCTGTTTTATGATCTCTGACGAGGAGATGAGGGATGATCCCGGAAAGATAAGTCAGGTGGTTGACTGGTGTCTTGAGATATCATCAGATGTTACCAGACATTATGGAAAAGATGCAGGCATTATCAGCATCACTATCCATATCAGCACCCGTGATCCTGATCCAGACCCTCAATACCTTGATCTGATCAGGATCATTGCAGACCGTGCACACCTTATAATCCATCACGGAAAAGAGACAGAGGATGCAGGTACAGGAATTCCTGTCGCTGTTGCAGTTGGGAAATCTGGAAGGGAAGAGATCATCGATGCCATCAGACAGATGGCTGATGAACAGACAGATCCAGAAGATGTGGATGAGCATAAACTCGAACAATATCTCACCTTCCAGCATCAGCCGGATTTTGTTATCAAGACCGGTGGCTCTCACCTGGTTGATTTCCTTATCTGGCAGTCCGTATACTCAGAACTCTTCTTCCTTGACCTGAACTGGAGAGAACTCAGAAAAGTAGATCTGCTCAGGGCATTTCGTGACTACCAGTCACGTGTCAGACGGTTCGGAGCCTGACCAACCGATAGCGTCCGATCTGCAGTATTGCAATAAAAAACCACTTGTTTGGAAAAAAGTGAATAATATCAGGTGCAGGCTCCCGCCTGCTGTTGTTCTTTTCTTTGTGAGTAGACCCGTATAGCTCTCAGCATATCGAGTTTCCTGAACATCGGCCAGTACGGTGCACAGAAGTAGACCGCCGATTCATGCCCGTTAGCAAGCCAGGGAAGGAAGTTTGACATCCTGCACTCGTTACCTGTTCTGACAATCAGGTCAACCGGAGGAATAGTGATATTTTTCCCGTACAGGTACTCTTCCAGGAGATCTTCTGATATCTCGCTGCCCTTCAGTTTGTGATCCCTGACATCACTCAAAATGTTCTTCGTAGCCTGCAGGATCTCATTTCTCCCGCCGTATGCAAGGGCCATATTCAGGTAGAAGTTATCATAATGGGCGGTGGCTGCTTCTGCCTTCTCCACTGCATCCCTGAGATCTTCAGGAAGGAGATCACGATCCCCGATCATCTGGATCCTGATTCCGTACCGGTGAACCCGCTCATCATCGATGATACTAGCCAGTTTCTCCTTGAACAGTGCAAAGAGATCAGAGACCTCGGTATCTGTCCGGTTGAAATTCTCAGTAGAGAAGATATACAACGTGATGTACCGGATTCCAAGTTGCTGTGCCCAGTCCAGTACCTCTTCGGTCCGGTCTGCACCGACCCGGTGACCATACGATGTGGCAAGACCTTTCTTCTTGGCAAACCGTCGGTTCCCATCCTGAATAATGGCAATGTGTGTAGGAATATGCTGGCACTGGCGGGTGATGAAGTACTCATACAGAGGCTCAATGAGCGATCGAATCATAGCGGAGTCACCTCAACTATCAGTCCGTTGTCAGGGTATCGTTCGACCACGTACTTCTTGCCAGGCATCTCTTTCACGAGTGATTCGAGTGCCCACCATGCCATCTCTATCCGGTCATCAAACCGCGTATACAGATCTTTATCGAGATCATCCGGTACCGGGGACTGATCACCATCACACTCGCAGACACCATACACCACAGTTCCGTCGGGTGTTATCTCATCGAACTCTCTGGCAGTATTTGCAGCGATCCGCTTCAGCCTCATCCGAAGTTGCACCCGATCCTTGAAGTCAGACGAACACCAGTGGACCTTCGGGTGAAAGAGGATCGGTGCAACCGCTTCCCTTCCGCCCTGGACAGCGTTTGATACGTCGCCCCTGAGTTCAAAACCCCGACCCCGCATCTCTGATGCGTTCGACTCTCCCCACTCAAGTTCGTTGATGTTCAAAAAGTCAAGGTCATCGATGATCTCAAGGAATGCCTCGATACCAGGAAGGGATGGAACCTCCACCCCGATATCAAACCCAAGCTCCCGTGCATGCAGAACAGACTCATGAAAGGCACTGCCTTTAATTGAAGGCCACTCTTCATGGGGCGGATGAAGCCGTACCTCGTCAACAAGTCCCCTGATCTGCATCAGCTGATCCCGTGACGGAGCTATCCCGGAGTACAGATGAATCTGGTGAGAAGGTCCAAACTCATCCTTGAGTGCTGTTGCATACGTAACCAGCCGGTCGATCACCGCAAACGGCTCGCCTCCGGTGATTCCGGTGCCAAGTGCTGACATCTTGTGTGCAACAGCGATCATCTCATCCGGAGATGTGATGGCATGCTCATTTGCAAAAATGACATCCTTGTTTTTTCGCTGCCCTGATAACGGGCAGTACCAGCATGATCTCTGGCAGAGGCCGGTAACAAAAAGAACCAGTTTAGCCCCCTCAAAACAGAGCGTGCAGCCAGCACTGAGCCGACTGTGAGGAGGAATATCTTCAGAACTGCTATCGTCCATTGGCAATCAGATATTTGTATCCTTTAATCTATCTCTCAATAGTTCTATATATTCATGATCGTTCACGAATCAGAAAGAGCACAATAAAAAGAGAGGATTAGTTGAGACGCTTCTGCTTTGCAGATGCAAGTTTTTCTATAATTCCGGTCTCGACCTCGCTGCTGGTAGTGAGAGCACCTGCTTTAGCAGCGTTGTCAACAAACCCTTCACCGTCCACGGTTCTGACAACCAGGGTTGTGTACCCTGTCGGAGTTCCGACCGAGCCTGCCGAGATGTCGGCATCAAGGGCTGAAAAGTCACCACAGGTGTGGCAGCCCTGCCGTACTGCCCGGGCGACCTCTTCAAGCGAGAGGGAGCTGGATGAACCATCGGTCAGGGTGAGATCCAGTTTTCCCTTCACATCCATCTTCGCGATCTGATGGGGAGCAAGACCCGCACTTTTCAGGATATCCTCCATCAGGGTGTGATAATCGAAACTCTCAGTGCAGAAGAGTCCGACGATCAGACGGATTGAACGTCCGAACGGGACCAGAAGATCGTTTGAAGAGTTCTTCATGGCCCGGGCTGCCTGGACGACACAGGGTGTCCCGACGACTGCAATATGCTTCAGCTTTCGATCCACAACTGCAGCCTTGAGAGAACGAAGGACCGGTACAGACCAGTTGTACCGTGAACCGGCGTGTTCTATCAGTTCACCGGCACTGGTGATCAGAATCGAACGCGGGCGGTGAGTCCACCGATCCTCGGTGAGTGTGACAACACCATCGATCAATCCCTGCTGCATTGCAGCGGTCAGAATTGCGGTGACTGCACCACCGTTCTGCTGGTGGGGAACCGGTCCGGTTGCCTGGGCCTTGAGCAGGCTGCGGTAGGACCCGAGAGTCTCTTTCTTCTGTTCGCGTGTCCGGGGACAGGCATCATAACATGCACCGCAGGGGACAGAATCGATAGCCATCTTGCAGTACCCTGATGATGTCGGGTGGTTGATCCCAGGGTCGTCGACGAAAAACAGTGCGTCAGCAGGACACACAGCAACGCATGCTCCGCACCCGCTGCAGGTTCCTGCATCCCAGACTTCCTTGCTCAGATCCTTGTAACTCTTTGTATCAGCCATCTGCTCACTCCCAGATATATTTACTTGCAAAAGGTCTGGCACTGACCGGTGCTATCCTTGTAAATGACGAGGATAATATTTCTGCAGGATTCAATCCGAACTGCTCAGCAAACTCCTGCACATACGGGGTGATAACCGTCAAGTCCTCTGCTGTCGCTTCCCGTGCAGCAGCACCGATACCAAGCGTCCACTTTTCAACAGGTCCCCTGATGTAGATCGCTCCACCATGGATACCACTTGCAAGACTCATCTCTGCAAACGGTGCAGGCTCCTTCTGGTCAAGTCTCAGCAGAACGATAAGTCCTCCTGCCATAAACTCACCCAGAAATGCCCGGGCGTTTCCTCCAACAACAAGGACCGGTTTCTTCTCCATATACTGTTTCATATGGATTCCGCCACGGTACCCGATGTCATCTTTTACATAGACCCGGCCACCCCGCATGCTGTGGGCTGTGGCGTCACCGCTGCTCCCGTGAATGACGATAAGACCTTCGTCCATCGTGTTTCCGGGAGCATGATCCGCATTCCCTTTCACGATGATCGTCGGTCCTTTCATGAACATGCCAAGGTCTCCACCAGGAACACCTTCCACAGTGATCCTGACATTTCCCGTCAGCCCGTCACCGATGAACCGCTGGCCCATGATATGTTTGAGAACAATCTCGCTGGCACCGTCTGCTATCGCCTGCCTGATCAGTTTGTTCAGAGGCGTGTAATGCATGCCCTTTGCATCGATCTCGACAACAGACATGTCAGGCCCCCACCGGTTTGATATCAAGGACATCAAGCATTGACTGGTCAAGCATGTATCCCCTGAGCCGGTCACGGTTTCCACGCAGCGACTCGATACTGTTGATACCGGCTGCTCCCATCAGTTCAGCAAGTTCGAGTGTCCAGGCATGAATCAGGTTCTCGACGTTGACCGAGGCTTCGTCGGTGTTAAGACGTGCCACAAGGTCAGGCTGCTGGGTTGCTATACCCCAGGCACACAAATTCCGATAGCAGGTTCCACAGACCCTGCAACCCATGGCGACGAGTGCAGCGGTACCGATGTACACCGCATCTGCCCCGAGACAGATTGCTTTCGTGACATCGGCACTGTGCCTGATACCACCTGAAGCGATGATGGAGACCTCGTTCCTGATCCCCTGCTGACGGAGTTTGGCGTCTACGGCTGCAACCGCTGCCTCGATCGGGATACCGACATGGTCCCTGAAGACTGCCGGTGCAGCACCGGTTCCTCCCCTGAACCCGTCGATCACAACAGCGTCTGCACCTGACCGTGCGATTCCGGCTGCGATTGCAGCTACGTTGTGCACCGCAGCAATCTTTACAAAGACCGGCTTCTGGTGCTCGGTCGCTTCCTTGAGACTGAGCACAAGCTGCTTGAGATCCTCGATAGAGTAGATGTCGTGATGCGGGGCCGGACTGATGGCATCGCTGCCTTCCGGAATCATCCTGGTGCATGAGACATCAGCACAGACCTTCTCACCAGGAAGGTGTCCACCGATACCCGGTTTTGCTCCCTGACCGATCTTGATCTCTATTGCTGCTCCCCTGTTCAGGTAATTGACATCAACACCGAACCGCCCAGATGCAATCTGCACGATCATATGGTTCTGGTATGGGTAGAGTCCCTCATGGAGCCCTCCCTCTCCGGTTCCCATAAACGAACCGATCCGTGAGACGGCTTTTGCCATCGCCATCTGGGCATTGAGGGAGATTGCTCCGTAACTCATATGCCCGATCATGATCGGGGTCTCGAGTTTGAGGTTTGGCCCAAGTTTCGTATTCAACTCGACATCGTTTCCCGGACCGTAGGTGATATCGAGTTGCCTGGGTTTCTTGCCGATATAGGTCCGCAGCTCCATCGGCTCACGGAGCGGATCGATACTCGGGTTGGTGACCTGGCAGGCATCAAGGACGATCCGGTCAAAGATGATCGGATAATCCCCGGTGTTGCCCATTCCACCCGAGAGGATCTTGCCTGATTCAGCCTGTTTGAAAATATTTTCCCTGACACGATCGGTCCAGACCGGATGGTTCCGGTAATCGCATGGTCGTTCTGCGATCATGATGGCATCGCGGGGACACTGGGAGAGACAGCGGTGACAGGCCACACAGTTCCGGGAGTTGACCTTTATTCTTCCGTCTTCCATCCGGTAGACATTATAAGAACAGTTGTCTACGCAGCGGCCACAGAGCATGCACTGGTCATGATCAACAGTTACCTGAAACTTCAGCGGGCGTGATCCGATGATCATGCCACGACCCTCCCGACGATAGGCTGGCCTGCACGGGGCATGGATATCTTCTTGACTGCAGGATCCATGGTCCTGATTGAGGCCTCTTCGCTTGAGATATACAGCCTCTGATCGTGTTCTCCGACAACAAGTGGCCGGAGTTTGATACGATCCGAGAAGCCGACAAGAGAGTCGTGAGATGCTACCGCAATTGCAAACGGACCGTTCATCATTGCCTGGCCGTATGTGAGGCGGATTGCGGTGTTGAGCTCCTGCTCTGAAGGCTCCATCCTCTCGATCTCCTCCCAGAATGGCGGAGCTAGAGCACGGACTGCATGTTCAGGACTTAACCTGTGCTTTCTGGCAAGAAGATCCATCAGGTACGCGACGACCTCGGTGTCTGTGTACATCCGGCAGAGGTATCCGAAACTCTCGATATATCTCCGGTTTGTTCCGTAGGATGTGATCTCACCGTTGTGGACAACACTCCAGTTCAGGAGGTTGAACGGATGAGCTCCTCCCCACCAGCCTGCCGTGTTGGTCGGATACCGGTTGTGTGCTATCCAGAGGTATCCTTCATAGTCCTCAACCCGGTAGAAGTCTGCAACCTCTTCCGGCCATCCAGATGCCTTGAAGACTCCGATGTTCTTGCCTGAAGAGAAGATGAGTGCTCCGTTTATTGTGGTATTTACAGTCATCACCAGTTGGGTGACGATATCATCATCAGGAGTGTCACTCTGGGGCATCAGCTTGCGGTTCGGTCTGAAGAAGTATCTCCAGGGGATGTGGACCTTCTTCATCCGGCCTGATTCGTACGTGGGGATCTCTTCATCATGCTCTATCATCCCCCAGGTCTCAAGCAGTTCTTCGACTTTTTCCTTGGGCTCGACTATGTTGTCGTAAAAAACATGTATCGCATACAGATCTGCGTAATCCGGGTACACTCCGTACACAGCATATCCCGCGCCCTCACCGTTGCCTCGTTCATCCATAATCGCGAGGGCTTCTCTGATTGCAGACCCATCCATATTTTCGCGAGTCTTATCAATCACGCCTATTATTCCGCACATATCACCACATACACCAAAAAGTCGGCATTATTCCTGCCATTAACGCATCTGGATCCAAATCCTAAGATGGAAGCTTTTTTGTTGTAACCTCTTTTATACGTTCTTCGATCATATTAACATGAGCAGAGACAAAGATCCACCAGCCAGGGAGAGGAAAACCGATAACGGACGCAGTTTTCCTGAACTCGCAATGTGATCGCATACTAATACTGCATGAAAATAATCGAACATGTGATGGGCTGAGAAAAAACCGGGTGCCTGATATCACCGAGGAATTGATCCCCTCTTTTGCCTGCTGACATTTAGATTTTCCTGTCGATCAAGGTATTTTTTTATATTGCAAGGTAGAAGCTTGTTTCAATGTCTGATGCAAAGGTCAGCGAGATGATCGCTCGGGTAAAAGCCGATGATGTTGGATTCATCAGGCTCCAGTTCACGGATATCCTTGGTATCCCTAAGAATGTTGCAATTCCAACCTTCCAGCTTGAGAAGGCTCTGACTGAAGGAATCTGGATTGATGGTTCATCTATCGAGGGATTCACCCGGATCGATGAGTCCGATATGATCCTCAAGCCGGATATCAGCACCTACGCAATTCTCCCATGGAGACCATCAGAGAAGAAGGTCGCACGGTTCATCTGTGATGTGTACACCTACGGTAACAAGCCGTTTGAGGGTGACCCACGGTATGTGCTTCGGAAGAACCTGGAAGAAGCAGCAAAGCTCGGTTACACATTCAATACCGGTCCGGAACTCGAGTTCTTTGTCTTCCAGCGTGATGAAGAAGATAACCCGACCACCAAGTTCGCTGACCACGGTGGCTACTTCGATCTAGCCCCAAATGACAAAGCAGAAGACCTTCGCCGTGACATCGTCCTTGCACTCACCGACATGGGCTTTGAGATCGAAGCATCACACCACGAAGTCGCTGACTCCCAGCATGAGATCGACTTCAAGTACGGTGATGCACTCTCTGTTGCAGACAAGGTTATCACCTTCAAGTTTGCAGCAAAGACGCTCGCTCTGCTTTACGATATGCATATCACCTTCATGGCAAAACCAATTGCCAGAATCAACGGTACCGGTATGCACTGCCATGGATCCCTCAGCAAAGACGGGAAGAACACCTTCTTTGATGAAAAGGGAGAGAAGCAGCTCTCAGAGACCGCATTATACTACATCGGCGGTCTGATGAAGCACGCAAAGGCAATCGCCCGTATTGGAAACCCAACCATCAACTCATACAAGCGTCTGGTCCCGGGATACGAGGCACCAGTGTACATCACCTGGAGTGCAGCAAACCGGTCAGCAATGATCCGTGTTCCAGCAGCCCGTGGAAACAGTACCCGTGCAGAGCTTCGCAGCCCTGACCCAACCAGCAACCCGTACCTCCTCTTCGCAGCAATGATTGCAGCAGGTATGGACGGTGTTAAGAACAAGATCAAGCCACCGGCAGCAACTGACGTCAATATCTATCACCTCAGCGAGGAAGAACGCCAGAAACTCGGCATCGAGATGCTCCCAGGCTCACTGAAAGAGGCAAACGACGAACTCCTCAAGGACAAGGTCATCTGTGATGCACTTGGACCGCATGTTGTCGAGAACCTGACCAATATTGCAATCGCAGAGACTGATGACTACCGCCTCACAGTCCACGACTGGGAGATCCAGCGGTACATCAACAACTTCTAACTTTTTTTCAGGTTAATTTCGAAAGATTGATGGTATTCCGGACTGTCCCTATTATATGCATAGGGAGCCGGCAGT
>CAZVAS010000040.1:0-1578 GCA_964625165.1 uncultured Methanospirillum sp. | reverse complement strand
TGATGGCTGAGTTTTATAAGGGTCATGAGAAACTATATGCCCGGATTTTTACCCTGCATGGAGAAGATTTCATACCGAGCCACCATTTTGGTGTCTCCACAATAGGTGGACCCGGCTGTTGCAATGACTACTTCTCACCGGGTGAGATGATTGAGATCAATCTCAAAGATGGCTATTACGCTCCCGGAGATCTCGTTGATCTCAGAATTTATCAGAGATCATCAGACACCTCATATACCCACCTGACCGGGAATTTCTGGGATGATGAGTATATGCAGGACTGGATGAATGAGAATTATTATTCAGATCACAAGGGGTACCGTATCATCTCGCAGCATCAGTTCCGTGCCTGAGTATACTGCATCAGGCTCCGGGCAGCGATGCGGGCAACCCTGAGAGGTTCAGGGATCTTTCCATGATGAGTAAGGAGTCTGCAGGCTCGGATGGTTTCCTTTTCAGTCAGACCCCACCCCCTTGCAAAGAGGGAGTAACCGGTCGGAAGAGGAACCTCAATTCTCTCTCCCAGTGCTTTATACCGATTGATCCGGTCAGTATCTCCAGGAAAATGGTGCTCTATTTTTTCTTGGAGACCTTCTGATTCTTCATACGAGACACAGATAACGGGTATCCCGGTTGTATGGTTGATAATCAGGGGCTCAATGATATTGTACCAGGCAATAACACATCCACTCAGCATGATAAGGTTGATGTCTTTTCTATCGAGCCCGGAGATCATGCTGAGGATCTCGTTTGTTGCGTCGGTACCACCAACGGTGATCTTCCCAAATGCAAATCCGTCGACATGCAGATCAGTACGCATGACGACCCCCGCTAAATTTGAACAGGTTCTGCCGGAGTAACTCTCTGCAATACCCAGGATCCTGATACCCGGCTTCTGGAGTTGCATATGAGTGAATTCCAGATTGAATGATAAAAAGACTATTGTTCAGACAGAACCTGGATAAAAAAAAGACAATATGGGATGCTGGTAGTTATTCCCGTTAATGATCAAAATGGAGGGTGATCACCCATTTATCACCGAGATTCCGGTTGGTAACCCGGTCTGCATACCGCTGAACCATATATCCGGACAAGCGGGAGAAACCATCGGGATCTTTCATAATCTCCTGGGGAGTCGGTCTTTTATCGGTAAGGATCAGTTCCTTTCCCGTGTATGAGACTGGAATATCAATCTTCAGCTCATCGTATATTGCCGTAACACTGACGGGCTCTTTTGTTCTCCCGGTTGAAAACAACGATTCACACGTCTCTGAAAGGGCAGATGTGGCCCGTCTGATGACATCAGGCCTGACTCCCCATCGGTCTCCCTGTTTTTCCATAAAAGCAAAGACTTTGTCTGATATCTCATCATCAGGCTGAATAATGAGAGTCTCCTTTTTTTTTATCCCGATCCTCATCAGGAGATTGAGAGTAATTGCCACCAATGTTGCTACTGAAAGACCAGATTCAAAGAGTGGCTGTATCACAGTGGGTACCTGTGAAAAAATATCAGGAAGCATGTGAACTCCCAGTCCGAACATCAATGAAGATCCCACAACAAACGTTTTGCGGGCATCC
>CAZVAS010000039.1:3328-16971 GCA_964625165.1 uncultured Methanospirillum sp. | reverse complement strand
GATGTACGGGATTCAACTGATGGGTGGGCTGGGAGGAAAACCTGTCAATGCATCCCTCTGTAGAAATTGCGGCAAATGTGTCTCACTCTGCCCTCAGCATATTGAGATCCCTGATGAACTCAAGAATGTGTCAAAAACCCTTGACGGTCTGCGGACCCGGGCACTGATTCCAATAATAAGGATGATCTTTTCCAGGAAAAAGCTCAATGACTGATCAGAGGTTGTATAATACATCCTGATTTCAGTTATTCCATGATGAATCCGTGAAAGTATGAAACAAGTACCTGACGATTCAGATACCGGTGATAATGGCTGTCCAATTCCTGGAAAACGCGATATAATACTGAGCGTTGCTCTCCGCCTCTTTACGACACAGGGGTTTCATGCAACCCCTACCTCACAGATAAGTAAAGAGGCAGGAATCTCCACCGGGACGCTGTTCCATTATTTCCCTGATAAAAATAGCCTCTTTGAACAGTTGTATCTCTCGATTAAGAAGGATATGGCTGAAGCCATCAGATTCTGTGATGATCCTGCTCTGGATCCAAGGACCAGGCTTGAGCGATGCTTTCATGGATTTGTCACCTGGGGGATCACAAACCATGAGAAATTTCTCTTTGTCGAGCAGTTCTATCACTCTCCGAGTATCTCTGAAGAAGTTAAGCGTGAAGCACATGCTGAATTCGCCTGGATGAATCAGATATCTGAAGATGCAATTGCCAAAGGACTGATCCGTGATCTTCCTCATGAGTTTTATCTTGTCATGGTCTCCCAGATCATGTTTGGTGTTGTCAAACTGATTGCAACAGGAGAAACAGGCCTTTCTTCAGAAGAATTGATCAGTCTTGGACTTGATCTCATCTGGCGTGATTGCGGGTCTGAAGACAAAATTGCCTCTTCTGCTAAGCTTAATATCTGAAGAATCCTACCTTTTTTGTCGTATCTGGTCCGGACAGAAGAATCAGGAATAAAAGTTTCTGAACACCTTGCATGTTCTCCTGTCCCGGGTTATGGCTGCGTTTATGCGGTTGTTCTTCAATGCCGGTGTGGCAGAGTGGTTGAATGCCTTCGCCTGCAAAGCGAATGTTTGGGGGTTCGATTCCCTCCGCCGGCGTAAACTGGAGAGATTATTTTGCAATTATACAGTACACTTTCAAAGAGCATCGAACCGCTTGAGACCCTCTCCCCTGATCGAGTTTCGATGTTTGTCTGCGGCCCGACTGTATACGACTACTCACACCTGGGCCATGCCAGAACATATGTGGTCTTTGATGTGCTGGCAAAGTATCTCCGCTGGACCGGGAAAGAGGTCTTTTACCTGCAGAATATTACAGACGTGGATGACAAGATCATCGATCGGGCTGCGAGAGAGCAGGTCTCCCAGGCATCCCTCTCACGGCAGTTCGAGCGTGAATATATCAGGGATATGCAGTCGCTTGGCATCGATGCAGTGAGTTACTATGCCCGGGCAACCACTCATATCCCTGAAATAATCAGCCAGATCGATCGTCTTGTCAGGAAAGGGGTAGCATATGCTACGGATACCGGTGTGTACTTCAACGTTGATACGTTCGACCGGAACGGTGAGTTATCAGGCCAGAAACGGGATAAACGCGTCAGCCGTGTAAGAGACCCTACCAAACGCAACCCTGAAGATTTTGCTCTCTGGAAATTTGGAGAATGGGGTGAGTACACATGGGATTCGCCATGGGGAAGAGGAAGGCCCGGGTGGCATATCGAGGATACAGCAATCTCTGAGAAGTACTTCGGCCAGCAGTATGACATTCATGGTGGAGGGCTTGATCTCATCTTTCCCCATCATGAGGCAGAGATCGCCCAGATGGAATCGCTGGAAGGGAAGCACCCTATGGTGCGGTACTGGCTCCATACCGGATTTCTGACAGTACAAGGAGAGAAGATGTCAAAGTCCCTTGGCAACTTTGTAACCATCAGAGATGCTCTCAAATCATGGAACAAGGATGTATTACGGTATTATATTCTTCTCTCGCATTATCGGTCTCCGCTCCAGGCAACCGATGAGGGATTAGCCAGTGCTGAAAAAGCCCTTGAACATATTCGTGCTATAGCAACTCGGGACAACGGGGTAAACCATGAGGGAAGAAAAGCGTTTACTGATGCTATGGATGCAGATCTCAACACTCCCATGGCACTTGCTGCCATCCAGTCTCTCGCATCTGCAGGAGATATCACTGCCCTTGTAGAGTTTGGTGAAATTCTTGGGGTTAATTTCCTACGAGAAAAGAGTGTGCCTCTTGCAATACTACAGGATATCAGATCGGAGCTCAGAAGCAGGAAACAGTTCGACCTGGCAGATCTGATCCGTGAGAAGATGGTCAGTGCTGGCATACCCATTACCGATCCTCCATTATAACTCATCATCACACAATTTTGTAAACATTATAGTATTAACAATATTGTTAATTCCGAAAAACAAAAAAAGATGTATTCGGGTTATTCCTGGTAATCGAAGAGATCTGTTGAGAGGTATCGCTCTCCGGTATCCGGGAGGATGGCAACGATCAGTTTCCCGGCATTCTCTGGCAGGGATCCAATCTTCACTGCTGCTGCCACTGCTGCTCCTGAGGATGGACCTGCAAGAATACCCTCTTCTGATGCCAGCCGTCGTGCATACTCATAGGCTTCATCATCAGTGATCTGTAGTACCTGGTCCAGCAGATTCACTCCAAGCACATCTGGGACAAATCCCGGACTGATACCCTGGATCTTGTGCTTTCCTGGTTTGCCACCGGATATAACCGGTGATGCTGCAGCCTCGACAGCGATGGCCTTGAATGATGCCTTTCTTGGCTTGATAACTGATGCAATACCGGTGATGGTTCCTCCGGTTCCTGCTCCTGCAACAACGATGTCAACCTGTCCGTCGGTATCGTTCCAGATCTCTTCTGCAGTGGTTCTCCGGTGAATCTCAGGGTTTGCCGGATTCTTAAACTGCTGTGGAACCAAGTAACTGTCAGGATGCTCCCGGTGGATCTGCTCGGCCAGGTTGACTGCTCCTGTCATCCCTTCTGCTCCTGAAGAGAGGATAAGTTCTGCTCCAAGGGCCTTGAAGATCTTCCTTCGCTCAACACTGAAAGACTCCGGCATCACTAATATCAACCGGTACCCCTTTGCAGCAGCAACAAATGCAAGAGCGATTCCGGTGTTCCCACTCGTCGGCTCAATAATGGTTGTCCCCGGTTTGATGAGCCCATCGCGTTCTGCTGCCTCAATCAGGGCAACACCGAGCCGGTCCTTCACACTTCCGAGTGGGTTGCGTGACTCCTGTTTCACCAGAATTGTTGGTGGAAATGTCTGGGTGCTTAACCCCTTGGTGATGCGGTTAAGACGGATGAGTGGTGTGTTTCCTATCGTTTTGGTAATATCATTGTAAATTCGTCCCATGATGCCCTCCGGCAGAATACGTAAGTTCTACAGGGTCATTAAATGCCCTGGGTTAATATCACAATTGTGACATTCGAACATACTATTCTCTAGGTAATGGTATATAGTATTCCAAACCGGAAAAAAAGGCCTCGATGCCGGTGAGGCTGTTTTCTGAAAAATAGGTCTCTATCAGGATTCTTTGTGTCTTGATGATGGTGATTATAACACACTTCGGGAAAAAAGATCAGGGTTCTATCTGCTTTTCATCCTCTGTGTTCACTTTGTAATGAATCAATGGGTTCAGACAGGTCTCTGCCTCCCAGGGATCATGGACAACCTCAACTTTTACATTGCTGATCCAGGTGATCAACTTAAGCCTGGTCTCGACCTGGTTTACCAGGTACTCAAGCAGGGGACATGACTCGGTGTTGAGTGCCATCTCAACGTCCACCTCTTCTCCGGTGATCTTCACTGTTCGTATAAGTCCCACATCAACAACGTTATGCCCGATCTCAGGGTCAATGATCTGCCTGAGTGCAGCCCAGATCTCCTCTTCCCGATCTGAAACCGGGGTAACCGGTGCATGCTGTCTGATGCATACCAGATCCTTCTCAAGTTTACTGATCTTCTCTTCGAGTGAACTCTGGCGCTCGAGCATCCGGCTGATGACCCGCAGTGTCGGGTCAGGCATGGCATTATCCCTGATATCATCCTGAGTCGTTCTCCGTTCGAGCCCTGCAATCCTTCCCGGGACTCCAACAACGGTTGCTCCTGGTGGAACATCCCTTACTACGACAGCACCAGCCCCGACTTTTGCATAATCACCTAGGTTTACCGGACCGAGCACCGCAGCACCTGACCCGATAACAACACCTTTTCCAAGTGTTGGATGCCGTTTTCCTTTTGTGAGCGTTGTCCCTCCCAGAACAACTCCCATGTAAAGGAGGACATCATCACCGACTTCAGCAGTCTCTCCGATAACAACCCCCATACCATGGTCTATCACGACTCGTCTCCCTATCTTTGCACCGGGATGGATCTCGATACCGGTTAACAATCTTGAGATATGAGAGATAAATCGTGCAGCAAGCCGGTCCTCTCTGAGCCAGAGCCGGTGTGCCACCCTGTGTATGGCTAGGGCATGCAGCCCGGGGTAACAGAATAAAATTTCGATTCTACTCCGTGCTGCCGGATCTTTCTGTAGGATAATGTCGATATCTTCCCTGATACGTGCACCAATCATAATTTCATATCCCGAGAGCAGTGGCAGTCACAATTGTGACTATTGGCGTACTGGTTACCCTGACGTGTGAATAATCATTCGCATCGCGGAAAGAATTACCTCACTGGTCAGGCAGGTCTCTGGTAAGTATACAATAAGACCGGGAATAAAAAAAAGAGCTGGATTATACCAGCTTGTTGATTGGGTGGTTTGGCTCTTTGATGTCGCCACCGAGCTCACGGAGGGTCTCGGCAAGGACGATATCAGAGAATGCTGCTGAAGTTGCAATAGCTTCACAGTTCTCGATCGGACCGAACATGAGCAGATCTGCACCGAGGGTGGCTGCCATGATGTTGCATCCGATATCTGGTGCGGACCATGCTGCCTGACGGATACCCTCAACACCGCCGAAGTGGTGGTGGCCCATCTGTTCAAGCAGTACGCCTGCATCTTTGTACCGGTCGAGAATACCGTTCTTTCTCCAGCGCTTGAGCCAGGTCCAGGAAACGGTCATGTTGTGGTATGCACCACCGGTTGGCAGACCGTGGATTGCCTTGCATGCAAGGATCTCACGGAATGAGCCACCAGAACCGAGACCGAGTGGGGTTGCTGCTGTGTCGAGGATTGGGCGCTTGATACCTGCTTCCTCGGCAATTGCGATCATGGACTTCTCCTGACCTGCAACACCACCATCAGTCAGAACCTTCTCACGACCACGGACACTTGCGTCACCGGGGTTGAATGCGAGAACGATTGCTGCATCTACATCGGACTTCTTGATAGCCTCGATGTTCTCTGGTCCGATTGAACCGTTGATCGAGTTGTAGACTGCACGGTCTGCGATACCGACTTCGGTAACGTACTTGCAGGCGTGTGCAAGTGCTGCTGGTGCAGAGGAGTCCATCAGGAATGGGAACTCATCATCGATCTCGGTAAACCAGCTGAAGTAGCTCTCGAATGCCTCGCCGTATTCGGCGATGATCTGGCAGAAGTACCAGTTGCCAGTTGCGTCGTAGAGCTCGAGACACCTGTTCCAGAGTGCCTCTGCTTTAGCCTTGTCAATCTTACCAGTGTGCTCGTCGAGCACGGTCTCGTGCTTGTTATAGAAGATCGATGCACCAAGCACACGTGGGTATTCTCCAGGCTGTCCTCCGATCTTGTGACCGTTGAAGTCAAGGACCGTCTGTTCCTTCTCAAACATGAACATCTAACATCACCTCTTATTTTGCGATCAAATGAAGCAGTTTTGGCAGTAATTCTGTCACAATGACGTATGTCATCAGACCTGCAACGATACCGTACAGAATACCGATATCACGTCCGACCTTGCGGCCGACACGCTGGGTCATTTCTCCGTTAACGAACTCAAGTTTCGTCTCGATTGCATCGAGTTTTGCCTCGATCTCAAGGAACTGTGGGTTTGCAGTTGCTGCTACAGCGGCTCCGCCTCCTCCTTCTTCCTTGATCTCAACGACCATTGGTCCGCCTGGGAATACACCTGGGTCACGTGCTTTGAGCTCGTTGATCTTTGCGGAGATAGCGCCGATATCCTCGGCCTCCATGATGTCAACGATCTCAACCTGCTCCTGGAACCGCTTGATGTTGTCTGCAGTGAGGTTCTCGATGAACGGAATTGCACCCTTGGAGCCGACGATCTTACCGCCGTTTACTCCGTCCTTGTGCAGAGCGATGAGACTCTGACCGGAAAGGTGACCCTTCACTTCAGTACCACATGTCAGAACAAACCTGATGTTCGGGTTTGAGATGACGTTTGCAATTACCTTTTCAAGTCCGAGGTTCTCGGTCTTACAGGAACCAGCGATTGCAGCTCCTGCATTGCAGATTGCCTGCTCGTCAAGGTGTGAACCCATGGTGATGACTGCGACCGGGCTTTTTACGTCGCCGGTGTGGAAATCACCCTGTACGATTGGCCAGCCAGATGCTGCCTCTCCCTTGTCTGCCATTACAGTACCCCCAGAAGGACTGGAACAACCATCAGAAGTGCTACTGCAAGACCGATGGCAAATCCAATGAGACCGGAGTCCATAGCACCAGACTCGAGTTTGTTTGTTCGTGCAAGGATCTGACCCTTGTATTTGATGTCAGAGACCATGGCCTCGATTGCTGCCATTCTGACCGGGCCTGCTTTCTTCTCGTCGTCTGCCATTTATGCCACCCCGTGTCCCATAAGAAGGAGTCCGACAATCACAAACGAGACGATGAGACCGATCATCAGACCCTCGACTTTTCCTCCATAGACACCAGCTGCAAATTTGTCCTGGTATCCAATGTCGGTGACGAGCATCTGGATGGTCTTCATCCGGGCGTGAATCAGTGCAACTTCAGCAGACATCGGACGGACTTCTGCCCCTTCCGCGTCGCCACTTCCGCCGCTCTCATCCTTGATCTCAACGATCATTGCCTCAGCGTCGAATGCGCCTGGATCCTTGGCCTTGAGTTCATTGATTTTTGCTGAAATGACGCCGATATCTTCTGCTTCCATGATATCGACCATCTCAACCTGATCCTGGAACCGCTTGATGTTTTCAGCGGACAGGTTCTCGATGAACGGGATAGCGCCTTTGGATCCGACGATCTTACCGCCGGTAATTCCACTCTGGTGCAGAGCGATGAGACTCTGTCCTGAGAGGTGACCCTTGACTTCTGTTCCACAGGTCAGAACGTATCTGATATTCGGGTTTGAGATGATATTTGCAATAACTTTCTCAAGTCCGAGGTTCTCCGTCTTACAGGATCCGGCGATAGCCGCTCCTGCATTACAGATCGCCTGCTCGTCAAGGTGTGAACCCATGGTCACGACTGCGACCGGGCTCTGGGGATCTCCGGTATGGAAGTCACCCTGAACAATCGGCCAGCCACTGGCCGGTGATTTTTTGTTTGCCATCTATATCACCTCACTTCAATAAGGCCAGTACGATGACACCTGCCAGCAGAAGTCCGACTGCAAGTCCATACCACAGAGAGGTGATGGCTCCTGCATATACGAGGGACTTCTCACGGTTCGGGAACGACTCAAGGAAGTTACCTTCTCCGGAGAGCATTCCAACGATATCATCAGCAGTCTTGTCCAGTTTGTCTACCTGTGCAATGATGGGTGCAAGTGACTCACCCTGCTGGGAGACAAAACCTGCGAACACGTCACAACCGAGACCAAACTCGGGAAGTACCGGAACCCAGGTCATTACTGGTCACCTCCGACCTCAATGATCGGCTTTGAATCGAGCCATGCGTAGGCATCACGCTTGGAGAGATCAATGTAGGTCTTGTAGCAGTAGAACCAGGCGATCAGTGAGATGACCAGGTTTACGACTCCTGCAAGAAGTCCAAGGTATACCAGCGAGATGATGGCTACGACGATCATGGAGAGGAACCCGCATGAAAGTGCGAGCATCAGGGTTCTGTCCTGTGACTCATTCGGGCCAAGGCAGGCGTTGAATGGGTGCTGGAGTGCGAGTGCACCGAGGAAGAAGATCACTGCGAGTGCTGCACCGCCAATGAGTGAGTTCCCATACTGCGGAACTGCAGTAACGAGGAACTGCTGTGCTCCACCTGCTGCTGCTCCTGCACTCTCTACAGAGAGAGACATGCTTCCGATGATCATCTGGTTGAACTCAAACGAGCCGGTTGCCATTGATGCAAATCCGAGCATTGTCAGTGCACCGACAATTGCGAGCTCCATCAGGGACATAATCATCACAGGGATGTTCATGTTGATGATGTTGTTTGCAGTGTATCCGATGACTGCTCCGAGGATTGCTGCCAGAATGACGGTTACAATCGGCGATGCGATGCCGAACTTGGTACCGACGATCATGGCGATTGCCCCGGAACCGAATGCGATCATACCTGCTGACGGAACACCGGTACCAAGACCGTAACTGCAGAGGTGCTTGATCGTGTCAGAACCCCACCAGAGGGCGGCTACTGCAGCAATTCCTCCGAAGAAGGAGAATACCGCAATACCGGTAAGAACATTGAGATAGGTGAGGTATGTGCCTACGACAGCGATGACCAGACCATAGGTCATCAGCTTGTTGTGAGGCATTTTACCTTCAGATGCTTCCATTTTTGCTGTCATGTCTTCTCCTCACATCCCGATGTTGGTCACCAGCAGCAGTGAGATGAGTCCACAGAATGCAGATGCAACGGCACATCCAATGACTGCACGTGGAACCCGCTTGAATTTGGGGTCGTGTGGTCCTTCGATGGTACCGGTGATGTTGTATGCTGCGAGCACTGCGTTGACCAGGAAGAATCCAATTGCAAAGATTCCTGCAAGTGAGATTGCAAGTGGCTGAATTGCAGTTGCCTGAGCTTTTAGCAGGGCTGTGAGACCGACGCTGTATGCATCCAGAAGTTCGATGTAGATGATCGTTCCTCCAAGACCAGCGATAAGTCCACCAATTACACCACCAACAAAGGAGATGAATGGCAGACCGTGTCCCTCAGTTCCCTGGGATTTGTATTCAGGGAATGTGTCCCCGGTGATTGGGTCCTTTGCGATCTTACCAGATGCTGCAGGGATACCCATTGCAAAGACGTAGGTTGCGTTCACCATCAGACAGGTGATTGCCATCATCAGGCCACCACCAACTGCTCCACCAATGATGGAGATAAGGAAGTCGCCAGTTGTCTCGTATGCCCACGCACCGCCGAAGAGACCGGCCAGACCGGCACCGGCTGCGAGCATTGCCACACCAGTTGCAATACCTGGTGCCTGTCCCATTGCTGCCGGTGCTCCACCGACAGGGACGAAGTGAACACCGAATGCAATCAGTGCACCACCGACGATAATCCCGATGAGGGGAACAACCATGGAGGCGCCGAGAACAGCGGTGATTCCGATTGAAACCAGAATGATAACAAGACCGACAACGGTTCCAACAGCGTTGATGCCGTCGCCACCAGCTGCCTTTCCTCCGAGTGCACTCATGATGATGCCTCCTCTGGTTCAGTGTATGGTCCGTAGGTCTTGCGTCCCCACACCTCGATCCAACGGTCGATGAATGTGAAGATCAGGATAAGGACAATTCCTGCGATGACTGCTCCCCATCCGGCGAGTGATTTCTCAAAGAGAACGGTACGCCAGAGTTCAAGGAACACAATCAGACCGAAACAGATCCCTGATGCCGGACCGGCAAACTTGGTGGTGAACCAGCCGTTGTCAAGGGAAGATCTCTGGCCTGCCTCTGCATACCGGACAATGTTTCCTGATGCAGAGATTGGGACACCGGCACCGAACTTCTGGTTCTGGTACTGGCGTTCCTTTCCATAGAACGGGTTTCCTGATGCTGAACCTGCTGCACCAAGCGCAATACCCCAGATAAGTCCGAGGAGCGGAAGTGCGAACGGGTGGTGCAGCGCTGCGGACATCAGGTAACACACTGCTGTGGTACAGAATATCGCGACAAACGCATGAGCCATCGTCACCGAAGTCAATGACTTCAGGATGTCGATATAGACCGGCTGCTTGAACTTGGCCAGACTTGCGGTACGTCCAAGGTATCCTGATGTACAGTAGATACCCTGAATAAACACCGCAACTATTGAGCCAAGGATAATAGCAAGAGCCGGGTTGTAGTTAAGCTGCAAGAAAGCCCAGGCCACTCCAGCCCCGATGGCACACCAAAGCCCGTATGCTGGTGGCTCACCGGAGACTGCCTTGTTGAAGATGCGGTGGATATATCCCATCTGCGGAGCGAGCTGAACCTGAGAGTTCGGGTCACCCTGTGAACCGATATCAGATTCAGTATCTTCCGCAGCACCGGCAACTGTGGCAAGAGCTCCCGCCAATGCAGTAATACCAATGCCTAATACAATCTCTTCCATGTAAACCTATCTCCTGCGTAACTCTGATCAGACACAAGAGTACTCACTATGCAATACCACACACATAGAGCGTTACAATACCGTTGTGGTAATTGCTTAGTTGGTCAGTATTTAGTTAAATGTTTCGAAATTATGTCCCGTTATAAAGAATACCGGTCACAAAACTGGAAAAAAGACGAAATTTGCAGTTTTTGCACTAACCTAATTTGCTTTAACTAAAAAAAAGTGGTTTAGCAAACAATTTTTTTTGCACACTTCTTTTCCACGCTGAAACACAGCAGAAAAAAAGGGTGTTGATGATCAAAGGTTATTTATAGCATCATAGATCTGGGGAAAATTCCAGCATTATTTTTAGTTCATGATCGAGACTGAGAAGACGCGAACCGGTCGGCAATTGCGCGGTATGTGGTCGACAATCATCGATAGTACTGATCATATATTGCATCCTCTTCCGAGTATGATGAGAACGGGTTGTTGGGCTGCTTGAAGTCTGGATCCTCGTTGACTGAGTAGGGCTTCTTCTCTGTGGTGATCCGGTATGGAGTGACGTTGGGGAAGAGATCCTGGATCTGATTCCACATTGTCTTTGATGCTCCCTGAAACTCCCGGACTTCGCTCATTGCAGATGGGTCATTATATACCGGTGAGTATGCTTTTCCTGAAAGACTCATGGCATCTGAGTAGGCATCACCGGCCTGGGCTGTATAATACAGATATGCATTTATCTTTCGTGCCTTCTGGTAGAAGTCAGGGCTGATGTTCATCGATGCCAGTCTCTGCTGGGTGGTCTGAAGATCACGGAGTTCAGTTCCGTTCGGGATTGTTGCATTGGAGAGACTGTATATTGTGTCGGTGGCAAGAGCCATGAACTGCTCATCCTGGTATGGTCCGGTCTTCGGAGATTCCTTTAATGGGTAGAGAATTGTCGGAAGACTGCTGGCATGAACTACACATATCCCAGTCAGGAGGACCACGATTAAAAGGAGCCGTCCAGATATTCTGCTTTTGTTCTGCTTCCCTGGGAGGCTACATGTCGATCTGATCATGCTGGGTCAGATGGTGATGGGATTGTCACCTATAACAGATTGTTGGATACTGCAGGCTGTATGCTGATATCTCTCTATATTATGTTTGGATATCTTCTTCTGGTTCTGCTGGTATCAGGAGTAGAGATGAGGGGACAGAGGTCAAAAGGAGAGATGGAGTTTATAAAACCCGCTTTAGGCAGATCCTGTAGGCTCTGATCAATGAGTTGTCAGGGCATCAAACCGTCTTCTCATGAGAAGTGTTGTTATCGTGACCCCGATTCCAAATATTCCTGATATGAGAAAGACAGTCTGCAGCCCGGTGAAGGAGAGGATGAGCCCCAGGATGATCGGAGCAAGGGTCATTCCCATGTACTTCATGCATGTATGAATGGAGAGGATACCTCCTTTCGATTGTGCCGGACTGATCTGAATGATCTGGGCATCTATGGCTGTCTGTGCAAGTCCCAGTCCTGCACCAAAGAGGATCAGGAGGAGAAAGATACCTGTGATGGAGGCGGTGAATGAGATGCAGAGCATCGATGTGCCGACGAAGAGAAAACCCGTGGCAATTACCAGGTTTATTGAAAACCTGGATGAGAGCATTCTCATCTGTGATGCCAGGATCACTACGGCAACTCCTTCAATGGCAAGCATCAGGCCGGATTCTCCAGATGAGAAGTCGAACAGTTCCTTGAGCACGAAAGGGAGGTAGATGATGAGTGAATAGAGCAGGAAAAAGATCGAGAATCCCATGAATATCGTGTAGATAACAGGGAACTCGCGGAGAGAAGATAACGCCTCACTGAAACCTGCATGTCTCACGTTCTTATTCTGTTCCCGTGTTTCAGGGAGTGATACTGTCACCATCAGGGCAAAGGGGATGGAGAGAACAAAGAATAGGAACGGGTAGTTCCATCCCATGCTGGCGAGGGCCCCACCTATCATTGGTGCGGTAATTGCTCCGATTGCCAGGGACATGCTCATCCTGCTTATCGCACTGATGCTCTCAACTCCCCGGTATGCCTCCCCAATTACCAGGAAGGCAAGGGTCATCATTCCGGCAACCCCGATCCCCTGGATAAACCGCATGACCAGAAGCACTGAAAAATCGGTTGAGCAGTACCCTGCAATACCGGTCAGCCCATATATCAGCAGGCTGGGCACAAGGATCTGTTTCCTGTCAAAGCGGTCGATGAAGTGGCTCAGCACCAGGGTGAATATCGCTGTTGAGAGCGTGAACACTGACATCAGCAGCCCGACAGCCTGAGCCGTGGTCTGGAGGGGAGTTACCATCTCAGGCAGGACCGGTGCCAGGAGTGACCCTCCTGCCATGGCGAGATAACCGGTAAAGCAGAGCATAATGAGGTGTATTTTTTTAAAAATCATCGTATCATATGGTTCCTGATGTCCGGATACCAGACTTGTGTTTGTATTGGAAGATTGAGCAGACGACTTCAGATCCTTTCGGTGAGTCAGATCATTGTAGTTGAGTGTGCAACTATATTCTATGTCGTATTCAGATAAAAACGGCATGACAACGAAGATACTGTAGATAATTGTAGGAATTGAACAGGCGGTATTCTATTATTCCTTAATCATCCTTGGACGAAGACCTCTCAATCCGAGTGGTTCATCCGCAAAAAAGAGTCAGAAGAAGACCGGTCTAAACCAGAACGGATTAAAGATGCTGTATCTGTTCCGTTGCCAGAGATTGTAGGACGGCCTCTTCCAGTATCCTGTCTGAAGGGGTTTGTCATCAGATAACCCGAAGAGCGTCTTCTCCTGAACAGTCCCAATAATATTGTTCGTGACAGAGGGATCCATCCGGTAATAGATGTCAGACGGAATGCCAAGGAAACCGCCATCCAGATATCCATTATACGCAGACACCGGCATAATCAGGCTGACTACGAGGAGACCCAGCAGTCCCATAGCCCAGGTGTGATACTTGTTCCATATCATCATATCACCTCAGCGCTACTCATGTGCGCAAAAATATATATCTTTTATTGTATGGTGATCATACATCCATCCAATCTGTTATATCGCATATGGTGGGGGATTTGCGACTGGCACATATATCGAGATGGTTCTTGAAGAAAGAATGAAACTTGGACTTTGTATCATCCGGTTGATCG
>CAZVAS010000039.1:0-3228 GCA_964625165.1 uncultured Methanospirillum sp. | reverse complement strand
ATATGCAAAAAGAAAATAACACCTCTCATTGGGACAGCATTCATCCGTCTTTGGATACTCATTACCCAAAGGTTGATCAATGGTCTTTTTGATGCATATATTACACAATGTCAGGTCAATTTTGACCATCAAACACTGAAATAAATATATACTAATACTAAAAAAGTAGGTATGGCCACTTGCATTTATCGATTCAATGTGGCATAAAAACACCTGAACACGCGATGGAGGGTTAGATGAAGACACTCAACCGATCCATACTCCATCGATGAGCATAAGAACCAAGGTAGAGTCAGACGAAGACCGATATCTCTGAATGCTCTACCTCTTATTCAATTCAATCTGCCTTCTCCTGTTTATTTCAGGTGTGGGTGTCATGTAATAGATATGGTGATCTCAATCTCTTTCCACAAGAGGATATTTTGATGGCCGGTTATCTCACGCTTGATCTGGTTTTCGCTCTCTTTTTCGTTGTCGCAGTTATGTTTTGTATCTATTCGTACTTGTTAATCTTACAACAGAGAGAACAACAAAAATTGCTCTGTTCCATACAATCCCTCCCCGCCATCATATTAAAAAGTGTCCAGACCCCTGAGCTGCCTACTCCTCTGAAACGATATTTTCATTTGACTTGTATTGATCAGATAGAACGCCCGTCAGGTTTGGAAATTCAGATCTCTGGGGTATGGCGGCCGAGACAAGGTATGCCAGCAATTCCCATTGATGGGAATATTTTCTGTGCAATTAACAGGCCTTGTTTTTTGGAACACCTCCGTTTTACAACCTGGCCTCATATCCTGAAAACCATAGTATTTAAACAATCAGTTAATGGGGCACAGATTGAAGAGAGATTCCTGTCAGTATTTCCAACTCGAAGAGAATCTGGATTCTATATTCAAAAGACAGGGCTCATGAAGTATTTCTTTGAAGCAGTCTGGTTTCCCTGGATTTTTCGACCTTCATTGTTCCTGAACTGGGAACCGATTGATGATTTGTGCTCCCGTTTTACGGTATCAGACTCTCTAATTCCACTTACTTTTATTGTCCATTTTGATGAGTCAGGATTAATGAAAGAGATGATCTCTGAACCCAGTATGGGCTTTTTTGATGACAATACGCCCAGTACTTCATTCATTGCGATGTATGGAGAATACTGCGAGGTACGGGGTATGTTCATTCCTCGCGAGATAAGGATATATCGAGATGATATTCGTGATGAAAATCTGTATCAACACCTTTTCCTCGTCTCTTATCAAAAAACTATGGTGCATTATTTTGCAATTTCAGATGGGCAAAATTAGGGAGATATTTGTTTAAAGCCGATTATTTGAAGATACTTCATAGAAGTAATTCATCATTTAGATTGTGTATCATTATTCTCTATCTCATCCTGTATCTGGTGATAATTAGGAAATACTGCCGGTACTTTGATTCCACTGGTGTTGTATCCTTTTCTCCCCAAAATGAATATAATATTGATAATCAAACCAGCAAACTATTAAATAATAAACATAATATTACCTAAAAAGTCGTAGATCCAGCCTGAAGAATTTCCCATTAAATTAGTGATCCGGATTTATGACCTGATGAACTGCGAAGAGACCAGAACGGATTTTTTTATACGACAATGTTATCAGAGAAGGTATGTGCATTCAAAAAACAGGCTTCAGATTTAGAACATAAATCTCAATGGAATGATTGGCAATGGCAGGTACAACATAGTATTGTAGATGTGAAAACCCTTGAACGGATGCTTGAAATCTCATTCTCGCAAAAAGAGAGGGAAGAGATTCAGAAGACCATCGATATCTTCCCTATGTCGATAACTCCCTACTATCTTGCGTTGATTGATAATACTGATCCATTTCATGATCCCATCTTCAAACAAGCTGTTCCATCAGAAGGGGAGTTGATCATAGAAAATTATGATTTGCATGACCCTCTGAGTGAAGAAATTGACAGCCCATGTACTCTGATTACTCACCGATACCCGGACCGGATTCTTTTTCTCATCAGTAATTCCTGTGCCATGTACTGCCGACATTGCACACGCAAAAGGAAGGTTGGAAAGGTAACGTCAATGCCTTCCAGAGAGGATTATGAGAATGCTTTTGAATATATTGAAGCACATCCGGAGATTCGTGATGTTCTCCTCTCTGGTGGAGATCCCCTGATGTTATCTGATTCTCAATTGGATATGATCTTAAGCAGATTACGCAGTATTCCACATATTGAGATCATCAGAATCGGAACCCGGGTCCCTGTAGTCCTTCCATACCGGATAACTGATGAACTGGTGACTGTTCTCAAAAAATATCATCCCCTCTGGCTCAACACACATTTTAATCATCCGCATGAATTTACCGATGCATCATGTGAGGCCCTTTCAAAACTAGCAAATGGAGGTATCCCTCTTGGCAATCAGTCAGTATTATTAGCAGGTGTGAATGACTGCCCGAACATCATGCGAAAACTCGTACACGAACTGGTGATAAACCGGGTCAGACCATATTACCTATTCCAATGTGACCTTGCTGAAGGACTCGCTCATTTCAGAACCCCGGTGGGAAAAGGTACCGAAATTATTGAGAGCCTTATCGGACATACATCCGGTCTTGCTGTACCTACATATGTGATAGATGCACCGGGAGGAGGTGGAAAAATTCCGGTTATGCCACATTATCTCGTATCCTGGTCTTCAAACAAGGTAGTTCTTCGAAATTATGAAGGGATGTTTTCTACATACCAGGAACCTGATCAATACGAGCGACCAGCCTGCGATCTCCAGTGTGGGCAATGCAATCTTCAGCATTCAGGAGACAGTGGATATCTTATGAGAAGAGCACACGGAATTGAGGCGTTGCTTTCAGATTATGAGAGTGAGATAACTATTCTCCCTGCAGATTCAGAGCGGGTAGCGAGGAGGCAGGATGGAGAATGATGCAATTTATCAAATCGGGAAAAGTTGTCTACACCATGGATATCTGAATAACCGGATTTATCTTATGAAATATCATCCCGATGACACCGAACTATTGATCAAACACATCATCGGGCTCCGAACCACATATGGATACACAAAATTAGTTCTTAAAATCCCTAAATCGTGTGAAAACCTATTCGCATGTTGCCATGGAACTCAAGAGGCGTGTATTCCAAATTTTTATCCAGATGATGACGATGCTCTGTTCATTTCACGCTTTTATGATCCAGGTCGAAGTCTGGATG
>CAZVAS010000038.1:16072-17280 GCA_964625165.1 uncultured Methanospirillum sp. | reverse complement strand
TCGAACGGCATCCGTTCAAAGAACGGGGCCAGAAACGTGAGGAAGTTGTAGTACCCCTGACCACCTGCAAAGTTCGTTTGTGCGGACCCGAGAGCCTTTACCGCATGCAGCACAGCGACCTCTGCCCGCTTTGCCGGCCCTGCCACTGATGCCTTTGTCCCGTTTCCGTCAGGCATCAGCCCGTAGTACAGGAAGTACCTGAGATCCCAGTCCTGACAGAATGGCCTGCTCCCAAAGTACTCTAGATCGTGGATATGAAGGTCGCCACAGAGATGCCGGTCTGCGAGATGCGGTGGCAACTGGAGCAGGTACTGCTCCTTGCTGATCTTGTCTGCCTTCTTCTTATGCGATGTCTCTGCATTCTCCTGCAGGTTCGCGTTGTCCTTTGCCTCAAACCCCCTGCCGACATCGATCAGGTGGGCGTCGTACACCGGGGTTCCAACCCTAGTGCAGACGTTGCGGTACTGAACCATCCCGTGCTCTAGGAGGACCATGTTCATGATCTCCCTGATCAGCGGCCCGGAAAGACTCTTGAGACCAAGTTTCCGGATACGGTCTTCGACCTCACGGGCGATCTCACGGGCACCCTCTTCGTCTGCCCCTTCGTACCCGTAAAAAGTCTCGACAAGCCGCGTCTCCTTGACGATCTGCTTCGCTATCTTCTCCCGGTCCCATTCAAGGATATGTCCGTCACTTGTCCTGACGGACGGCATTGCCGGGATCGACAGACCATCAAGTGTAATCTGCTTTGTTATTCGTCCCATGCCGCCTTCCTACTGAAGGGCTGCGATGGCACTCTCGTTCACAGAATCGGATCCCCCGAAAAGCTCCTTACTGGTAAGAAACTTTTTCCCCATCTGAAGGACCGGTGCCTCCTGAACAAAGACGCCATTCACCCGAAGCTCAGTCAGTGAAGCGGCTGATGACATGTCTGCTATGCTGAATTGAATGCCATGCGACGTAAGATATTCTTTGAGTATCTCACACCGCGGACAAAATTCTAGGGTATATACGATGAAGCCTGCCCCGTCTTTCATGTGACCCCTGTATCTTATGATAGCATCAGCAACCGTATATTTTGTTGCTATGCAAAGCCTGTAACAGATGAAATAGTAGAGTAGGGCTGCCCCGTTCTCTTTATGCCCGATGCACTCAGATTTTTTAAGCATAATGGTGCGGCTGTTTATCGCGATAGAGATCCCTGAAGA
>CAZVAS010000038.1:11650-15972 GCA_964625165.1 uncultured Methanospirillum sp. | reverse complement strand
GCAGAAGGACGGAGATTCAGACCGCATATCACGCTGGCTCGGATCAGACAGTTTCACCCGGATATCTTTGAAGAGGTTGCCGAAATCAGCAACTCATGTTCAGGGTCATTTCCTGTGGACAGGTTTGTCCTCAAGAAGAGTGAACTGACACCCCAGGGACCGATATATACTGACCTTCTGGAGGTCAGGCTGTGAACGAAGGAGAGAAACGAAGCTCACTTGAGGAGGAGGTGCTGAAAGAGATCCGCCCGACTACCGATGAGTTGGATCGCATGTATGCACTTGCAGATCTCCTTATCGGTGAGATAAATACCGGAGGGATGGCAACCGGGATGCTGGTCGGTTCTGTAGCACGAAAAACCTGCGTCCGGGGTGATAGAGATCTCGACATCTTCATGCTCTTTGACCCTGATCTCCCACGTGAGGAACTTGAACGTGAAGGACTCTCTCTCGCCCACTCGATCGCTGCCCATCATGCTGAGCAGGTCGTGGAGAAATATGCCGAACACCCGTACGTGAATGCCACGATAAACGGGATGGACGTGGATCTCGTCCCCTGTTACAGGGTAGCCTCTGCCACCGGAATTCAGAGTGCTGTTGACCGGACACCGTTTCATAACCGATACATCTCAGCACGGATCGGGCAATTCACCGATGATGTTCTCCTCCTCAAGCAGTTTGTCAAGGCCGGAGGAGTGTACGGATCAGACCAGATGACCGAGGGGTTTGCCGGATACCTCTGCGAACTCCTCATCCTCCATTACGGAGGGTTCAGAAACCTCATCTCTGCGGGTGCCGACTGGCGTCCCGGGCTTGTGATCGATATCGAAGAGCATCAGGCAAAGGAGTTCGAGGATCCACTTGTGGTCATCGACCCGGTAGATCCCAGGCGTAATGTATCAGCATCAGTCTCTCTCACAAAACTGCTTGAGTTCAGCGAACTCTGCAGAGGATATCTTGAGTCACCATCCCGCTGGTTCTTCTATCGCCCACCGGTATGCATCATGACCAGGGAAGAGGCAGAGGCCGAACTCTCACGACGGGGATCGTTCTTCTATGCGATCACTCTCCCTACCCCTCCATTCATAGAGGATATCGTGGTCCCCCAGCTCAGAAAGAGCATGCAGACCCTGACCGAACTCCTTGAGCGGCACGAATTTGTTGTTGCAAGGGGGGATGCAACGATGCTTCCTGACCGGTCGATGATCCTCTTTGAACTCCTGGTGGATACCCTGCCAGCTGTCAGATATCATGCAGGCCCTCCGGCAAACTCTTCATCAAACGCCAGAAAATTCCTGGATAAATACATGAACAATACCGCGATCTTTGCAGGTCCATTCATCAAGGACGGAAGGTACGGGGTTGAGGTCGAGCGAAAGTTTAGATCAGTCAGGGAACTCTTCTCCTCTAAGGAGGTCTTTCAAACCGCTCTCGGGAAGCACGTCAAGATGGCTATGGAAGAGGAGTATACGATACTTTCAGGGATGGAGTGCTGGGCGCCAGGGTTTGAGATCTTTATGAGCGATTTTCTGATGAGGCGCTCACCTCTCGTCAGGATTCGAGGGATGGAGGCTCTACAGAAGAATACCTGAACTTCTGAATGCACAAATCCTACGATTGGAAACTATTTACATGTCAGGCCCTAACCTCGTCCAAGATATGACCGCCTCCTCCCTGAAGGTAATCCCATCTGTGCTGCTGATCCTGCTGATCCTCGTCCAGCCCCTTCAGGCTACCACGGCGCAGGAGTGGTTTACAAGCGGGAACGCACTTTACAGCCAGCAGAGGTACTCGGAGGCGATCGATGCATTCACTCATGCCATCGAGGCTGACCCGGGAAATGCAGCGGCCTGGTACAACAAGGGGGTTGCTCTATTCAAACTCGGGGAACCGGACGAGGCGATAGCAGCATATGAGGTTGCCATCGGCATAGACCCACGGAACCCTGATTACTGGTATAATAAAGGAAATGCGCTGTATAACAAGAACCTCTTAACCTCTGCATTCACAGCATACGATGTAGCCATCCAACTTGATCCGTCGGATGTTCAGGCATGGATGGCAAAGGGGAACGTGCTCTCTGATCTCCAGCAGTACGACGAGGCGATCCGGGCTTTCGAGGCCGCGATCCAGATGGACCCGGAGAATGCAGAGGCCATCTTTGCAAAAGGCAACGCCCAGTACAGCAAAGGTGCGTACGCTGACGCTATCAAGTCATACGAGGTTGCATTGCAGCATGATAGCAAGGACAGCAAGGCGTGGTACAACAAAGGCAACGCACAATACAACCTCGGTCAGCTCAATGACGCCCTGAAGAGTTACGAGATGGCACTTGCTTTCAATCCAAAGGACGGGGTGGCATTCACAAACAAAGGGCTTACACTTGCAGATCTCGAAAGATACGATGAAGCGATCGATGCCTACAAGGGTGCCATAGCACTCAACAACACGGACCTGAAGGCATGGAAGAGTCTCGGTCATGTATATGTCAGCCAGAAGCGGTACGATGATGCAGTCCAGGCATACCAGCAGGCATTGCGCCTCGAGAAGACAGATCCTGATACCTGGACAAGTATCGGTGATGTCTGGATGGAGGAACGCAGGTTCGACGAGGCCCTGGCAGCATATGAACAGGCTGTTGGTCTTGCTGGGTCTGATCCTGCCACATGGACAGGGAAGGGCAAGGCACTTCATGCCCTGGGCAGGGACAGTGAGGCCCTTGCATCCTACGAGATCGCGATCTCACTCAAGCCACAAGCAGCCACAGCCTGGGTCGGGAAGGCAGACTCACTCTCAAGCCTGAACCGCACCAGTGAAGCAGACACTGCGTACGAGGTTGCACTGCAACTTGACCCGAAGGTCACCGGGGTATGGGCAGGAAAGAGCAGAAACCAGGCAGAGATGGGTGATACAAAAGGAGCCCTTCAGTCACTTGACCTTGCCCTTATTGCAAGCCCGGAGGATCAGAGGCTGATCATTCAGAAAGCAAAGACACTTTCAGAGGCAGGCCGCAGCAGTGAGGCACTGGAGTTCCTTGACAGATCTCTTGTAAATGTGAGTGGGTCACTCCCGATCATCGATGAAAAGGCACGCATCCTTATCAGGGATGGTAGAAGTGCAGATGCTGAAGTGGCATATAAGCCAGTCCTGAACGGAACGAGCGATGACTCACGGGTACTTGAGCATATGGGTGATGTCTTCGGGGCCGCAGGTCAGAAGAACATTGCGGAACGTGCATACAAAGAAGCACTCGCGATCAATGCAAACATGACCTCAGTCACGGCAAAACTGGATGCCCTGGAACAGCAGCCAAAGAAGACACCACTTCCACTGATCGTGATAACCGGGGCAGTTCCCATTGCATACATTCTGGCAAGAAAACGAAGATAAGACCTGACCCAGATGTAAGGCAGGATTACTGTTTCGTCGTCCGGGTCTCATTTTTTTCTGAACGAGGATGTTCTGAATTTACCTGATCGGTGATCTCAAGGTACCTCGCAAGGAGCCGGTCCCATGACGGGGTGATGAACGCCTCGTCATGGTAATACTGGTAAAACCCTGAGTTTATCTGAACCGGAGAGAGGATGGCGAGCCCCTGTGCGCCCGGAACACGGTCGTCATGCCCTGATAGGATGACCATCGCTTTTGTCGCATTTATCAGATCGCCTGATGAACCAGCAAGATCTGGATCAACTCTCCTGATCTCCTCTGCGAATCCGATGAGATCCATTGTTGCAGGGTCGAGCACTCCCTCCGCTGTCAGGCCGAACTGTTGAGTTTTATTGAATGCCTCTCTCAGGGACCGATACCCTTGAGGAGTGTCAAGCAGAGGAATCAACAGTTTTGAGAGGCGGTCAAGGCTTGCGGTCACCACACCGGCCCCCTCCAGGTCAAGGACAGAGATTGTCTTTCCCTGAGCAGGATTTTCAAGATACGTCTCAAGGAGTGAACGACCGATATCCTCCACAGGAGCGTCAGGATTTCTGACCAGACCGGAGATGAATGAATCATATCTCCAGCCTTCTGCAGGTTCAGACTCCTCACTCGCTATCATGTACCTGGAATACCCGGACAGACGGGAAGCAACCTCAAGGGTGCTCATCAGGCAGGTATCAAGCCCGATGACCTCCACATTGAACCCCCCGATCTCCAGCCCTTTAACAAGTTCTGCTGTCGTGAGTGGATCCTCCTTGTGATTCTGATCAAAGAGCATCCCGGTGTACGCCTCACCATGGCCAATCAGGATCAGAAAGACCCTGTCATACTTGTATCCGGTACGAATCGTGCTGAGGAACGTGCCGACAGTACTGGCATTTGCCATG
>CAZVAS010000038.1:0-11550 GCA_964625165.1 uncultured Methanospirillum sp. | reverse complement strand
CTTCCTCCGGCTGCATACACCGCTACCAGAACCTTTCCGGTCTGCACCTCGGCTGCTGAGGCAGATGTAAGGAGGAGGAGGAGAAGAACGACTGCAGATGCAACTCCTACGATCCGGATAAAAAATCTCATGCCAGGAAGCATCAATCAGACCTCACGCGAGAATACAGCCGCCGCAGCGCCAAGCAGGGGCGCATTTCCGTTAAGAGGACTCACAACAATTTCCGGGGTTTCAAGGTACATATCGAGACACCGGACTGCAGAGTCGACGATGATATCACGGTGAGCGGTCACAATAGGTCCGTCAAGGATGATGATCTCAGGATCGTACGCGACGATTACGGTAGAGAGGCCTCGACTGTTGATCATAGCCAGGACCCCGGAGAACTCCAGGGCCATTGGATCTCCCTGTGAAGCGGCATTCAGGATCTCTTCGGCTGTTGTAAGAGATCTCTGCGGAGTATGACCATGAACCCGGCACCAGGTCTGAAAGAATAGCGGAATTCCCCGCCCTGATGCACAACCTTCCCAGTGTCCGAAGCAGCCGCATGAACAGAGCTGTGAGTATACAGATTCGACCGTGAAGTGTCCGATCTCTCCTGCATTTCCACCTCTGCCGAGCAGAACTCTACCGTTAGTGTAAACACCTCCTCCTATGCCGGTTGAGATGGTGATGTATACGACATGCCGGTACCCCCTTCCAGCCCCGGCAAACACCTCACCGAGTACGGCTGCACGACAGTCGTTCATAAGGGTCACAGGCAGGCCGAACATTTGAGACAGAGGAGTAACAACTGGAACCTGGTCAAAGGGCATATTTGGAGGATTGCTGATACAGCCGTTCTTCAGATCAACCGGGCCTGCAACCGAGACACCGAGACCATTCCAGTCCATGCCCTGTGTACCTGCAAGGTCTGAAAGTGTGGCACCAACCCGTGCAGAAACCTCGCATGGATCGGTTCCTGCCGGTGTCTTAAACCGTTCCATCGAGAGAATACGTCCGTCTTCTCTGACCAGGGCCACCCTGGTGTTTGTCCCCCCGATGTCTGCGACTCCTGCAACCCTCATTCGTACAACAGCCTCAGCGCTGCAGGAATAAAAGCGTCTCCAAAACCCGGAAGGGAGAAATGACCTATATTATGAGCCACAAAACTGAACAGATTATCAGGAGAACATGATGGAGGGTATATATACAACATTTTTCACTGACATTGTGATCATCTTTCTCCTCTCGATATTTCTGCTGCTCGCCTTATACAGAATCAAAATCCCCTCGGTTGTGGGATTTCTCCTCACCGGGATCATCGTAGGTCCTGCTGGGCTCGGGCTCATTCATAACCAGGATTCCATAGAGTTCTTCGCTGAGTTCGGTGTGATCTTTCTCCTCTTTACGATCGGTCTTGAGTTCTCGATCAGCCATATTCTAAAAAGCCGACATTTTGTTTTGATCGGGGGAGGCGTTCAGGTCTTCTCAACAATACTGCTCACATCAGCCTTCATGAAACTTGCAGGACTTGATCTGAAACACGCCGTGTTTGTCGGGATGCTGGTTTCTCTCTCGTCTACTGCAATTGTTATGAAGGTCCTTGCTGACCGGCAGGAGGTAGGCAGCCCGCATGGAAAAGCTGCCCTTGGTATCCTTATCTTTCAGGATCTTATCGTCATCCCGATGATGATGATCACCCCGATTCTTGGGGGTGATACCACTGACAGCCCCTCTGCACTGAAACTTCTGCTTGGAGGGATCCTGATCGTTGCGGTTGTGTACATCTCATCCAGGTACGTGATCCCATATCTGCTCCATTACGCTGCACGGCTCCGCAACCGGGAGATGTTCCTCTTTATCGTGATCGGTACATGCCTCCTTATTGCGTACCTGACCTCTGAGATCGGACTCTCGATGGCACTCGGGGCATTCCTTGCCGGACTGATCATATCTGAGTCGGAGTACTCGATGCATGCCATGTACAACATGATCCCGTTCAGGGACATCTTTGCAGCATTCTTCTTCATCTCAATCGGGATGATCTTCGATCTCTCGTACCTCCTCTCCCATCCTGCTCTCGTTGTAGAACTGGTCATCGTCATAATTCTGATCAAATATGCAACCGGAACGCTCGCAGCAATTGCATCTGGTCTCCCGGCCCGATCATCGGTGCTCACCGGTATCTCACTCAGCCAGATCGGAGAGTTCTCGTTCATCCTAGCGACCACCGGGGTTTCAGCTGGTATCCTGATAACAGAACAGTATCAGCTCTTTCTTGATGTGTCGGTTGTAACAATGGGGCTCGCTCCACTTCTCATCTCACTATCTTCCCGGGTGTCCCCGAGACTGGCTGCACCACTCACAAGAATTGTTCCTGATCACGCAGAACCACAGGACAAGGAAGCAGCCCAGGTGATGAAAGATCATATCATCATCGTAGGATTCGGACTGAACGGAATGAACGTGGCCAGATCAGCAAAGGCTGCCGGAGTCCCGTACCGAATCATCGAGATGAACCCTGATACCGTCAGAAGAGAGCGGAATAAAGGAGAGTCGATTCTCTACGGCGATGCTGCCCAGCCGGGCGTCCTCATCAAGGCTGGTATCGAGCAGGCACGAGTCCTGGTGGTGGTGGTCAATGATCCATTTGCGACCCAGCAGACCGTCCGGATCGCACGGGAACTGAGCCCGGGCGTGTACATCATAGTCAGAACCAGGTTTATGGGTGAAGTTGCCACCCTCGTTGATCTCGGAGCAGATGATGTGATCCCTGAGGAGTTCGAGACCTCAATCGAGATATTCACCAGGATCCTGAACAAGTACCTGATTCCTGAGGACGAGATAGAACGGCTCATCACTGAAATAAGGGCGGGAGGTTACCAGATGCTCAGGAGCGTCTCCACGACTCCTGCCACATTTGATGATCTCAGGGGACTTGTTCCAGATATCGATATGAAGACGATCCGTATCCCTGATTCGTCACCGTTGGCTGGAAAGAACCTTGCAGAAAGCCAGCTGAGGAGCAGGTTCCATGTCTCGGTTGTCGCGATACGAAGGGGCAACCGGATGATCATCAACCCGGGAGGGGAGGATGTGATCAGAGGATCAGACATCCTGATGATCATCGGGAGACCTGATGAGATCAGGATGGCGTTTCATCCATGCGGAAATGAATCCGATGTATGTGAACCTGCAGAGTAAATCATGCACCTTATATCCTTGTGATACAGAGACTCCACAATCAGAATTCCCACATGATGTCAGGATGATCATCTGGGAGGGGAGTATGTATCATGAATCGTCAGAACTGGTCTGATTTCAGATCGATCAAACAGAAGATCCTCTTTTTTGGCGGGGTTGCATTACTCCTTGTAGCAGTCGGGATCATCGCATATGCAGCATTTTCTTTGAATGGTGCTGCCGTGAAAAGCGCAACAGAAGGACTGAATAGTATCGCAGAGCAGCAGGCCGGAAAGGTAGACACCATTCTTGAGGAGCCGTATAACACTGCGTCAGGCGTTGCGGCTCTCATGTCAGGGCTCCGCAGTGAGAATGCAAAATTTCCAAGGAATGACGTCGTACCGATGATAGAAGGGGTGCTTGATGCACGGCCCCTCTACAATGGAGTATATACAATCTGGGAGCCCGGGGTATTCGACGGGCGGGATGCTGAATACAGTCTGAAAGACGGGTACGACAAGACCGGACGTCTTCGGGTTTACTGGTATCGCGATGCGAACGGTACACTGGTGCGAAAGATCTACGACGCCCAGGCCCGTGATCCAACCGATTATTACGAGATTCCCAAGAAGACCCTCAAGGGTGCAATAACAGAACCGTATGTCGAGACCATGCAGGGCTCACCTGTTCTGCTGACGTCTATTGCAACGCCCATCCTTTCAGGTGGGAAATTCAGCGGGATAGTAGGGATCGACGTGACGCTGAGCGAACTCGACACCCTTGCTGACAAGATGGACATCTACGGAGGAAAGGGCAAGGTCCTTATCCTGAGCAACCAGGGCATGGTTGCGGGTGTGACGGGCGATCTCGACGTTGCCGGGAAACCGATCAGCGAGGTCGCTCCACTCCTCCATCTTGATCCTGCGATGATAACCGGGGCACTCTCAAAGGGAAAGATCACCTCCTTTGACAGCGGTGGTTACATCGGAACATTTGTTCCGGTGCAGGTCGGCAATGCAGAGACACCCTGGGGAGTTATTGCATTTGCACCCAGGGATGTGGTCACTGCCGAGGCAACATCACAGACCGTTGCCCTCATCATCATCGGAATCCTGATATCCCTCCTCGGTCTTGGACTTCTTTACCTGGTGGCACGCTCGATAGCATCCCCAATCGAGGAGATAACAAATGTGGCATTGCGGGTTGCCGAAGGGGATCTCTCAACAGAGGTTTCCATCAGACAGAGGGACGAGGTGGGCAGGCTCGCTGAGGCATTCAGAACGATGATATCAAGCCTTCTGGAAAAGGCCGATGCCGCCAGAAGTATTGCAAATGGGGATCTCTCATTCAGGGTCCCCAAAACCGGAGACCGTGATCAGCTCGGTGAATCCATGATCCAGATGAAGACCGAACTCATCGCGATGACTGACACCATGACGCACCTGGCAAGCGAGGCGGCGGCAGGAAATCTCAGGTATCGTGGTGATGCAGACCGGTTTTCAGGTGAGTACAAAAAGATCATCTCTGGAGTGAACCAGACTCTTGACCATGTGATCGAACCGGTCAATGAGGGCATCCGTCTGGCAAACGAGTTTTCACAGAACAACTTTTCTGCCCGGTTTAATCCTGATATCAGGGTGTCAGGTGACTTTGTCCAGTTGAAGGAGTCCATGGACGGGATCGGTGTTCAGGTCTCTGCGACAATCCGGGTTATCATCAACAAGATGGCTGACCTTGCAGGAGGGGCAGAAGAAGCACAGGCCTCGGTTGACGAGGTTGCAAACGGGGCAAACGAGGTGGCTACCAATGCCGAAGCCGTCTCGCACCATGCCGATCAGGGAAGTACCGGGGTTGATCAGGTTCTGAAAGAGATGGAGGATCTGTCTGTTACGGTATCCGGAGTCTCAATCAGGACTGAACAGGCTTCACGACTTGCTGATGAAGGTAACTCACTCAGTGTGGAAGGACAGAAACTGGCACGTGTTGCAGAAGAGGGCATGGAAGGGATCCGGAATGCCACCGCAGATCTGAATACGATGATCTCGGCGATCAGAGAGCAGATGGAGCAGATCAACAAGGTGGTAGGGATCATCACCTCGATATCTGACGAGACCAACCTTCTGGCCCTGAATGCTGCAATCGAGGCTGCCCGGGCAGGAGATGCAGGACGAGGATTTGCAGTCGTCGCAGATGAGGTCAAAGAGCTTGCAACAGAGAGCCACAAGAGTGCAGAAAAGATTGAAGAGATGATCAGGGGGCTCCAGGGCGAGTCAGCCAGGGCAGATCACCTGATGACACGGGCAAGTGAGCAGGTCAAATCCGGATACGAAGCGGTAAGCAGCACCCTTGGAATATTCAACAAGATCGTGGAGAAACTGGCCCAGATAGCACAGAACACGGCTGAAGTTGCAGCATCGTCAGAGGAACAGGCCGCGTCGGTAGAAGAGATTACATCCAGTGTCCATGAGGTCTCAAGGATGATCAGACAGACAGCAGAGAACGCTGTCTCAAGTGCGGCTATCAGCGAAGAGTCATCAGCCGCTGTTGATCAGATCAGGCAGGTTCTTGAAGAGGTGAATGTGGTCATCACCGATCTTCAGAATGAGATAGGCAGGTTCAGAATCTGAACGAAAACAGATTCAGTCTCTCATCCTTCATTTTCAAGATATTTTTTAGCGTCATTCCACGATGACCGGCCTGTGAACCTTGCAACCTCGGTTACATCGTCCTCGATTATGATACCGGGCTCACCGCCTTGTACAAAGAATGTGAGCTGGAAGATCCCGGCTTGCCCCATCGGCACCCCTCCGGCAAGTTCACCTGCTGAATGGAAGACCAGGTACTCGACCTGCTCATCACCGGGGTATGCCTCAAAGAAGTACCAGAAGACCTGCCATGCATTCAGAAGATCAGATGAGAGTATCTCGGCCCTCTTTCCCGGCTCAAGTGTATTCAACTCTGCAGCAATACAGGCAGGATCATCATCGCAGCGATCAAGGATTCCTTCCACGAGATCAGCGAGATCTGCGAATCGTCCCCCGTCATCTCCGAAAAGCATGGATATCCATCATCACTTCAGGTATAACCGCTCTTCGGTCATGATTGTGAAACGTAGTGAAACAGAGACAGTTATTTACAACTTTTACTGCTGTAATGCTCATCGAGCAGAGAGAAGAGGAGCGAGATCATATCCTTCGGGTGATATGGTTTTGGAAGCGATGCATCAAATCCGTAATCGCGGTACCGGGAACTTATGGGATCATCTGAGTACCCACTTGAGACTACCGCAAGAACAGAAGGGGATATCTTTCTAATCTCCTGTATAGCATCCTTCCCCCCCATTCCTCCCGGAACGATCAGGTCAAGAACAACCACCTGATAGGGATTCAGTTCATCATAGGCCTTTGCAACCGCGGCAACCGCGTCCTCACCCCTGCTTGCCACATCTACATTGAAGCCCTCCCTCTTGAGGATGAGATGAAGCACTTCCCTGATTCCGGGTTCGTCATCCATCACCAGGATCCTTACACCTGAGGAACCACCTTTCTGCGATAGAATGTCTGACCCTGCAATGGTGGAGAGATCAGAGATCGAAGGGAGCAGAACCCTGACCGTGGTTCCATTGCCAGGTGAAAAAGAGAGTTCGATAGTTCCCCCGTGGCGCTCGATGATCGATCGTGCCGATGTCAGGCCGAGTCCGAGATGCCCTTCCTTGGTGGTGAAGAAGGGATCAAACACCTGTGATTCCTCATCTGAACTGATGCCCGGACCCTTGTCCCTTACTTCTACACTGACAAACGATCGCTGATCCAGGTGATCATTGCACGGATGCTCTCCAGCATTTGCGGCAACGATCTCTACCGGATGAGCAGGAGATGCCTCGACTGCATTCATCACGATCGCTCGCAGTGCAGTCCTCATCAGGTCAGGGTCCACCTCTAGCAGATCTAGATCATGAGGGATCATGAGAGAAATCCCGGCATCATTCTGGTGATGAAGCGAGAGCACTTCTGCCATCAGTTCCTGAAGTGGGATCGTTGTTATCAGCGGGTATCCCCCGTCTGCATAGGTGAGAAGACGGGAAGCTACATCCCTGCCCTGATGAATTGCACGTTCTGCCCGATCAAAACATGAGACCTGCAGATCACTCTCACGGGTGGCGAGTTCTTTTGCCAGCGAGAGATCACAGAGGAGGGAGGTGAAGATGTTGTTCATCTCATGGGCGATACCTCCGGCAAGAACCGGAAGGGATTCTACGGACCCATTCTCATGCACGGGAACAGGGGTGAGATCATACCCTGCATCAAAGAAGAATATGAACTGCCTGATAGAGGTGTTATTTTCAGATCCCGATATTGTGGAGTAGAGTGGCATGACATTTCCGTCAGAAAGGATCATGTCATGTCTGGCAATTTCTCCGGGTTCGTACCTGGCACGGTTGATCTGGTCTACTGGAATGCCATGCTTCACACAGAAGGTATCCCAGAACCCTGCATGATCGGCAGAGGTCTTTAAAAACTCAGCATACGATGGGAGTCCGAAGCGGGAGGCAAAACAGGAGTTGAAGAAGAGTAGCTCACCAGTAAGATAATCACGTACATAAACACCGACCGGTGAGGATTCGGTTGAGTACCGACACATGCTTCCAATGAGTCGTTCACGGGTCGCATCGATTCGTGCCTTGATTATTGTCTCAAGATGACCAGGAAGAGAAGTGAGATACTCACGTGAGGGATCCTTTACAATGTAATCAGAAGCACCGTTCTTGATCGCCTGAACAGCGGTCTGTACGTCAGACACTCCGGTTAAAATTATGACGGTGAGACCCGAGTCGCCGATCTGGCTGAGAAGATCCAAGGCTGAACCATCCGGAAGTCTGAGGTCTGCGATGATGACATCAAACCGTCCCGATCGTATCTGGCTCAACCCTTCACTCAGAGTTTCAGCACAGGTGTATTGGATTGGCAGGTAACTCTTGCGGACCTCACGCTCGAACGCCATGCGGTCGAGAGAACTGTCCTCGATGTACAGTACCTGCATTAATGAATAATTCTCACACGGAGTATTTAATAAAGTCGATATTACGGACGTCTGGTGATTTTCGGGGGAAAGGCTATATCAGGCGATTCAAGGGCAAGGTTTGATCATCGACTAAGAGGTCTCGATGCAGTCCCACCTGTGTTGATGGCCTCGCTTAATGTTATCAGGAAGAGAGACACAGAACCTGGTGCCCCTACCAAGGCCATCGCTTTTCACCGTGATATGCCCGTGGTTGAGAAGGACCAGTTTTCTGACCACCGAGAGGCCAAGTCCGTGTGACTGCAGATTACTTCGTGAGTGATCAGCCTTGTAAAAATCATCAAAGATTCGGGATGAGTCCTCGTGAGTCAGGCCAATACCGGTGTCAGATACACAGAACCAGGTACAATGCCGGTCTTTCCCGCCATGAAGAGTAATCGTCCCGCCAGGCTCTGTGAACTGCAGTGCGTTATTAATCAGCTTTTCAAGGATGAGATGCAGATGAATCTGCTTTATCGTGATCATCATCCCGGGTTGAATCGTATTCCTGACTGAGAGTTGCTTTGTGCCTATGATCGAATGTGAGGCACTTATGATATCGTCAACCATACAGCCGATATCACAGGGGTTTACATTCCAAAGGCGACATGTGGCCTTCTCCTCTTCCAGGTTCTCCATCATCAGGATCTCTTCAACCAGGGATCTCATCTTCATCGTACTCTCACAGAGAACTCCCAGGGACCTTTTCTTCTCGTGATCCTGCTCGCTCTGCTGGAGGTAAGGGAGCAGGGCAACAAGCGGGGTGAGAGGGGTGCGAAGATCATGGCCGATATGAATGATCAGGTCCCGCTGCTTCTTCATCAGGTCCTCGATCTGTTCTGTCCGCTCCTGTACCCGCTGATCAAGGGTTGTATTCAGGAGTTCAAGCATACGGGAGTACTCGCTGACAGCATCCTGTGCCTGACTCAGTTCGGTAGTGTCTGTAAAGATACTCACATAACAGGCAGGGTCACCGGTTTCCATTGGAATCCTGGCGCTGTAGTACCGTATCGTCCTTGAACCATGCACCCGCACCTCGCCTGACACTGCTTTATCCATACTCCCGGATTCAGGGGAGAAGACAGGAGGATCGGCCTCTGTAGTAAGCAGAGAACTGATATGCCGGGAGATTATCGAGTGAGTAATCAGAGGTGCTGATAGTATATCGTCAGAAAATCCCCAGATAGAGTAAAAGGCCTTATTTGCATACAACACCCTGCCGGTTTCCGGCTCATGCAGGTATACACCGAACGGGATTGCTCCTCCAACAGAGAAGAACAGGGAGGTGAGTCTTTTACGCTCACGTTCGATATGCTGCTGCCTAAGCAGGTTCTCGATCTGGATAGGAAGGAGGCTCAAGTAGTGGCGTTCGGGATCTTTTACCAGGTAATCCTTTGCGCCAAGTTTTAACGCAGTGACTGCGTTGTTGAGATCTGCCTGGCCGGTCACCACGATAACCGGCGTCTGATCGTCCATGAATGGGAGAAGATCAAGAATGGTCCCGTCAGAGAGGAAATAGTCACAGATCACCAGGTCATAGGTCTGGGTGCGGGAGCGGGCCTCGGCAAGAGATGAGGAGAAGTCTATCAGGTACGGAAGTGACTGTTTCTGGACCTCTCTCGTGAGTGCATGCTGATCTATCAGATTATCTTCAATGTAATGAATCTTAATAGCCGGTTTCTCCGCTGTACACACCGGCATCATTCGATGACCCCGTCATGTTTTTGATCGTAAAACAGAATGTAGCCCCCCCACCAGGAACTGACTTAACCCATATTGATCCCCCAGACGTTTCAACAATACGCTTGACTATCGAAAGGCCGATACCTGAACTCTTCTTCCCATCCTGAGAGGGGTACGATGTGAAGATCTCGAAGATGGATTCATGGAGAGAGGGATCAATACCAGGACCGTTATCGACGATCTCAAACTCCCAGAAATCAGGGATGTTCTCTGCACCACATACTCCAGATTCCATGGGGGTGCCATCCTTATCTGAAGCAGGACGGGCGCTGATGCGTATCTCTCCGTCATTGCGATTCAGATGAGTGAGTGAGTTACTGATGAGGTTCTGAAACACCTGCTGGATCTTTGTCCTCTCTGCAGTAATGACCGGCATATCATCCCCTATTATGATCTGAACTGAGGGGGGAGGGGAGAGGATCTGCAGAACCTCTGCAATGACAAGGCTGACACTGACCGGAATACGATCCTCTCTGACAATTCCTGCCTGTGAGTATGCCAGAATTCCATCTATCAACTGGTACATCCGCTGGACCTGTTCGGTGATCATATTGACGTACCGAACTCCATCAGGTCCTATCTGCTCCTGATAATCTTCGCCAATCCAGGATGCAAGAGAGAAGATTCCTCTGAGTGGATCCTTGAGATCATGGGCTACAATATGAGCAAAATCATGGAGCCCTTTGTTCGAGGCTGATAGTTTTTTCAGCAGATCCTGAACTTTCTGTTCTGCACGCTTGCGTTCTGTGATGTCAACGATCGAGAAGAGGATACAGGGATCTGCATCGATCTCAATGAGTGCACCAAACAGAGACCCCTGCCTCATTTCTCCACTTTTGGTTCTCAAAGCAAGCTCAAGGTCACGGACAGAACCTTCAGTCAGGATCGTCTCCCTGATGTGTCTGAACAGATCGGGATTGATGATCCCATAATCTGACCAGTGAGTTGATCTCAGAATTTCTTTCGCAGTGTAACCGGTTGTCTCAAAGAAGGTCTCGTTTGCATCAATCAGCCGTTCTTCACGCAGGCTCCATATCGCATGGAGCACCTGGCTGGATCGAAAAGCAGTCGCAAATTTATGTTCTGACCGCTTGAGATGAGAAATATCCTTGCAGATGCAGAAGACCGCCTGGTTCCCGTTCCATATGCCTGCAAGGTACCGGATCTCGACCGGGATCTCACGTCCTTCGATCGTCAACAGAACTGCTGTCCGCTCCTGGGTAGGTATCCTTCCTCCTTCCGGTGAAAGGGGTGTGTCTATCCAGCGTGATGTGAAGAGGCCTGAAAGCCTCATCCCTCTCATGTCAGAGGCCCTGATCCCGGTCTCCTGCTGGGCAAAGAGATTTGCTGTTATGATTCTGCCATCAGAATCAAGGATGAATACAAAGTCGTTCAGGTGGTTAAAGAACTGCTGAAAGTTCTCATCCCTTTTCTTATGCTCCTCTTCCGAATCGATCCTCACCAATGCCGCCATCAACAGATCTGCAGCGATACGAAGGGCATCAAGCTCAGAGGTATGCCATGAACGATCTCGGGAGCGATCTGCAAGAATCAAGACTCCTCGTGTCTCCTTCCGGGAGAAAA
>CAZVAS010000037.1:15524-17346 GCA_964625165.1 uncultured Methanospirillum sp. | reverse complement strand
AGATAATACTCAGGAACCCGATCCTTGTTATCATACCACGAGAACCAATAACTGAGTTTGTACTGCCTCTTTTCATATCCTGGCAGGTCTGGATAACTTTCAGTATCGTGGGTGATCACAAGATCTGGATGTTGTGATTCAAACACAGAAGGCTCGACCTTGCGCCCGTAGAAGGAGATCTTATCCCATTTGTTTCCACGATAATACCAGGGAAGCGGCCAGTAATTATCAGTGGCAATAACTACTGAGTTTGAATCGTCGATCAGCTTCATCACTTCCCGCATATCCTCGCTGTTCTGCACCTGAACAATAGGCTCATTGATATCGGCTGGTGTATAGCAGACATGGACCATCATAACAAACAGGAAGACACAGGCGATACCGACTGCAATGAATTTGACACGAGACTGTACATCATAGGCTGCAAGCAGGATCATCGGAAAGAGTTGATGAATGATAAGCCAGGGAACTTTCTCACCAACATAACCATAAAAGACCATGGAAAGGACTGTCCAGTACAGGGCAAGAAGAAAGATAAAGCGGGACCGATCTCCTATCCCAACATACGGTTTGAAGAACCCATGCCCATCCTTCAGGTGCTTCAGATATGAGGTGATCCCGATTCTTATTTCTGATATTCCCTTCTCTCGGATCCCATACTGCCATACAGCTACTCCTGCAAGCAGGGCAATTGGGACCTCATACAATCCCAGAATAAGCAGGTACCAGTACGGACCTCCACAGAGCCGACATTGTCCATGTATACCCATCCAGTGCTCAATGGCCTTGAAAGGTGCCTGAATAAACATTTCAGGGTGAGTAAAGAAGGTGGTATAACATGTTGCCCCGATAGCCACCATGATCAGAAGTCCTGCACCGAGATCCCTTCTCCATGTTAGAGGAAGGGCAATCCGTCCGTTGAGAAGCATGAACAGGAAGAATGAACCAAATATCAGGAGAGTAAAAGGCATATCCTCCTTCAAGCAAAGGCCGCATGCTGCACACACTGCTGAACCGGCTGCGTACTGCCACTTTCCTTTATCAAAGTACATGAGAAGAAGAACGAGCAATGCCACTGTGAAGAAGAGTTGAAAGATATCGTGCCTCAGAAAGCGGGAGAAGTATACCATACAGGGAGATATGGCAAAGAACAAAGCCCCGACAAGGGCATGATTGCGTTTTATCCATCCTTCCCGATATAATATCCAAAAGAAAGGGATTATTGCTGCCCCAAACAACCCGGGAAGAAATCTGACAATCATGTCAGAATCCTTAAACATCAAAAAAGCCGCTCCAGTCAGATAATAAAGTAGCGGACCGTGATACATCGGATCATACAGATACGTTCCTTTTGTGATCAGATCGTATGTAAACCAGGCATGGATCGCTTCATCATGATGAAGAAGTTTAATTTCCGGGAGTATGATCCTGACCATAAGCCCGAGAAGGAAGATGAGGATAAATATCCTGAACGGAGAGAGTGAAAGACGCTCTTTCAGACTACAGGCACACATGTATATCTGATCATTCTAGACTGAAATAAAAAAACTCACCTGATGGTTTTTTGGGATTGAAACTAAAAAGAAGAGGAAAAGGATCGGTTTTTAGAGAATACATCCAGAGAAGTGCTTAATTTTGTTCCATCGCGCATGAAGTACCAAGCGGGGAAATCCTTCTCTACCAGGGGTAGAGAGAAAGAGTAGTTATAGGCAAACATTTGTTTCTGGTACCCGGGAAGAGAATCTGGATTATATGAATTCGTGGAGAGCATGATGACCAGATCGGGATCTTTCTGAAGGATCATTGCAGGAGTGGGTTTTTG
>CAZVAS010000037.1:9050-15424 GCA_964625165.1 uncultured Methanospirillum sp. | reverse complement strand
GATCATACAGGTAGGAACCGGTAGTGATCAAGTTATAGGTATACCATGCATGGATGGCCTCATCATGATGGAAGAGTTTCAGATCTGGTGAGATGCATCTGATGAGAAGGCCACTAAAAAAACGAGAAGAATGATCCGCCCTGCGGAGGTGCGGTTATAGATATTGGAAATTACGTGCTTTAGCACGTTATGCACCAAAAAAAATCAGCTCTCGAGAACAATCTCGATACCGATATCTTTTGGTACCTGGGTGCGCATCAGCTGTCGCAGTGCACGCTCATCTGCATCGATATCGATCAGACGCTTGTGCACACGCATCTGCCAGCGGTCCCATGTTGCGGTACCTTCGCCGTCCGGGCTCTTCCGGATTGGAACAACGAGTTTTCTGGTAGGGAGCGGAATTGGTCCTGCGAGGTTGACGCCTGTGCGTTCTGCGATCTCACGAATCTTGTCGCATACCTCTTCGACTTTCTGGTAATCTGTTCCGGTGAGCCGGATACGGGCTTTCTGCATGATTAAACACACCCAAAAAATTAGGGATTAGCGGAACTGTTTCTTGACTACGTCAATACACATTCCTGCTGCGATGGTCTGACCCATATCACGGATTGCAAAGCGGCCGAGCTGTGGGAATTCCTTTGCGTTTTCAACGCAGAAGGGTTTTGTTGGTTTGCACTTGATGACTGCTGCATCTCCTGCCTTCAGGAAGGTTGGATTCTCTTCAGAGGTCTGACCAGTTCGTGGGTCGAGCTTCTTGACGAGTTCAATGAAGGTGCATGCCACCTGTGCGGTGTGGCAGTGGAAGACCGGGGTGTATCCTGCGGTGATTGCGCTTGGGTGCTGAAGAACGACGATCTGTGCAGAGAATTCTTCTGCAACTGCCGGTGGAACATCAGCTGCACCACAAACATCACCACGGCGGACATCATCCTTACCGATACCACGGACGTTGAAACCGATGTTGTCACCGGGCAGTGCCTGTGGCTGTTCTTCATGGTGCATCTCAATGGATTTGCACTCCCCACCCTTGTTGGCTGGCATGAAGACGACGTTCATACCCTTCTTAAGAATACCGGTCTCAACACGACCGACTGGGACGGTTCCAATACCAGAGATTGAGTATGCATCCTGAATTGGAATACGAAGTGGCTTGTCGGTTGGTTTCTCTGGAACTTCGAGTTCATCAAGAAGTGCAAAGAGTGTCTTCCCCTTGTACCAGGGCATCTTGTCGCTGATCTTGGTGATGTTATCACCTTCGAATGCACTGATTGGGATGAACTTGACGCTGTCAGGGTTGGTTCCGACCATCTTGAGGAGGTTCCCAACATCAACTTTGACCTGGTTGAACCGTGCCTCATCGTAGTTGGATGCATCCATCTTGTTGACACCGATGATGAGCTGCTTGATACCAAGAGTCTTTGCAAGGAAAACGTGCTCCTTGGTCTGCTCCATAACACCATCAGGTGCTGCAACGATGATGATTGCTGCATCAGCCTGTGATGCACCGGTGATCATGTTCTTAACGAAGTCACGGTGGCCCGGACAGTCCACGACGGTGAAGTAGTACTTGTCGGTGTCGAACCTCTTGTGAGCGATATCGATGGTGATACCACGCTCACGCTCTTCCTTGAGGTTGTCCATAACCCATGCAAATGCAAAGGAACCTTTTCCCTTTGACTCTGCTTCTTTCTTGTACTGTTCGATGATATGTGCAGGAACTGCTCCTGCTTCGTACATAAGACGTCCGACGGTAGTAGACTTGCCGTGGTCAATGTGGCCGATGACCGCGAGGTTAATGTGTGGCTTTTCAGCTGCCATAGTATAGTATCCTCCAATACCTCCGCAAATATCAGATCTGCCTAACACAGTCCATTTATGCGAGTATTACATATTTGATAGAAGTTCTTTTTAATAGTTTTCATACCCATCCATTCCTTTTCTAGGACACCGATTAGGATTCGGAGCCCGGTGAACGAACTGATAAATACTGATCCTGAGGATAGATATCCAATATCATGAAATCTCTCCCAATACTCCGAGAATTATCCAGCGATAAGGTTCAGGTTGAATGCGCTTCAGGAAAACTCGCTGTGCACACCAGATGCGGATTGTGCATTCATTGTAAAGGGGTCAAAGTGGGAGCGCGGATTATGCCCTCCCCGTATGATATAATTGCAGGACAGATCCGGACCGGAGTTATGCCACCCGAGGCTCTGATGGAAGCAGCGATGCAGTTCAATACTCTCGTCAGGGATGGAATTGAGATCGCCTGTGATGATGATGCCAATGCAGGTTATACCCCCCGTTTCAGATCCAAATAAGATCAAAACAAGAGTTCTAATAGAGATGGTGCGGACACAGCCGAAGTGCAGGCGAGAACAACCAGTACTCCTGCACGGGTGATCTCTCCACTGGCACCAGTGACATCCCCGTTGACTCCTCCGAAAAGCCGGGTTGAAAGAATGATGAGTACTGCTGGCACTACAATCATCACAACAGCCATAAACCCGATTGATATGATCGATACCGGGAGGAGAAGAAGGGGAATCAGAAGAAGAGTTGACAGGATGGCAAACCATGGAGTAGTATACTTGTGTAGCATGGCATGAAGTCCCTCATGAAACGGTCTGCCAAAGATCGTCATAATCGCCATAGAATATTTTCCCGCAACTTCTGCAAGGATAATTGCGATAAATGTCAGTTGTATTGAAGCAAGGGAACCCCAGGAGATCAGGGTTACCATAAGCCCAAGTGCTATCCCACCGGTGCCTATCATCCGGTCGGTAAGTGCCCGCACTCTGATCTCACGGTTTCCATGTGCCATCAACCCGTCTCCAAAATCCAGGAGACCATCCAGATGGTTACAGCCCGTGATAATGAACAGAACAGCTAGTCCTATTCCTGCTGCTACAAGCGGGGGAGCAGGAAAAAGAAATAGAACCATACCTGCAATCCCCCCGGTGACATACCCGGCAAGCGGATAGATCCAGACATTCCGGGAAAATGCCTCAAACGGTGCCATTCTTCCAAGAGGTAGGATTGTTGTAAACTGGAGAAGGGCAATGACCGGGTTCAGGGGATTCATAACTCAGTACCTATCACTTCTGACAGGAATAGAAGTACCTGACTGCGGCCGGGTGATCCATACAGACCTCTTCAAGGAGGCAGATTCATGCATCAATGATGCCAACCGGTGAGCATGACTCTCCTCTCCAGACCTCACACCCACATTCCAAAATCGCCCCTTTTCTGTGGCGTTCTTGCAAATACTCTTCTTTCAACAGTACCCGGTCTTTCAGGTGCAGGTCCCAACCCACAGGGATCCCTTATGGTTCCAAATCTGGATGCTGAACTCATCATACAGGGCAAAATAACCAGCTGTGATGCAACACCCAACACAGGGACGGGATGCCCGACCCCTGCTTCAATCACCAGATCCATGGCTGAACTGGCAGGGTTTCCTGTCCTGTTCATGAATGCCGGTCTTGCCCATCAGCCAAATGTTCCATGCCTTGATTTCTACTCATCACCAGGACAGGACCCCAGAAAGGAACCTGCAGTACCTGATGCACAACGACTGTATACTAATGGACAATGGGCGGGAAGGTTCCTCTCAGAAACATATGACACACTGATGATCGGAGAATGTGTCCCTGGAGGGACAACAACAGCACTCTGTATTCTCCGTGCATGCGGATACCATGCCCATGTCAGTAGTGCTGCAGCAAAGAGCCCGAAAGAACTCAAAGAGGAGATTGTAACAGTTGCCCTTCAGCGTGTCAAGACTTTGGGAACTAAGAATCCTCTGGACCTCGTCAGAGAAGTAGGTGATCCGATGATGGCGGTCGTTGCAGGAATTGCCAGCACCTATACAGGTACACTCTTTCTCGCAGGCGGGACCCAGATGCTTGCAGTGGCCGCTATCATTAAGGCTCTAGGAATACCGGTTCCAGAAGTGGTCACCACAGTATATGTCCGTGATGATAAGGAGGCAAATTGCAGTGACATTGCTGTACAGATAGGAGTCCCCCTCACCATCGTTGATCCTGATTTCGGGGCAATAGGCCACTCAGGACTGGTGCGATACTGTATTGGAGAGGTGAAAGAAGGGATGGGAGCAGGAGGAGCAATATTTCTAGCCCACCTGATGGGCCATCAGCTTCCTGAGATCAAGGAGTCGATCCTCAGATTTGTCACAACCTACTGTCCCTCAAAACCTTTGTAGTCAGCACGCCAACATTTGGGGAGATGCTCCCCATCGCTGTGGTTAATAATCATGGTCAGTTTAACCATCTGATCTCACGGGCTCTCAGGGATCTTGATATTGAGTCGGTCCTGATTCCAAATACCACTCCCCCTGATGATATTGCGTCCGGATACCGGGGTATCATCCTGGGAGGAGGACCGGATATCGGTCGTGCAGGCAGATCCGCTGAATATCTGGATCTGCAACTTCCTGTCCTCGGGATCTGCCTCGGGCTCCATATCATCGCGACCAAGTTCGGAGGAGAAGTGAAACCCGGACGCATGGGTGGATATGGAGCAGTTACTGTCTCGGTGGTTGACAACGATGCAATTCTCCAGGGGTATCCTGAAACCATACAGGTCTGGGCATCCCATGCCGATGAGGTGATCACTGCCCCGCCAGGATTTATTAAACTGGCTACATCTGACATCTGCGGGAATGAAGCAATACGGCACCAAAATCTTCCCATCTTCGGGGTTCAGTGGCACCCGGAGGTCAGCCATACCTTTGAAGGGTATCGTGTGTTTGAAAACTTTGAAAAGATCTGTCAGGGTTGAACAGAATTTCTGACCAGCAGTTATACACAGAGATCGGGAGAACTGCCTTCACCTGTATCAGGTGTGGTGTATGTTGCAGGGAGACTGAACCGGGATCAAATCTTGTTTTGGTAAGCCCGGGAGAGGTAAGAACGATCATGGCTGCCACTTCGCTCACATTCGATGAGGTTGCAGAACCATACCCAGACCTGATTCATGAGGGTGATCGGAGATATACCCTTGGTTGGGCAATTCGGCGTGAAGGTGACAGATGCAGGTTTCTTGGTGAAGAAGGCTGCCGGATCTACCAATCCCGCCCCTGGATATGCAGGACATATCCATTCATGATCGATAACGGGGCCCTGATAACGTCTCCCTGTAATGGAGTTGGAACCAGTGGATGTGAAGAGCCTGAAGTCATCAACCAGATGATACAGGACCTGGTAAACCGACAGAAAGCAGAGACTGCAGAAGAAGAGCGTATTGAAGAAGTCCTTACAAAGGTGAAGATCCCAGACGGAAAACTGGTGGTTATCGACGGAGAAGGCATGAGGATAATGAATGGGTGAGATCAGGATTATAGGGACAGCACATGTCTCACAGAAGAGCGTTGATGAAGTAGTCGAAGCGATCGGTGAATGGAACCCGGACGTTGTTGCCATAGAACTTGATCAGGGAAGATACAACGGACTGAAACAGCAACAGCAGAATCCGGACATCGAAGAGATACTTCATACCCAAAATTTCAACCAACTGCTGATACAGTGGGTTCTTGCATATATTCAGAGAAAGATCGGAATGGATGTGGGAGTGGAGCCTGGCGCTGAGATGAAAGCAGCGATCGCCGAGACCGAAGGGAGAGGAATTGAACTCGCCTTGATCGATCGTGACATCAGAGTGACACTTCACCGGTTCTGGGCCTCAATGTCGATACTTGAAAAACTCAAGATGTTTTATTCCCTTGCAGGATCCCTCGTGGTTGCAGATAATGCAAGTGAGATGATCGATATTGAAGAACTTAAGAAAGAGGACTTTGTCACTGTGGCGATGGAAGAGTTCCATAAGTTCTCCCCACGGGGAGCGTATGCCCTAATATCTGAGCGGGATGCCTACATGTCCTACCATCTGATACAACTCGGGCAGACTCACGAAAGGGTACTGGCTGTCGTAGGAGCTGGTCACCGGAAGGGCATCGATGGATTCCTGAAAGACCCGAAATCACTTCCGCCAATGCCAAGTCTCGTCGAAACGATCAAAACACGGCCATGGGGAAAGATTTTTGCTGCAGCCGTAATGGTTATTTTTGCCCTGATCATCCTGGCCATCATCTTCTCAGGGGTCGGGACCGATGTACTCATCCTTGCTCTCATGTACTGGGTGATCATTCATGGAATTCCGACAATGGTTTTGACCCTTCTTGCAGGCGGGCATCCACTCTCAGCACTCACCGGATTTCTCATCTCACCAATCTCTGCACTGCACCCACTTATCGCTGCAGGCTGGTTCTCTGCAATTGTTGAGGCCAAGATCAGAAAACCCCGGCCATCTGATGTGAAGAAGATTTTTTCTGCAGAATCATTTGCAGAGATGCG
>CAZVAS010000037.1:6874-8950 GCA_964625165.1 uncultured Methanospirillum sp. | reverse complement strand
TTCTTTTCTGAAGAAGCATGTATAGTAAGAGAACTCGCGGGTTCTGCAGAAGTCGCCCATGGATGCATGAATATACCCCATCCATATGGAATTGGTCTCGCAGAGATCTGGATAGCATGTCATAAATCATGGTATGCTGAAGGATCCCAACTCGTCTTTGCAGTTACGAGGAAAGAAGACGGATGGATCATCGGGGCGATAGGCCTTACATTTGAACAGGAACATGCCAGGGCAGAGATCGGTTACTGGATCGGACTCCCGTTCTGGAACTATGGGTATGCAACCGAGGCAGCAGAAGCAGTTATCACATATGCCTTTGATGAATTGCTCTTACACCGTATCACGGCTCAACATTTTGTGAGAAACGTGGCATCAGGGAGAGTACTTGAGAAACTAGGGATGCACCAGGAAGGATTACTCATAGACCATCTTCTGAAAGACGGCGTCTGGGAGGATGTAATTATCAGAGCCATACTTCGTAGTGGTTGGAGAAATCCCACAGCACCAAAGGTATCCCGGCTTTCAGGTGATGTGGTATGAGGCTTGCAGTTCTCCTCTCAGGTGGGAAGGATTCCATTTACTCATGCTGGAGAGCCATGCAGTCTGGTGAAGTCGTCTGTTTTGTTACGATCCGATCCCGCAATACTGACAGTTACATGTTTCACACCCCAAACATTGATCTTACCCGTCTCCAGGCAGATGCAGCAGGAATTCCACTAATCGAATGGCAGACAGCAGGAGAGGAAGAGGCAGAACTCGATGATCTAAGAGCTGCCTTACAGGAGGCAGTCTGTAGGTATGGAATTGAAGGAGTAGTTTCTGGTGCCATTCAGTCGGTGTACCAGGCTGCACGGGTCCAGAGGATCTGTCTGGAACTTGGGATCTGGTCATTCAACCCACTCTGGCTCTGTGACCAGGAGAAATACCTGCAAGAACTGATTGAAAACAAGTTTGAGATTATTATTGCAGGAGTCTTTTCAGCACCGTTTGATGAGACATGGCTTGGAAGAAGGATCGATCCTGATTTCGTGAGCCGGTTACTTTCCATCAGGAACAAGTACGGCATCTCTCTCACCGGAGAAGGGGGAGAGTACGAGAGTTTTGTCTGTGATGCTCCCTTCTTCAACCGCCGTATCGTGATCACCAGATCAGAGATGATATACAAAAATCATAACGGAAGATTTCTGATCACTGGTGCTGAGTTGGAGGACAAATGATCGCTATACTTGACTGCACAAATCAGGATCTTCCCCTGCTCAAACCTGAATTTATCAACCCGATAGCATCGATCGTGCAGGGATCTGGTTACCATTCTGTTGTGCTCCCACTCGCTGCTCATGAGATGCCAGACGACCTGAAGGGAGTGATTCTGACCGGCACAGCACTTATGGACAATCAATACCTTACCATTGGACTTCCTGAATGGCTGTTAGACTGGGCCGGGCCGGTACTGGGGATTTGTGCAGGCATGCAGTTGATTGCTCTCACATACGGAGGAAGGCTTGTCCCATCAGAGAGGATAGGGATGACAGAGATCCGGTGCACATTTTCTGATCAAATCCTTGAGGGTAAGGAGCAGTTTACCGGATGGGAACTACACAGATCAGGGATTGAGGTCAATGGTGCCGTAACTGTTCTTGCCAGGTCTGCATCAGGCATTCAGATGATTCGAGCAAATGACAGGCCATGGTATGGCCTTCTTTTTCATCCAGAAGTGAGAAATGAATGGCTCATCACAAACTTTCTGGACATCTGTTACGAAAAGAAATAACGATCAGATCGTTGTTCTGAACTCTGACTCATCTCAACAGCCAGATTATATCACCCAGAAGAGCCAGATATTAACCAGTTTCAAGTGGCCATATCAGAGAGGAGATCAGAGATGCCAGCAGATAAAGTATCACAGCGAAAAGAGGATCTCCTTGAGGTAATTTTTGAGATCGTGCAGGAGAAAGGGTATGCTAAGTCACGTGACATAGCAGCAGCCCTGCAGATAACCCCTGCAACCGTGACCGATGGGTTTAAACGGCTCTCTGATGCGGGTCTGGTAAATTATGAGCCCTACGGCGGAGTAAC
>CAZVAS010000037.1:0-6774 GCA_964625165.1 uncultured Methanospirillum sp. | reverse complement strand
TGGAAACTGGACATATCAGTAAAGAGAAAGGATGCAACCAGGAATCCCTGATGGGATGCAATCAGGGGGATGGGAATGATGAAACCCATCTCCACGGTCATATGGAACGCCGGGGGGTCATCCGGATCTGACACGTGCTGTCTGGTGGGGTTGATGTGTCTGGTAGGTGATCCATGAATGCAGACCGGGGGCCCGTGGGTCGAACCACCCGATGCAACAGTTGTAATGGAGACCGGTTTTGCCGGCCGGATCGCATACCCGGAAACCGGCGTCACATATACCACTCAGGAGATGAATCTTTGCGGATATTCCTGGTTACAGACCTTGGAGGCAACACTCCGATATCCGGGGGCATTTACCTCTGATTCAATGGTCAGTGGATGGGGGGTTAAAGCTTACCCTATACGAGTTAATTATTGAAATTGTGCGATATTTTTGCGACGATTCGCTATGATAAATTAAGAAACAAACATTTCAGGTTCAGAAAAAACATCCAATGTCCGGAGAGTTCTTTACGAACAGACTATTATTGCCAGATTTTTGAAAACACTGCTTAAATTATCTATATATCCAGAAAAAGAGGAGAAGATCCAGTAAAGTCTGAAAAACTACATCTGGTTGTTCCTGTCCCTTTAGGTGGATTATTCATCGACATATATGGAATGCGTGGAGAGATCAGAGCCTTTTTTTAAGAAAGAAAGAGAAACAGAGATATTTATTGGAACATATATTCAAAGGACAAGAAGAAAGACCATCACCCACCCCCATGCCCAGTGAGTGATGGAATCGAGAAAAAATCAGGGAGAAGAGACTCCACTTTTTTTGATAGAATCTATTGATCCTGCTGATTTGTTCAGGATTCGAGATATCTCTTCATGCGATACATTACCCTCTGGCGAGACGATTGCTTGTACTGCCTCTTCGCATACATGTCTGACTGCATCGGGATGCTCACCCTTTTCAGTACTCACTCCGATTCGCATACTTTCCGGAAAAGCCCGGTTGAAGGTGTTCATACTCAGGTATGGAAAGGAGTCAAGCACAGTTAGAAGTGCAGGTTGATGCCCTGACTCTGCAAAGGATAACTGGACTTCAGGTGAGTAGAACCAGGCTAGGAAATCCTCCGCACGATCCCGGGATCCCTCCTTGAGGATCCCGACCCCGTCTATCCGTACAGTGATCGCCCTGAAAGATCCCTCATCAGTGATCTCACCAGGGAGAGGCAGGTACCCGAGTGAGAGATTATGCTCTTGAGCTGCAGCCTGGATGCCCGGGAACCGTGAGAACCATGTGATACCCGTTGCAATAGCACCTGAACCAAGTGCATCTGCAACATTGTTGTCCCCCCATTTTTCTGCACCCGCAGGTTCATACCGGGAGATGTTTCTCATCGCACTCAATGCAGATACTGTCCTGCTGCTGTTCCAGGTCCCTGTTGCCACCCCTGAAGAGGAACCATACACTGCTGAACCATACGAGGAGACAAAACTCAACCACGGCGAAGAGATGGGATCGGTCCCATTAAGACCAGCGAACCCGATACCAGCCAGATGGGATTCATTTCGATTGAAGAACTCTGCAATGTCAGTGAGTTCTTTGTAACTACCCGGAGCTCCAAGAGGATACCCGTATGTTAAGCAGAACGCAGCAGATTCATTGGGATCATCAAGAAGATCTGACCGGTATACAATACCGAGTGCATCCTGAGTGAAGGGGAGGGCATAGATTGTCCCTGATCGATCAGGGTATTCACCCACCATTGTAAGAGATGGGCGTTCAAATACACTCCAGTTAACATCAGGGCTGGAGTTCAGATAGGTGTTGAGTGGTACAAGCTGACCCTTTGTTGCATAGACAGGAATGCGGCTTATCCCTGCAATGAGAAGATCACCTTGTGGATGAGATGCTCCATCTGTACCAGGACCATTGACCAGTTTTACTGATACAGACACACCGGTCTTATTCCCGTATTCGCGGCCAATTTCCTGAACTATTGGTAATGCAGAAGGATCATCAACAAGAATTGTGACTCCTGCACTTCCCAGTTCTCCTGGTATTACAGGAGTTGTTGTACAACCACATACCAACAGTAAGCAAACCAAAATGGTAACCGGCAGCAAAATTCCGAAAAGACAGGACCTACGGAATATGGAACTGGAACTGATCACTGTGTCTTCAGATGAGAGAAGGTCTGATTTCAATTGAGTCATGATAATTTATCCTCCAATGATATGTTCTGTCAGGATCTTCAGACCAATCAGGATCAGAACAATCCCACCTAATATCTCGGCCTTTGAACCGATATGATCACCAAATCGTTTACCGATCCAGAAACCGGTGCCAGACATGACGACCGCCCCAACTCCGATGATCAGGGCAGGGAAGAGGATCTGCACCTGCAAAACAGCCATGGAGAGCCCGACAGCAAGTGCATCAATGCTTGTGGCAACCGCAAGGACAAGCAGAACTGATACTGAATAAAAATCAATTCTCTTCTCATCTGAATCTGATAACCCTTCCTGAATCATCTTCCCACCGATGAATCCAAGAAGAGCGGCAGCGACCCAGTGATCAAAAGGCTCTATCCATGTAAAGATGAGCGAGCCTCCGATCCAGCCCAGGAACGTCATACCAAATTGAAACAGACCAAAGAGAATTGCAATTCTGGAGATGACGGAGAGTCGTCCCTCTCGAACTGCAATACCCGCAGCTATGGAGACGGCAAAACAGTCCATCCCAAGGCTTACAGCTATTGCAATGACACTTATAAGGTCCACACTGTCACTCCAGGATTATACGGGGTGCACTTGTGAGCCTGTTGTCAAGTTTAGCAGCGGTTGCGAACGCGAGATCAGCACGATCGGTCTGATCCATGGCCGCAAGTATCACCCCGGCATTGAACCAGATCTTCGGCATAGTGGGAAACTTTGCAAGGGCCTTTTCGATAGCAGAAAGTGCAGCCTCATATTCACCACCTTTGTAAAAGAGAACTGCCAGGTAATGCCACCTGATCGAACAATCATCAAAATCCTCAGGAACCAGGGCCAGATCTCTGATAGCCTCAGCACTCATACCAAGTTTATAGTGAATGAATCCACGCCTGAAAAGATATTCAGAATTCTCAGGTTGTTTTCTGACCAGTACCTCAAAGTCGATTAAGGCTGACTGATAATCACCTGCTTCGAGATGGCACATCCCGCGGTAATAAAGGATGTCAAAATCATCAATACCACCATCGATAGCCTGGGAGAAATATGGGCAAGCCGCTTTCAGATCCCCATCACGGTACTTTTTTAGACCCAGAATATAGGCCTGCTTTGCCGGATCAGATCCTTCAGTGTTCATTCCTGACTGCATGCACCTGAAGTACTGTACGGTTGCATTCTATTTGGTTATGGTCCTCGTGAAACAGTAGAAATTTGACATGGCTATGACTTAGTTTTATTCAGGGCATTTGAATCATTTGAGGGATTTAATAACCTGCGATAGTCTTTCCATCCCTTCAGTGATCTGGTCTATACCAACTGCCGAGAAGTTAAGCCTGATTGTGTTCCCTACGCCTCTGTCAATGTAAAAAGGGGATCCTGGCATTACAGCAACTCCATTGTTTACTCCCTGCCTGAACACATCCATTGAATTTATACCTGAAGGAAGGGTCACCATCATGAACATACCACCTTCAGGACTTGTTCGATGTGTCCCAGCCGGAAAACGGTCGTCAATGATCTCTTCCATAAGATGACACCGCTCTCCATATACCCTGGCTGTCTCCCTGATGCATCGATCAATGTCGGTAGTTTCCAGATACCTGGTAAGTATCATCTGGGATACTAGATTGGTATGGAGATCTGCAGCCTGCTTTGCCCTGTTGAACTCTTCAATCACCGGATGAGGGGCCCAGATCCATCCACACCGAAGTCCTGGTGAAATAGTCTTTGAGAATGAACCGGTCATAATGGTCTGGTGAGGGAGCCATTTCTTAACCGGTTCCCTCGGTCTACCATCAAAGAAGAGTTCACCAAATGCATCATCCTCGTACAGAAGAGTGTCCGTTCCGTCGAGAATTTCAGCGATCTCCCTGCGAACGCCGGGAGACCATGTCATTCCCGATGGGTTCTGTGAGTTTGGAATCCCATACCAGAGAACAGGGCTATTGTTACTGACCAATCCCCTCACTGCATCAGGGTCAGGTCCGACTAGACCATCAAGAGCCTGAACCGGATCAAAAACCGGTTCATAATATGAGAAGGCCTCTATCGCCCCCAGGTACCCGGGACGTTCAATAAGGACATGGTCACCGGGATCAACAAGGATCTTGGCGACAAGATCAAGACACTGCTGTGAACCGTTTACGATCTGAATATCTGCAGGATCAGCAGTAAGGCCGAGCCGGGATCGATACCGCGATGCGATGTAGGTGCGGAGTGGAAGATACCCGTCAGTAGTTGTATACTGAAGAGCAGCCTTTCCCTCCTGCGCGAATACCTCTTCTGCTGCCGCTCTGATACCCTCAACATCAAACCGGTTGGCATCGGGCAAGCCACCGGCAAATGAGATCACATCAGGCTGCGAAGAAACACGAAAGAGTTCACCCAGAAATGAATCGGGTACATGAGAAAGGCGTTGAGAGAAGCGGTATGATACAGAGCCGCTCATACAATGATGATTAGTGATGAAAAGATGAATCTCTTGCGATGAAACCGATTATAGATGACGAAGATAAAAAACCGGACCTAATATCTCATGAGTTACCCTGCAGAGCAAAAGCCTGAATAATAGTTCAGACAATACCCTCATACGATATGAAACTAAATGCCCTCGTGTTTACTCTGATCGCTGGTCTCTTCCTTGCGGTGATCGTTCTGGCACAGACTGCACCTTCGGAAGCAGTCAATAATACAACTGCAATACCCGGAGACAATAAAACTACCGCTCCCACTCCCCCGAATACAACCACAGCAACGTATGTACAGGGAGAACTTCTGGTCCAGTTCAATCCCTCGGCATTTCCAAATAACCAGTCCATGCAGGCTGCCTCAATGCAGGCAAATGCTGCAATTGGTGCAGTCATGAAGACTGATTATACCCAGCAGGGCATGCCAGGACTTGAACTGGTCAGTCTGCCACCGGGAATGTCGATAGAGAAGGGGATCTCGTATTATCAGAGCATTCCAACCGTGAAGTATGCTGAGAAGAATGCAATATACTCGATTGCTAATGCAACCGTCACCAATAGCACTTCCACATCGCCACCACCTGCAGGAAACACGACTGCATCAGGAGGCTTGTTTGTCAAATATAACCAGACCGCCTTTAAGTCAACCCAGGATATGCTGGTTTATGCAAACTCAACCAATGCAGTGATTCATGCTTCAATCATGACCGATTATACAGTATACGGAATGCCGGGTCTTCAACTTGTATCACTTCAACCAAATATGACAACACAGCAGGGAATTTCGTACTACACCAATGTCACTAATGTCCTCTATGCTGAACCAAATGTTCAGTATACAGCAATAAGCGTGAATCAGACGCAGATTCCCCAAAAATAAAAACGTCACCCTTTTTTGCGATTTTATTCATTTCCACCGTAAAGCGACTTTACTTGGGGAATTCGGGATACGATCTCCCATGCAACCAGACATAGTACCAGAGCAAGGAAGAACCATACAAACCAGAGATGTTGTATCAATCCGTATAAACCGGGATTGATAACCTGAATAGGTCCGATACAAAAGACCATCAATGGGACATGGAAAACCATAATGAACAGCGAAATTATTCCAAGATAGTCAAGATATTTAAATTTCAAGTTAATTTCGCTGGACCACATTGAAAGAGAAAAGATCAGAAGGGAACCTGCAAGCCCACCAATAAAAAAGACCAATAAATTCTGATAATGTCGCTCATTCATATCCACATACCCGTTTACAAAGTATGAAATTAGGACCAGAAGTGCCAGAGTTGGCAAGACCCATTTATATTTCAAGAGAATGGGAGTTAATGTTCCTTTCTGAAGGATGTAGCCACCATAGGTGAACGCGAGGGAGACACATGCAATATCAAAACCCCATGGAAGAAAAACCTTACATGAAAGAATATATCCCACAATAATAGTGAGAAGCCCGATTATCCCCCCGATTACTGAGCCATAACGGTAATTGATAGTAACTATGCAATAGAGCACCATCATACTTGAGAAAAGAGCGGGCAGAAACCATAGTGGTGGATCCACCATGAGAGCTAAATTACTGGATATAGGATTAATGGAAGAACCATTGCCATATAACAAAGAGAGTAACGTGTCAAAGAAAGACAACCCGAATATCGGACTATCATATGAAACATGAAAGATTGATACAATTTCTTTGATACCTACCCAGATGAGACTGAGAACGATAAAGGATATAATGTAAGGAGAGGCAAGGCGGAGGAATTTGGTCTTGATAAACCAATAGACATCTGAACGGTATTTTGTATAATTGAAAAGATACCCAGATAAAAAAAAGAATAATGGCATGTGAAAAGTAAAAATTAATGATTTCGCCCACTCAGGAACCCCGGAGTGACCAAGAACGACAAGAAGTATGCCAATTCCTTTTACTGAATCAATCCATGCGATCCGATTCATATTCCTTCAGTATAGGATGTATGAAGAATTATCTGATGAGGTTCTGATATAACTCGTTCCTCCGGTCATGATGCACCGGGAATCTATCGCGAACCTCTACAACATGATCAGGACTCACCTCAGTGAAAAGCAGTTCTTCA
>CAZVAS010000036.1:2385-17347 GCA_964625165.1 uncultured Methanospirillum sp. | reverse complement strand
ATCAGGAGAGATCATCCCGTCTCAAGAGAAGGAGAGCCCCTGCAAGTCCTACAGGAACTAATAGGGGAGATAAGGGAGATTTAGCCTTGGTCTGTTCAGAGGTTGGTGACTGGGTTGGGATCTCAGTCTGTGATGCTGTCAGATTTGCAAATGCAGTAGTGGACATACCTGCAGTAATCTTAACCTGATTCAGATAATCGGTGAATCCATCCATCTTTATTGTAAGGCTATACTGACCAGGTTTGATTGTTGAGAGGGTCAGTGGTGTGATACCAATAAACAGGTTGTCAAGGAAGACCTGGGCACCAGCTGGTGAAGAACTGACAAAAAGCGTTCCGTTCATGGATGATGGAACTGCAGATGCTTTCAATGCCACTTGCACCGGGGTAACCTGACCTGCATTGACGTTAATTGTGGATGAATAATCCTCGCACTGGGGTTCTTTCAGAAGAATAGTATACACTCCGGGGGTGAGATCTGTCAGGTCAAGATTTCCGACCTGAGGCGTATCTCCCTGGTAGTCGTTGTTTAGGTACACCGAGGCACCAGAAGGCTGACTTGAAACAGAGACTGATCCGGTCTTAATATTCGGAGGATTACTCTGAAGAGTCTGGGATATTCTGGTCTCACGGCCCTGGCTTATCATGATATCCTGAGTTACGGTCTGATACCCGGAGAGTTGCAATTTCAGTGTATGTGTTCCTTCTGCAAGATCCCCGATCCTCTGAGGAGTCTGTCCCTGCCATAGATTATCAATCTTGACATCTGCACCCTGTGGATATGAGTCAACAAATAATGTCCCGACTGATCTCATCATCGTGAGCGGGGCATATACCCGTTGTTGTGAGTTAAGATTTACCTGAACCTGGGTTGCGTATGGTGAATAGCCGGGTTTACTGACCAGAATTGTGTGCAACCCGTTAATTACATCTGAAAACGTGCAAGGAGTGAGATACTGGGTTCTAGAATCAAGGGTTGCCAGGGCTCCAGAAGGATCAGATGTCACTACGATACTCCCATATTGGGATAATGGCGATAATGGTGCAAACAGCGGACTCACTTCTGAACGACCGGGATTATTTGAAAGATGCTGAGTATAATCCCGGTACCCATTCATTGTTACCTTGATATCATGTGACGGGGTAGCGGTAGTCATGACCTTGATCAGCACCGGGCTCGTTCCATAATATGAGCCGTCAAAATACACGTCAGCTCCAGATGGTGCGGATTCAATCTTAAACCAGCCATAATCATCACCGATTAACGTTGGTTCAACCGTGATGGTCGGCTGAATCTCTACCAGATCAGCTGTCTGGTGTATGGTCTCACCAGAGGCAGGGTTCTCTGAGATATGGCGGGTCCAATCCTGGTATCCACTCTTTGTTACCGTTATAGTGTGGGATGGAGTGCTCGTAGAATAGATCTTGACTGATACAGGGGTCACTCCTTCATGTGAGCCATCAACAGATACATCAGCACCCTGCGGAGATGAATCGATAGAGAGCCAGCCATAATCACCACCAATACGGGTCGGTTCAACCGTGAATGTAGGTTTGATCTCTACCAGGTCGGCAGTCTGGTAGATGGTCTCACCAGAGGCAGGGTTCTCTGAGATATGGCGGGTCCATTCCTGGTACCCGCTCTTTGTTACCGTTATAGTGTGGGACGGAGTGCTCGTTGAATAGATCTTGACAGATACCGGAGTCACTCCTTCATGTGAACCATCAACAGATACATCAGCACCCTGCGGAGATGAATCGATAGAGAGCCAGCCATAATCACCGCCAATACGGGTCGGTTCAACCGTGAATGTAGGTTCGATTGTTGGAATATCTGTAGGTTCGAGTGTAACTACTGATTCTTGAGAAGGAGGGGCCCCATGGTTATCATTGAGGTTCGGTTCTCCATTATAGTTCACAGCACAGACGATGCTTCCTCCTGCACATACCAGAGAAATCAGCAGAATTAAAATAATGTAATACCTGTTCATCGGTATCATACCTAATAGTGATAGTTACTTGTAACTTGGATGAACCTTTCGGATAGAAAATCTCTCATCAGATATAAGGTCGGTATGAATCGAAAGATTCCCATACGGCTGCTTCAGGACACTACTGGCTAAATAAGAATAAGGTATATTTTTATTATGCCCCCCGAGCAAAACCAGGAGTTTGGAGACGCCATTATCAGGAAGATAATACTCCATCTCATCCCTTTCATCCTGATTCTCGATATTGTCAATTACATAGACCGGGTAAATCTTGGATTTGCAGCATGGTTTTACCTGATCAACTCACCGGATGATGCATCATGGCTTTCAAAACCTGTCTGGTAGAACATCCAAGCCTGGCACTCGCAGTTATCCGGGCTCTTTCAGGAACAATACGACAGTTAGGATTATTGTTGATCGAGGAATCAGGGTAACTCTCACATATCAATGACGAATATGCAAGAGTGGCCTGAATTCAGACATTTTTTTGTCTCTTCGCTGACTATTCCATACCCAGACGGGACCGGACCCGGATTTGTTGACCTGTATGAGTTCGATATGGCACAAATCACCAGAAGCCCATCTCATTTTCTTCCAATTCTCTCACAGGAAGAGCATACGAGAGCAGATAAGATGGTTTCTCGGGAGAGCAGAGACTTTTTGGTCTGTTCATATGGATTAAGAAGAGAGATTCTTTCCAGATATCTCGATATCGATCCCGTATCTATCAGTTTTCATGAGAATGTCTATGGGAAACCGGATATCACCAACCAAAATACCAAATCCATAACCTTCAATGTATCTCATTCAAAAGACCGCCTCATCATCGGGATATCAATGAACCGGGATATTGGAGTTGATATCCAGTATATTGATGATGCCGTTCCGGTAAGACAGATAGCAGAACGGGTCTTTTCAAAAACCGAACTGGATTGCCTGGTGGTTCAGAACAAAAATGAATCCCTGCACACATTTTATCGAATCTGGACAGCAAGGGAGGCATATTCCAAGGCTGTAGGTATGGGATTTTCACTGCCTTCTGATGATTATCCGGATTTTTCAAACATCAGGGAGAATGATGTGATATCTGGCGGAGATAGAGACTGGTACCTCTTCCGGACTGCAGAGTTGAATGATTATGAGGGCTGTTGTATCGTTGGTGATATCAATGATCATACAGGACCATAGGAATTCGGATCTGCTACGATCCATTGTGTAAATTCTTTGGCCCACTCCAGGTATTCTTCACAAATACCAATCTGAATTCCCAACTGATTCAGGAATCATTCAGAGTAATCAGGAATCTCAAAAAAGGAAAAACAGGAACTTTAGGAGTTGGCACCGGTGTTTTCAGGATCACCGGTTTGGCCTGACTGTCTTGACGAACGTTGGTTTCCTCACGATTGCGGATCCATCGCTGTTTGTAACCTCGAGGGTGATCGTGTACCTTCCGATCCCGTTGTAGGTATGGACCGGATTCTGCAGCGTCGAGTATGATCCGTCTCCAAGATTCCATCTCCATGTTGTCGGATTCCCGGTTGAGAGATCGGTAAACCGGACCGTCAGTGGCGGAACCCCGGTTACATTCACTGCAGAGAAGTTAGCAGTCAGAGTGACCGGGATCACTCCTGGCCGGACGAGCGGGGCTGTATCATTCGCCCCGGAAGAGACCGGATACGGGGTCGTGGTATACCCGTTCGGGTTCATAGGCTGCAGGTCAGACCAGCCGGTCCCATTCGGATTGCTCCAGTAGTTACCGGCAAGATATGGACCGCCAACCACACTGGTTCCGGGTTGTGGGCCGGCAGGGTTTGTCCAGGTGAGCCGGGCTGCCCCCTCCCCGTCAACATTCTTCAGGTTACCGAAGAAGTTGTTATATATCGATCCGTTGCCCCATTTGCTCGTGTAATCCAGGTATATTCCCGCATCTGTATTGTTCAAAAGCGTGTTGCCGGTGATGGATGCGTTACCGGCTGGTAGGACTATCACTCCATATCCGGTATTCGAGATAATGTTCTGTGATAGTACCGTATCAGACCCGTAAGCCTCAATTCCACCGATGGTATTGCCCACAACCTCGTTTTGAGAGACCACGGTGGTACATCCTTCATAAGCGATACCAAGGAGCCGGTTCGTGTTCACGATGTTTTTTGTTATGACCGAACTGTTCCCACCTGAAAGGATACCTATCCAGTTGTTGTTAGCATCATTCCCGGTGATGGAAGCAGCCTCCCCTGTGGCATATATCCCTATGATCATATTGGAGTCAACCGAGTTTCCCCGAATCACAGTCCCGCTACCGGATGATTCGATACCGGTAATCACGTTGTCCGAGAGATGATTATCTGCCACGATAGCACCAGTCCCGGTCACATTTATTCCTCTCTGGCTTCCGGAGATCATGTTCCTGGAGATCTCATGATCAAAACCATCAGAAAAGACACCATATTGAGAGTTATTTACAAGGACGTTGTCAACGGCAGATGCATCTCCATACGAGAGATCGATTCCGGTGGTAGAGTTTTTCACAGTATTGTGGGTAATGATATTGTCCCAGCCCCAGACAGAAATACCATAGCGGGTCGCGTTCCCGATGATATTACCCATGAGAGTGTTATTACCCCCCATTATTCCCAGAGTAATGCTTCCATCGTCGACGGTATTCTCTGCGATCTTCGAGTTTGAATTGAACGAGTAAATAGCCACATGTTCAGTTCCACGTATGGTATTGCTGGTTATCGTTGAGTTATCTCCGACTGATCCAATTCCCTCTCCGTTGTCGGATACCTGATTCCTTGAAACCGTGGAGTTTAACCCACGTATCATAATACCGGTATCAGTGCTGTTCAGGACGACATTTGCGATAATAATTGAGTTATTTCCGGTTACGTTAAGACCTTCCGGATTGGTATCCAGTGAATTGTTCCTGATAATTGCTCTTGCACCGAGAGAATAAATGCCTCTCTTTGCACTGCCAGATATCATATTGCCTGATATGATGGCATCATCACCATATGACCAGATTCCGTCGTACTCGTTCGAAGAAACGTGATTGTTCGTTATCACCATCCCATCTTCTACCGATTCGATCCCATCTCCATTGTTCCGTATAGTATTGTTGCTGATATCGTTTTTCGGCCCGAGTATCACCAGTGATCCATATGTATTGTTTTCAACAATGTTGTTCCTGATACTCATATTCGCACCATCATAGGTTAACATACCAATATTCTGGTTGTTACTGGTAACCGAATCATGAATGGAGGTGTTCGATCCGAAAGCAAAGATACCACTGTTTGTATTACCATCAGCAGTTATACCGGTGATGAGCGTTGAGTTGCCTTTCGTCTCAACCCCGACGGTATTGCCGGTAAAAGAACTATTCCTGATCGTCGTACCCATTCCGGTGCTGTTAAGCCCGCGGTCAAATCCGGAGATTCTGGAGACGTTAGCGATGGAGATGGTTGAATTTAAGAGCATTATCCCGGTCCCGGTTCCGGTTCCCGTGATGGTATGACCGTTCCCATCCAGAGATACATCTGGAGCAGTAACGGTGATGACAAAGGGATTCATTGCGGATATATCAGATCCCGGGGTGTAGGTTCCTGGAGCATAGATCCAGTAATCGGTGTCAGTTCCGGGATACTGGTATGCATACCCACAGCCCACCGGACTTGGAGTGACAGGAACCAGTACTACGGCATCGCCCAGGGTTTTCATTCCGGTCTCTGCCAGCCCTGCTTTAGAAGATTGAACCCGCTCAATCTCAGCGGCAGACAGTCGTGAGAGAGGGGCAGGTTGCCCCTGCCCAGTGGGCAATACCTGGCTGATCCCGGTGTGATGCTCTTCTCCGGTGATCTGGTGAACAGCAACATCTGATTCACGTATATGAGAATCGTTTGATCCCGGTGGTAACATGATAGAAGAGATACCATCCCCGCGTAACTCGAATCCAGCCGCACTGATTCCCTCTTTTATCGGCCCCGGTATCGCTCCGCATGGAAACGAGCAGAATACAAACAGACACGCAAAAAGGACAAGGATCCTCAGATAGTTCATAGGGCACTTCCGTGATCGGATCTCCGCATCTCAGGACTCCATTGCGCTTTCGAGATTTTAGAAATGAGAGCAGTATCACATGTATTCCAGAGAAGTGCAACAATACCCGGCTGCTCAGGTAGCATAGTGGTTTTTGGTAAAATGATCAGGTGCTGTCGCTTTTCCTCGAATGTTATGTCATAGTTGCAATTATTTCTCCCCAAAAATATGTCCATCTCTTCCCCACCATTGTACATCTACATCCATCAGGTACAATTGGAAGGCTTTTATTTTTGAGTTATTATTAATGTTCTGATATGATATTCATGTGAAAACCAGAACGTGGTTATTTGAGAGGGTAAAGGTGGGATTTTTTACTGCCTATTTACCCAGAGCGAGAAGAATTATAGTTAAAATGCGATCTAGTACACACGTATGGTCCAGCATGATTTTTTCACGACCACATATTCTCTCATATATTTCATATCAATAGCAGTTTTTTGCTGGCTTCTGATCTGGAGCAGAAAGATCAGGAGTAATCCTGCCATTTTTCCGTTTCAAACTCTCATGGTTTTGTTCATCATCTGGGCATTGGACTATTCCTGTTTTTCGTTTACTCAAAACTTGGATGAATGGATATTTCTTGAGCAGATTGCGTATCTACCCTATGCAGTAGTTCCGGTTTTTTGTTTTATTCTTGCCTGGCACTATACTGATCATAAGAACTTTTTCAAAAGCCGATGGGCCATTCTTCCCTTTATCATTCCTGCCATCACAGTCTTTTTTGCATGGAATCCTCAGTTTCAACATCTTCTGATGTATGATTTTTTCATCAATACACAGGGTCTGATGCCAACATTAGATTATGAATATGGTACCTGGGCTTATATTCATCTGATTAATGGTGCGATTTTTGAAGTCGGAAGCCTTTTTATTCTCGTTAATACGGTTTATTTTCACCCCAAAAGACACCAGAAAGGAAACACATGCCTCATTATCGGTATCTTTATTCTTGCTTTCTGGAATCTCATTTATCTGACTGGATTCATCCCTCCCTGGGTGTATAATCTTCCAGTTCCATTTCTTCTGATCGGATTTTTTTTCGCCCTGGCGATCTTCAGATATCATTCCCTTGATTTTCTTCCGATGGCAAGGAATCATGTTCTTGAACAGATAAACGATCCATTTATCATCCTTTCATCTGATGGATTGATTCTTGATATGAATCCATCCCTGGCCAGGGTGTTCAATATCGAACCGAAAGATTCGATCGGAGTAGATTTTAGGAGAGTATTCTCAAAGTGGCCGGAATTACTCTCAATAATCACAAACTCAGATTGGGATAGCAAAAAAGACCAGGTCTTCTCTCTTGAACGAAGGGAAGGAAAGGAGTCATATTCAATAAAAAAATCCGTTATCTCTGATAATGATTCAGAGATACGGGGTACTGTTCTCACCTTCCATGATATCAGCGAACTTGAATCCACGAGGATACTGCTCGCAGAATCGAATGAAGAACTTAAATCAATAAATGTTCACCTCCATGACGAGATATCTGAACGGTTAAAATTTGAACAGGCATTGAAACGGTCTGAATCAACCCTCCGAACAATTCTTGACAGTATGCATGATGCGGTATTTGTGCATGATGAAGACGGGAACATTCTTGAAGTAAATGAGCAGATGCTCAAGATCTATCACATACCAGATAAAACCGTAATTGCGCAATTCCCAAACGTCAAAGATTATTCACATCCTGATACCCCGGTCGATATGCTTCAATCGTACTGGAGATCGGTATTTTCAGGAGAGGATGCATTATTCGAGGGGAGATCAATATGTCCGCTTGATAAAGAAACATTTGATGCTGAATTCTTTTTAACGAGGATTGAATTCGAGAATCGTCCTGCAATTCTTGCATCAGTACGTAACATTTCTGAGAGAAAGCAGGCCGAGAGGGCACTCTTCAAAGCAAATGAGGAGTTGAAGCTACGAACCGAGGAGATTCAGAATCAATCCCGATTCTTGCAGGATCTTATGGATACTCTGCCAATTCCCATTTTCTATAAGGATATCAAGGGAATTTATACCGGATGTAATACCGAGTTTGAAAGATATTATGGCCAACCTCGCGACAAGATTATCGGAAGATCAGTGTATGAGCTCTGGCCTAAAGGCATGGCAGATGTATTCTATCAAGCAGATCTCCAGGTGTTCCAAAAGCCACATCGACAGCAGTACGAAACCACAATTCGATATCATGATGGGTCTGTTCATGATGTTATCTTCTATAAAGCACCGATATTAACGATATCAAACAATGTAGAGGGATTAATCGGGGCCTTTTTAGATATCACTGAACGAAAGCGATATGAAGAGGCTCTGAAAGAGAGTGAATCATTCAACCGTGGACTGATTGAGAACCTTCCGGATTATATTGCAGTATACGGGTATGACAAAAAAATTCTCTATGTCAATCCGGCATTGACTGCAGCACTCGGATACTCGTTTGATGATCTCGAATCTCAGCCGGTGTTTTCATACATTGCTGATGAATTCAGGAGCAAGAGTGAGGAGATTGTATCTTCCCGGATAGAGGGTCAAATAGCCCCGGTATATGAGGCAGATCTTCTCTGCCGTGATACGAAGCGAAGATCGGTTATCATCAAAGGAACTCAGATCCAGTATCGTCAGAATCCGGCAATTCTTCTTTTGATGAGTGATATAACCCTTCGAAAACAGATGGAACAGGCACTACGGGAAAATGAGGAGAAGTTTGTTTCAATCTTTGAAAAAACGCCAGATCCGGTCCTTATCCTGGACTCATCATTTCAGATCATCGAGGTCAACCGGGGATTTGAAAAGTACTTCAAATATTCACATACTGATGTCCATGGAAAAAATGTTGATGACCTTGGTATCAGACTACAAAAGAAAGCAATAGAAGATCTTCTCGAGAAGAGCGAGAATAATTCTCATGCCTCCCTCATGGAGATGGAACTGGTAAACAGGACAGGTTCTCCATTTATTGCAGAGGTAACCATCTCAAGAATCATTATCAATACCGAATCGTGTTTCATCATCCAGATTCATGACATCGATGAGATTCGAAAAGCACATGAGGCCATCTCACAGGTCAACAATAAACTGAAGATCCTCTCCAGCGTTACGAGGCATGATATTCTCAACCGGATCATGGTAACCTCAGTGTATTCTGATATGTTACTGGAAGATGTACACGATCCTGACTTCCAACGTAAACTGAATGCTATCCGGCAATCTTCAGAAGAGATCAGGAATCTCATCGAATTTACCGGACAATACCAGGATTTAGGCGAGACGGCCCCCTCGTGGCAGGTGGTAGAACGACTGTTTATGTTCAGATCAATCCAGGGATTACTCTCCGGGATTCGGGTAACCCTGGATCTGAAGGGCATTGAGATATATGCAGATAATATGCTCGAGAAGGTGATCTACAACCTGGTTGAGAACTCTGTCAGGCATGGAAAGAACCTGACTCAGATCTCTCTTTTCAGCCATGAGGAGTCAGGAACGATGGTGATATGCTACGAAGATGACGGAGGGGGAATCATCACTGAAGAGAAAGAGAAGGCATTTGAGAAGGGTTTTGGTAAGAATACCGGGCTTGGACTCTTTCTGATCAGAGAGATACTCTCGATCACCGGGATATCAATTATCGAGAATGGAACTCCAGGAACAGGCGTTCGGTTTGAGATGATTGTTCCTGCCGGTACATGGAGATATCCATCCTCTAAAGAAGTGACTAACTGAAAATAGAGTGAGAAATCCATTCTCTAAATGATAATCCTCTATTGAGTCTACTCACGTCTGGGATCACCAATTTAGAATATTGATCATACTTTTCAAAGACTCATAAATCTAAAATTTTTTCAAATTTAGAATTCATATTCGAGGTTAATCAATTCATGCAAAGAATCATACCGTACTGGTACGATTACCTCATATGAAATTTACACAACTCATCTTCCTTCTATTGCTACTTTTCATTACACCTATCCTTGCAGAGACGACAACAGTTCAAGCTGGCGGGGATGTGTTCATTGGAGAAGATGGGTTGAATATCAAAGATGCAGTTCCCTCACCCTATGACTCAATTGCGTATTTCCCTCCCGGATCCTCGCCAGGAAGAGATGTACCACTCGATACCCGCCAGATTGGAGATGCTCTATTCTCAGTTACTCCATCTCTTTTTATGGACCGGACTGGATCATGGTACCAGTGGAACAGCAAAACAGGAACTCCGGGTTCAATCGCATTTAATGTTCGTGAACCCCGTGTTACTCTCCGGATTCTTCGGTTTGATACTCAGGAGGATGTATCAACAGGAAATGTAATCAGAGGAACTCCCTTGTTGATTCAGGTGGATACCAACACAGGGATAATAAGTCAAAGACCCGGGTTCAATCCGCAAACAGATTCCATAATAGATCTCCAGATTACAACTCCACATGGAGGAACTTTGTCAGGAATCGAGACCAAAAACGGAGGGTCTATTTCCCTAAATAAACTTATTCCTCAGGGAAGCCTGCCCACATTTCCGTCAGGGTCAACTGGGGGGTGGGACACAGGCGCCAGAAATGGAGAGGGGATACTCTACTCAGCAGGTACATACACCATAAAACCGAAATTAACCTTCAACCGAATCGATGATAACCTGAAAACCGTAGATCGGCCGTTCATCATCAATAGTGCATCAGTCACAATCGGTTCAGATATTACCAAAATAGTAAGTAGTTCTGACAGTGTGACCAGAGGCAATTCCTTTACGGTAACTATTACCGGAAACTCCGGAGTGCCGGTATATCTCTGGGTAAACGCTCCGAATAAAAGTGGAGGCCCCGGGGATCAACCGCCAATGATCCTCTTTGCCCAGGATGGAGTAAAACAGGACAATCCAGAAGGACCTTACTCCATAGGATCCTATATGCCCTCTTCCGGAAATGGGAAACGGCTCATAGATCTCGTTCCTAAAGAGCCATATAAGGGTGTAAAATACTACGCAGAAGTGACTCCTGACAGAAATGGAATCAGAACTGTTGAACTGAGAACAAACGAACAGACAGCAGAGGCAAAATATACCATTAAGATTGAAAGTGGGTCTGATACCGGGTCTCAGAAAAAAAGTGATGAGGTATCAGTATCTGTCGTCAAGGGTTCAATGAAAGTGACGGCACCTCAATCAACATATACCATCGGGGAAGAAGTCAGGCTTTCAGGAACGAATACTGAGTCTTGTGACACTTACTTATTCATCACAGGACCAAACCTTCCATCAGGCGGAGGGAAACTCACCGATCCAAAAACAGAAGTCAGGACCGGGGATCCATCAACATTCACAATAGCATCCGGGGACTGTGAAACCTGGAACTACACACTCTACACTGGAGAACTTGGCCTCGATGCTGGAACGTATACAATATTTGCAGTCCCATCTCCGGTAAGCCGTAACAACCTGAACTCAATACCATACCAGACTATCTCTCTCACTCTGCAAAAACCAGTAATATCTGCAAAACCACAGGAGAACGAGGTTGCAAAAGGTGATTCTCTCAGTATTTCAGGGAAGAGTTCAGGAGCAGCTGGGAAGAAGGTAGCAATCTGGATATTTGGAAAGAATTTCTTCTGGTATGATGAGGAATCAGTAGAGCGGGACGGACAATTCGAATATAAGATAACGGATCGTCAGACCAGCAGTATGGAACCAGGTCAATATGTTGTGATCATCCAACACCCCATGTCGAATGGTCAATATGGTATCTGGCCAGATGCTAAGCGTGAGTTAGTGCTCGGACGGTATCCCTATGAAGGTGCACCGATCTTCAGGATCGGCGGACCGGGATCTCTGAAAGGGCCGGATGCCGCAAATGCATTGATAAGCGCCCTTGAAAGTCCAAATATTGGTGATCAGTACTCACGATGGGATATCAGGGTAACAAATCCGAAGATCACCATTGATGCTGCATCATATCAACAGGTAGCAGGTAAACCGATGGAAATCTCCGGAACTACAAACCTTGGAGTGGGAAAGCGTCTTCTTCTGGAGGTATCTGATAATTCCTTTGGACCAACCAACAAGAACGACAGGAGTAAATCATCTGGGTATTCAGAATCGACAAAGGTTCAGGATACCCCGAATGGAACACGAATATTTTCATTTACCATTCCACCAGATCGCCTATCACCCGGAGAATATCGGATGTCTGTTCAGGGTGTTGAAACAGAGGTCATGGCATCCGGGCTTCTGGTGGTTGGGAGTGAGATCGCTCAGCGAAATTCAACTCCATGACCGGTGATGAGAACCGGTTATACAACCACATTATTGTAAGACAACGTAAGTAGAACCTCTTCGGATTAGTATTCTAAACGAGCAAAACCATTCAGGGAAAAATTTGTATGAGTAACAAGAATCTAGATGTCCAGGTTGATTTTGAATACGGGACCCTCAAGGAGGTAATCGTTGGAATTCCTAACATCATCTATCCTGATATCACCAAGGCCCCTTGGGTGCAGGAAGCGTTGAACATTCTCCCGGAAGATGAAGCTCAAAAAATTGTTGCCAATTCGTATAAAGATTCAGAGGAGACAGGACAATATGATTCCATGGAGGAAGAAAACCAGGAATTAATTCGTATCCTCCACAAACACAATATTATTGTCCACAGGCCTGATACGGTCACGAAAGAGAGGGCCATCTTGAATTTTGGAGAGGATTTTCTCCGTCTTTCAGGTGTTTCGCAGCAGTTTACCCGTGATCCGTTTCTGGTTATCGGAAACCATGTAATTGAATGTGCCATGGGTTCTCTGTACCGTCGGTGTGATATCCTTGGTCTGAAAAACCTGTTCCTTGATCGCCTTATGGGATCGAATGCTCAATGGATTTCGATGCCTTCTCTTGACTATTCCCGTATGATCAAGGACGGAAATTTTGACAAAACAGCCTTTCCTGCACTGGAAGGGGGGGATGTAATTGTCCTTGGGAAGAAAATTTTCGTCGGAACATCACTGAATAAAACAACAGGATCCAGTGAACTTGGATACCGTTGGTTGAAGGCATATCTTGAGCCCTTCGGGTATGATGTTGAACAGATCGCTCTGCCGGAAACGCTCCTTCATCTCGATGTAGCGTTATCAATTCCAAAAAGAGGAGTTGTTATTGTCTGCCCTGAAGCCTTTTCAGATGGAATACCATCTTGGTTTAAGGATTGGAAACAGATCACAGTAACGCTGGACCAGGCTCGAAGACTTGCTGCAAACGGGCTTCCTCTTGATGAAACTCATTATATCCTTGGGTATAATGAGCATTTTTCCGGAACTGTGATACAGGAAGCGTTGGAGAATGAAGGAATTACAGTATATCGGATCCCATTCGGAACACATAACGCGGTAGGGGGTTCCATCCGTTGCAGTACTAATCCACTTATAAGGACTCTGTCAAATGAATGATAAACCAGAGATCACTTCTCTTTGTTTTCCATTTTTCCAGAGTAACGCAGTAACACGTCTGTACTACAAACAGGTATTCTAATATAGAAGCGATCTCAACATACTTTCATCTATGGACCTCATCAAGGCGTTTCTTTCACTCAGGTACATCAGTATCATTGCCGTAATCTCCTCCTTTATCGGTGCCGTTCTTCTCTTCGTCCTTGGTGCCCTGAAGATCGCAGGTGCCTTGGGCGTAATGCTGCTCAGTGGAAAATCGGTTCAACTCCTTATAGAAGCCCATGGACCGGAGTCTGTAACCTCGGGGATTGTGATTCTCGTAATAAACGCGATAGACTGCTTCCTGTTTGCCCTCATTCTCCTCATCTTCTCATTCGGGATATATACCCTGTTTGTCAATAGTGCCTTCGTGCAGGCTGATCAGTATCCGTCATGGATCAAGATAGAAAGTATCGCACAGTTGAAACTTTACCTCACCCAGGTAGTCATAACCATTCTCTTTGTGCAGTTCCTTGAGATCTCAATCGTGAATGGAGAACACCTGGACTGGAAAGCAATCGTCCTGCCGGTCTCGATCCTCTGTCTCGCCGGAGCGATATATCTCATGCACACAGGGAATAATAAGCATTAATTTTTCAGAAAACCCTGTTCTTATCTCTGCTCTGAACCGTGCAAATCAGAAACCGCTCCTGGATTCTTACACTAGATTATTATGATCCCTATAGAGACGTTCGAAAATGGTAAACGGTATGAAAAAAACGGACTTGTCATTACTGAACTCCATGGTAATTATCGGGAGATGGGGAGGCAGTACGGGGCACTCTACCGTCAAGAACTTGCCGAAATTAACGCAATAATAAAAAGAGATTTTGTTACCGTAACCGGCATTACCGTGCCAAGGATGCAGAAGCAGGGGCAGGCAACCTTCAATGCATATCCACAGAGGTATAAGGAGATCATGTATGGTATCGCCGAGACCTCCGATCTTTCTCTGGAAGACATTCAGATGATCAACGTTATGGAGTTATATATCCCCCTTGTCGCCATGGGATGGACCGGCTGCTCCGGATTTGCAGCATGGGGCCCGTATACGTCAGATGGAACGTTGATCTTTGGGAGAAACTATGATTATTCTCCGGTGATGACCAATTATACAACCGTAACAGTCTGGAATCCAAATGATGGCAGCATTCCGGTAGCAAGCATCGGATATGCAGGATTGATCTATCTCACAACCGGAATGAACAGGGAGAAATTATTCCTTGAGTTGAATATGGGGGCAGCTTCCGGAGGAATGTTCCGGAGAGCAGACCGGGCTATTGGTGCATTAGCCCTTCTTACCGTCCTTCAGGATGCTGCAACACCGGAGCAGTTATCGTTACGGTTACAGTCTGAGAACACCGATACTGCCTATGTTATCAACACCGCATCACCACAGGGAGGTGTTCC
>CAZVAS010000036.1:0-2285 GCA_964625165.1 uncultured Methanospirillum sp. | reverse complement strand
GCTTCGGTGAGAAGCCGGACCGCTTCATCGATATCTGCATCATAGGAGAGATAGAGATCGGTCACAACCATCATTTCAGCAGAACCTGAATTTGAACTTGATACTGCATTAACAACTGTCAGATAATTCGGAATGGTTACCCTGCTATCTCCCGGGGTGACAATAACAGTCTGGATGATACCGATATCAATAACTTCCCCATAGTGTTCATTTATCGCAATTTTATCGCCAATCTGATATGGTTTTTCAATAATGATGACAAAGCCTGCTATAATATTCTCAACGAGATCTTTGAGCCCGAACCCGAGTCCGGCTCCGATGAGTCCGGAGAATACCGCAAGTTCGGTAAATCCGAGATCGAACAGCGGAGATACGATCACGTATACCATACAGATATACACAAAGATCTTGAGGACCGGGATAACCATTGCGAGAATATGACGTCTGGTTCCAAGTTGCTCGGATAGGATGCGAAGGAAAAAATCCATTCCAAACACGATCAGGTACCCGATAACAAGTACAAAAAAACTTGATATCAACCAGGATGGTTCAATAATGGTTCTGAGCATGTGCCCGGGCAGAGTTCCATCAGGAGCGATTTTGGATATATTTGTGATGTTCTGCAAAATTGCTGATGATTCAACCATGTTCACCACACCATCCTGAGACGTTTCAGTTCTTTGGTAATTTCTGTGAGTGCGATTGGCTTGATCAGAACCCTTCCATTTTTCAGTGTCACAAGTTCCTTGTCCCTGAGTTTTGAGATGATAAGATTCAGGTGGATATCTGATGGAAGTGCTTGTGTAAGGTCAGAAATGAGCACATCCTCGTATGATATAATGAGTGAGAGAACATATGCGGTATCTGGATCTGAAATTCCTGACAGAACAGGAGGTCTCAGGCTACTCAGTCGAATCTCCCAGGCATCGCATGCCTGTTGCCATATTTGTAGGGCTATTCCAGGATTTCCATTCGATATCTGATACAGTCGCTCAAAAATGAGTTCTGATGGTTCGAGTTCCTGACTTTTATTCCTGAGTATCGCAACAAGCAACCGCAGACGAAGGAAATAGTAGGAGAATTCTATTGTTTTATTGATAATGGGGATTATGACGGTCTTCTTCTTCTGGATAAGCACCATTCTTCGAGGGACTGGGGGATCAATAATATAGAAGAGTGAACTCTGCTGATTTGAGAGGATGATGTTCCGTATATCAGATTCACTCTTGTGTTTGAGTTCAATCTGTGTTCCAAAAAGAGATCCGATATCCTTTACTGCTTTGAGATATCGCCATGTGTGAATATTCCACGTTGTTATCCAGATCTTCTCTTTTCTCGATAATATTTCGATAAGTTCATCGAGAAGATGAAAACCATTAATCATCCTGCTGAAGATAAACCTGCAGTTTTCTAGGATTATGATATCTGCGTCATTATTGGATGAGATGATGGAGAGATCACTCAGTGTTTCTGTCAGAGTAATTCGTTTCGTTCGTCCTGCATGAACATGTTCAACTTTTGAGATGAGTTCTTCTCTCCCCGCAAGATATTCTGATATTATAGCGATATTGCGTATTCTCCCAGATAATCCCTCGTCGATTACATGGAGTAACTGTTCGGTCTCACCTGGCCAGATCTGGGTTTCTATTTGTACAGGATCAGATGAGTCTACTACATCCATTACTCTCTATGGTGACATACTCCGGTTTATAGGTTTTAGCGATTCCTCATAGGCAGAACCTGATGGTTCAGATAGTGGATGAAGAGTATGTAAAATTACGTATGGCAGATATTTTGCCGAAATAAATACGGATACTCAATATTATCAATCTACTCAAAGGATAATTTCATATACCATTACATCAACCGAATTGTATGAGATCCATTTCTGTCGGGGTGCTCACAGTTGTGATCCTCTTTATCATGGTGGCTGTGAGTGCTACCAATGAGGAGAACGGGACTCTATCGGGTCTGAACGGGAGTGCAACGGTGAGTCCTGCTCTTCTCGGTGTATGGAACATAACACAGATAACAGCGGAGAACGGTACCTCACTTGCTGATATAACTGGTGTAGATATTTTTGTAAACTTTACAGAAAAGAATGAAATATTTGGCAAATCCGGGTGTAATCGGTTTTTTGGAACCTATAACGTTACTGCCGGCAATCTCTCAACCGGTTCTGATATCAATGTATCATCACTCGGGTCCACGATGATGTATTGTGCCAACAATATGGAAACAGAACAGAGATTTTTAAAAATCCTTGAATCATCAAAGATATTTAC
>CAZVAS010000035.1:13720-17757 GCA_964625165.1 uncultured Methanospirillum sp. | reverse complement strand
ACGATCAATGCGTTTGTACCGGTTTTTTTGAGAACTCTGCTACTGATCTGCTGATTTCCTCGCCCGAGAACAAATCCCTGTGCTCCTATTGGGCTCAGAATGATCCTGGCGCTGTCGTGCTGTTCAAGAAGTTCGAGGATTGCCTCTTCGTTTAGATCAGTGCCTACCATCTTTCCCTGATAAATGGCATCAACACCGAGCAGGGTTGAGGCAAGGCCGAGCCTGGTTGCTATGGCACCTGTGGTGGATCCTGCACCGAGCAGGTACAGGGTATCATCCCGCATGATCCCGGTGATGAATCTGGCGATATCATCCTGCATCCGTGTTTCGTCACCGAACGAAACCTCTTTACATGACTGGCAGAGCCCTGAAATGTAGGGCATGGTGGCAATACCAAAGAGACGTGTCGTGAGAACGCCGACCCGGTACTGCTCCTCGTCAACATCCACAACCTCGGCTTCAGTCAGGCTTGCCTCGTCAAGTCTGTTGAGCACACGGGCTCCTGCGTCCGGTGTGGTGGCAAAAACGCCTGAGTAGATCTTCACCCCGGCGGGGATACCCAAAATCGGGATATCCTTTCCGGTCACCGAAAAAACATCCCGTGCCGTCCCGTCACCGCCGCAGAATACGATAAGCCTGACACCTTCCCTGATCATGAGTTCACATACTGCTTTCGTGTCATCTGCTACAGTGTCTGGAGAAGTCGGGGTGTAGACGATCTCGTATGAGGTTATTCCTGCCTCTTTGAGCTCGTCTGCTCCCATGCTACCGGCAGCGGAGAGAAAAAAGAATCCCTGTCTGTTTAAACCGCCAAGAAATCTGACTGCACGGGATGGGGAGAGAGGTTCTGCCCCGAGAGAGCGTGCCTCTTCTATGCATCCATCGGTACCTTTCAGCCCGACTGCCCCTCCCATCCCAGCATATGGGTTTACAACAAACCCGATCTTGTTCATGCGACAGTCGGAAGTTTCTTCAGCGATTCGGCTATGAGCTCTGCCGGGTATTCATAGTCAGGGAGTGTCCCGGCAAAGTAGGCTTCGTAACTGGAGAGGTCAAAGTGTCCGTGGCCAGTGTTGTTGAAGAGGATCGTCTTCTCTTCTCCGGTCTGCTTGCACTCAAGAGCCTTGTCGATGACGACCCTGATAGCGTGTGCAGCCTCGGGTGCCGGGATGATTCCTTCGGCTCTGGCAAAGGTCACAGCCGCCTCAAAGACCCGGTTCTGGTGTACTGATGTTGCTGTGATCAGGTTATCTGCATGGAGTTTGGAGACGAGAGGTGCCATTCCATGGTATCTGAGCCCTCCTGCATGGATGGATGGTGGAATGAAGTCATGACCGAGGGTAAACATCTTCATCATCGGTGTAAGACCTGCGACATCGCCAAAGTCGTAGGCATAGAGTCCCTTTGTAAGGGAGGGACAGGCAGAAGGTTCAACCGCGATGATCTCGGTCTCTGTCTTCTTGTCGATGTTGTCTTTCACGAATGGGAAGGCGATACCTGCAAAATTTGATCCTCCACCTGCTGACCCGATCACGATATCTGCAGTCGCTTCGTCCATTGCGAGCTGCTTCTGTGCCTCCTGTCCGATGATGGTCTGATGCAGGCAGACATGGTTGAGCACACTACCGAGTGCATAGTTGGTGTTGTCATGGGTGGCTGCATCCTCGACCGCTTCAGATATTGCGATCCCGAGACTTCCTGGTGTATCCGGATCTTTTGCAAGGATTGCCCGGCCTGAGTTGGTGTCTGGTGAAGGCGACGGCACACACTCTGCACCCCAGACCTGCATCATCATCTTCCTGTACGGTTTCTGGTCATAACTGCCCCTGACCATGTACACCTTACATTCCATTCCGAAGAGCTGGGTTGCAAAGGCAAGGGACGAACCCCACTGGCCTGCACCTGTCTCAGTTGCAATCCGCTCGATCCCCTCCTTCATATTGTAATAAGTCTGGGCTATTGCAGTGTTGGGCTTGTGAGAACCTGGCGGGCTGACGCCCTCATACTTGTAGTAGATCTTTGCCGGCGTCTTCAGGATCCGTTCGAGGTTATGTGCACGGAAGAGCGGGCTCGGCCTCCAGAGCGTCAGAATATCCCGGACCTCCTGTGGAATATCAACGTACCGGTCCTGACACATCTCCTGTCTGATCAGTTCCTTTGGAAAAATAACCTCAAGATCTGCAGGTCCGACAGGCTTTCCAGTCTGAGGATGCATCGGAGGAGCGAGAGGAGTCTTGAAGTCTGCCTGGATGTTATACCATTTCTTCGGGATCTCGTTCTCATCAAGGATGATCTTGGTTCTCATGTACATCATTGTATGTTGATGGACATATTTATGCATATGTGGTGCAACATCCACTTTTTGGTTGATATCCTGATCTAACCTGTAATGGGTTGGAATAATCTGATTCCAAGTGTATATTTGCCCTCTATCTGGACAGAATTCGGTAGGTTCCCTTCGGCACCGTGAGTTCAAACCGTGCCCCTGACCCCTCATGTCCGGTTTCTGCTATTGTGATGTCGGTTATTGCCAGGATCTCCCTGACCAGGAAGAGCCCGAGCCCGGTGTTCTGCCCATACCCTCGTTCAAAGATCTTCTCCTTCTCATCATCCGGGATACCACTACCGTTATCCTCGTAGATTATAATCACATCAGGCCCTGATATCCTGGATAAGATTTGGACTGAAGTTGCGTTCTTTGCGTATCGCACTGTGTTATCGATCAGGTTGGTGAAGACCTTCTCCAGCATCGGGTCAGCATAGATCTCGATTCCGTCAACGTCAGTCTGTATCTCAAGACCTGCCCGAAGATTTTCATGCTGTGTCAGGTGTGAGAGTGAGATCCACCTGGGATGGGTTGCACCAAGATCCTGATACACACGGGTAAACTCGATCTGCTCCTGTATCCGTCCAACTGCCTGGTTCAGATGCTCAATCTGTTCTGCCACCTTGGAGTTGGTGTTCTCATCTCTCATCAACTCAAGATACCCGAATATCGTGGTGATCACATTCAGGATGTCATGGCGTGTAATGTCGGTGAGGAGCGAGAGCTGCCTGTTTGCCCTGATGAGTGCATCCTCTGATCGTTTCCGCCCTGAGATGTCACGTATTGCTGCCACATGGACAGGCCTTCCCTTCCAGGTGAAGAACCTCCCGGTGATCTCAACCGGGAATACTTCACCGTTCTTTCGTTTATGAAACCGCAGGGGAATCACAATACTGCCCACCGGTGTCTCTGAGGTGACTCTTCTGGTATCCTCAGGTTCTGCAGAGAGATCGGTGTTACGCATTTTGAGAAGTTCTTCACGGGTGTAGCCATATAACTCTGAAGCCTCTGTATTTGCCTCTAGAAGATCTCCTGTCTCATTGTCTATGAGAAATATCGCCTCACTCCCGAGTTCAAACAGAACCTGGTACTTTTCATAACTCTCTGCTAGTGAATGCTCGATTTCCTTTCTTGCTGAAATATCACGTGAAAGTCCCAGGATCTCGAGTTTTCCTGTGTCTTCATTCAGGTAATAACTGGTTGTGATCTCGGTCCAGATCATCGTTCCGTCTTTGCGGTGCTGCTGTGCTTCATCGACATAATATTGCCTCTTGTCATTTCCCGCAAAAAATCGCTGTTTTCGTTGCTTGACAAGATTTTTAATATTTTCAGCATCATCCTCTGAAAGCGCCTTATCAAGAGGCAGGGCCATCACCTCTTCGGGTGTGTACCCCCTGAGCAGGTATGATGAAGGACTGACATACCTGAAGATAAGAGTGTCAGGGTCGAGGATCCAGACGACATCCTTCATGTTCTCTGCAAGCAGCCGGTAGTGTTTCTCACTCTGGGCGAGTTTTCCCGACGTCTCAACCTGCTCGGTTACATCGTTATATATAGCAACAATCTCTCCAGATGAGAGTTTGAATACATAATTCTCGTACCATCTCTCGTAATTCTCATCTCTGTAGATCTTCGCAGGGTATATCGCAGGTTCTCCGGTAAGCCATACCTTTCTGAAGACCGGGATGAGCCCGTACTCATCAATGGCCGG
>CAZVAS010000035.1:9906-13620 GCA_964625165.1 uncultured Methanospirillum sp. | reverse complement strand
ATCCTGGATGACTCCAACTACCTTACTCCCTCCCTCATCATCAGGCTCTATACCGGCGATGGAAGCTATTGTTTTTGGAGCTGAGCCATCAGCAGGGTTGATGGTATATTCAAGGTTGTAGGGTGTTCCGGTGGTGATCAGATCGACAAGTGCCTGGTGAACCCGTTCACGTTCGATGATACAACTCTCGATCTCCTCAATGGAGATTTCTCCGGCAGGACGATGGTACCCGAAGATCCTTAAACCTCCTTCAGACCCCCAGATGAGCCCGGTCTTCAGGTTATACTCCCAGTTTCCGGTTTTTCCGATCTCCTGCGCTTTTACCAGCCGTTTTTCGTGAAGTCTGACCAGTTCTTCACTCTTCTTCTGGGCTGTAACATCCATATGGACACCCCGGTACCCGGTGACACTTCCGTTCTCACCGATCATAGGGGTTCCACTGGATTGCAGAATGACCTTATGCCCGTTTTTGTGCTGATAAAGGAATATTCTGTTTCTGATAGACTGCATACCCTGGATGGCCTCAAACGCAGTCTTCGTCTGTTCCTCTTTTACATCCGGTTCATAGAGGTCAAAGAAATACTTCTGCCCGACCAGTTCTTCCGGTTTATACCCGAGGATCTGATCCACTGCAGAGTTGCAGTATCTGAAGAGTCCGGTCTCCTCGACCTCCCAGATCCACTCTCCTGCACTCAGTGCAACCTGGTTGAACCGTGCCTCACTCTCCCTGAGTGCAGCACTTGCTCTTCGCTGATGGACAGCGGTTCTGATCTTGTGGGAGAGTTCGGTGTACTGAGGACGGGGTGAGCCCCCTTTCTGGAGATAGAAGTCTGCACCACACTCTATCGCCTGGATGACCACCTCTTCACGCCCCCTCCCGGTGAAGAGGATGAACGGGATCTCGGGGTATATGCTTCGTATCTCCTTAAGCAGGGTTATCCCGTCCATCTCAGGCATCTGGTAGTCTGATACTATCGCATCATACCTGGTCTCGTTGATCTTTTTGAGGGCCTGTCTACCTGATTCTGCAGTGTCCACTTTGAGCCCGAGAGATTTGAGGTATATACTTGTGATATCAAGAAGCAGTGCTTCATCATCGACATATAAAATAAAAAGTTCAGGGTCGGACATCGTGGTTCACTCATGTATGATTCGTAGCCGAAGTTCTATGGGAGTGAGAGAGTTAGTATCCGGTGAGAATCTGGGAGAGAACAGCCATACGTGGATCAGGTTCGCGTTGTTTCCCGACAACCTCGTTGATAGGACGGAAGACGACCTCCCGCATCACTTCTCCTGCCATCACACCTCCCTGACCATTAAGCAATGCATTGACTGCACAAACACCGAGTTTTGCGGCAAGCACCCGGTCTCGTGATGTGGGACTGCCTCCACGCTGGGTGTGGCCAAGTACACAGACTCTTGACTCCATCTTTATCCTGTTTGACACCTTCTTTGCAATTCCGAAGCTGCATCCCGGCTGATCGCCTTCTGCTATCACAACGATGGCATGATGTTTTCCTCTGGTAAAGAGTGTCTCAAGATGTGTACAGAGTTCTTCAACCTCTTCATGACCGTCGTGAAGGACCAGGTGTGCGGCTCCACCTGCAATTCCTGCCTCGAGAGCGATGAAACTGCTGGTGTGGCCCATAACCTCGACGAAGAAGAGACGCCCGTGGGAGATTGCCGTGTCACGGATCCTGTCTATTGATTCGAGTGCGATATTGACGGCAGTGTCAAACCCTATAGAGAAGTCGGTTCCTGGGATGTCGTTGTCTATTGTTCCGGGAATTGCAATGACCGGGATTCCTGTCTCTTCAGAAAGGTAATTGCCACCTTTAAACGATCCGTCCCCCCCTATAAGGATCAGCCCGTCAATTCCGTTCTCAAGCAACCGGTCTGCTGCCTTCTGCCTGCCCTCAGGAGTTCTGAACTCATCGCTGCGGGAGGTTCCAAGCATTGTCCCCCCCAGGTGAATGATGTTGCCTACATCCCGGCGTTCAATCTTGTAGATGTCTCCCTCGATCATCCCGGTATATCCACGCCGGATCCCGTATACCTCAACCCCTGCATGAGCGCCGGCCCGGTAAACTGCCCTGATACAGGCGTTCATCCCGGGAGCATCGCCCCCTGAGGTAACCACGGCGATCCGCTGAATCTTCACTCCCATGGATATCCAGATCTGTCAATCACCTATATAGTGATACTCTTCCCCTCATCCTCAGTTCCTGTTGCCGGGGTCAGGCTGATGGTGATCACAAGGCTGTTACCTGACTTAGTATGGCTGATTGTACCTCCACTGATTCTGCATTCTTCAAAAAGGGAGGCCATGCTTTCCTGAGACGGTGGCCATCCTGAACCGGCTCCCCGGCAGTCCAGAGTAAGCAATACGGCATTCTTCTCCAGTTGTCCGGTGATCCTGATACTCTCTGCTCCTGCTACTCCAAGGCTTTCAAGAAGTGAGATGACGAGATCTTCAAACCGGTCTCTGGCTACACAGACCTCAGGGAGTTCTTTCTCCTGATCATATGAGAGAGCAACTCGTTCAAAGATAGGAATATGAGCAAGTCGGGTTATGAGCAGCCTGATATAGGCATCAGGATCATCACTAGCCTCAAGAAACTCTTCGTCGGTAGCAGCCTCACGGGTCAGTTCAGTCAGGATTGAATTGACAAAGTTCGAGAGTTCAACCCTGTCCTCTGCCGGTGCAGGCTCCATCCCTTCGAGCAGGGAGAGATAATCCTGGTAGAGCCGCTCTGCACGTCGGATAAGAGACGGGTTGATGATCCGGTCAAGCCCCTCTCTCCTGATCATCCTGTTCAGTTTTCGTGTTATCTGCCCGGCCTTGAGTGCCAGTTCGAGATCATCCCTGTCCCCTTCCTTGTGAAGTTTCGAGAAGTTGCCAAAGTCTTCGAGGAGATCATCGATGAGATCCGTGCTTATGAGGGTCCGTACCTTCTTGGCAACCTCTTCCTCACCGATCTGGCTCATGATAAACTCAAGGGAGAGGAGTCTGCCGGAGATGATGGTGAACAGGCTGCTCAGGCGCTCCATGGTTTCATGTGAGAGGATGGCCATCTTCTTCTCATGGACACGATCCTGGGCAGCGTTTCCGCTCCTGCTTATTGAGAGAAATGATACTGTTTCTTCCCTGATGATGAACTGGAAGAGGATCAGACCGAATACCGGGAGCAGTAAATTGAGAATGAAGGTGCCGAGGAATCTCCCATCGTTGATCTCACCGGTGATGAGGAGAAGAAGAAACCTGAGTGAACCGATGAGAAGACCGATGGAGATCACCCTCGGATACGTAAAATTCCGGCGCCAGAGGAGTGCACATACACCAGCGAGAACCCCTGCCAGGATAGTAACAATAGCACTTGCAGCCTGATCAGGCCCTCCGGTGATGAGGGCATATCCTCCACCCAGCACTCCGGCAGATGCCCCGATGAAAGGACCACCAAGGATACCGGCTATGGCAGGGCCGAGATCAGGGAACTGGATCGTGATTCCCCACCGTGATATTACCTCAAGGTACCCGTATGCCGAGAAGAGACCGAAGATAACGGTAATCCAGATCCTCTCGGTTATGGTCGTTGCACTGATGAGGATGTCCTGGAATGTCCTGGACCTGGTGAGCAGGAATATGATTGCACCAAGTACTGCAATCCTGTTCAGAAGAGGAATCCCTGTCTCGTCCGCCTGCTCTGTGAAGAG
>CAZVAS010000035.1:0-9806 GCA_964625165.1 uncultured Methanospirillum sp. | reverse complement strand
GGGGGAAGAACTGCAGCATACCAGGGTAGTGATGTAAAACCTGGGGATCCGTATCCCCCAACTCCTGACACTGCCCCTACAACAACTCCGGCAACCGGGCCACCAAGGAAGGCTGCCATGATGGGGATGAGGGTGCCGAAACTTACCGGGAGAGAGTCGATCAGGATACTGGATCTGGTGCCATAAATTCCGAGTATTGAGAAGATGAGTATGAAAAGAAAGATATCCCCACGTCCCGGCTTATGGTCGAGTATGGGTGTGATCACACCTGATCTGATGACAAGGTACAGGAGAATGAGCAAACCTAGCAGGTTTTGCACAAGAGGAAGGCCGATGTCGTAAAAAACCTCCTCTCTGAAGAGGGCCATAAGCAGGTAGGCAAAGGTCCCAACAGTCATGATGACAAACCAGAGTCTGGACCCGCGTGCGTACCTGGGGAGATGAGCATCCAGGTAGAGCATCATGATCCCGGTGAATGCAAACATGAATGCACCGAAGGCAGATGTGTAACTGAGCAGGGTCTTCGGGTTACCAGACCAGACGATGAAGAGCATGAGCCCGATAAACCCGATAATGATGATCTGGTAGGTTCGCTTCTCACTCCAACTTGAAACCGCTGTTGAACAGAGGATAGAGGCAACTGCACGAGCCCGCCCGTCTGCCCCGGTTATGAGTACCCCAAAGAGGATCACATATCCTGTGAAGAAGAATATCACTGCCCCGTACGGGAGTGTGTTCAATCCTGCAATCGCTCCGGTAAAGAGATCTCCTCCACCTTTGGTGAAGTATCCAAGCGTGAAGAAGGCAAGCGTCATCAGCCCGGTGATGAGAAATGCGATTCCCTGAGTGATCCTCACATTTCTGATCTGTTCTGCATAGAACGAGGCTCCATGGCGAAGCCCGATCTTCTCCCTGAGCCAGATAGAGAAGATAAGAAGATTCAGACCTGACCCGACTGCCCCCATAATGGGGATGATCTCGGTTACCTGTTCGCGTGAGGCAGATGGGATAAGTCCGGCACCCATGGCCTCGAGCGGGAGGCTGATGCCAAGAAAGGTGTAGATGACTCCACCGATCATTACAGTGGCAAAGAAGAGCACCAGTTTCTCAAAGAGCGAGAAGTTCTTTCTTATTAATAGTGGCAGGATGACAAGCAGGGTGACGGTGGCGAGTATCTCCCGGGAATATGTGATTGGTATGAGTTCCTGAAGAAACTGTGCTGAAAAGAGAGCAAGACCTCCATACCCGATCATCTCAAGCACATAGATCAGGACCATAAAGAAGACCTCCCAGTTTTCAGGTCCTGGAAATCCGTGCATCCCGTCGAAGATGTGCTCACCCTTGGCGAGAGTGTACCTGGCAAGGCCTTCGACCAGGAAGTACTTGTAGATCAGCACAAGGATGGCGAGCCAGAGGAATGAGAACCCCGTGAGCGTCCCGGCATTGAGGGCCTCTGGAAAACCCCTGCCGCTTATTGAGACAGCAAGCATGATACAGGGGCCGAGAAAGAAGATGAGATCAGTGAGAACAGGGATGGAGAACTGGGTGATACATGAACGGATTTTCGTGATCATGGGGGATTTTCATTCCCTTCTGTAGTATTGTGAGCCGTGAGTAGTGTCTGCGTCTCCGGGTAAAAACTATGCAGATCTGTAATGCTGATAATTGGCAGGCGTCCGGAAAAAACGTAGAGTTGTTCTAACCTTGCTATCTACACAGTGATGGCTGCGCCTTGTGCTTCTGCAGCCATCCGGTGAGCAGAAAGAGGATGATAAGCACGATCGGCATACAGATATCGATCCAGAGGATCATTCCTGCGTTGTTTACTGAGAAGTTGTGGACAGAGACGATCTGCCAGATATGCACGATGCCTGCACCAACCATGAATATCGCGTATGCGATCAGGGGTGCAATCCTGAATGTTCCCGGGATACGGAGAGCAAGGATCCCGAGCACCCCGATGAGAAGGTTAGCGAGGGCAACCTCCTGCTGGAACGGATTTCCTGCCGGCCAGCCTATGCTCTCTGCCACCTGGTCTGCAAAGAGGGTATGGCCGATGAACGCCCAGATTCCCCCGATGCCGATGATGACTAGAAATGCCCAGTTCAGTAATATTTCTGCTGCCCGGGCATGGTCAGCCCTCGGACGTTCCCGTGAGATCTGAACTGCCGCTCCGATTATGGTGATCGCGATGAAAATGATGGGGATGAGCTCTGTCAGTGACATGAGGAGGAGGTCATCGGGATGATTAATAAGGATGATGTCCTGTGGCTTTGATAAACGTCCCCTCCTCGTACTCTCTGAAGGCCTGTTCAAGTTCATCCTGTGTGTTCATCACAATCGGGCCTCCCCATGCGATCGGTTCCCTGATTGGCCTCCCTGATAAGAGGAGCAGCCGGCATGGTCCGGCTGTCGCCTTGAGTTGTACATGATCACCGTCACTGAGATGGGCAAGGTTTCGGTTTTCAAGCACTGTTCCTCCAGGCCCACAGGTCACCTTGCCTGCAAACACGTAACAGAAGACGGTGTACCCACGCGGAACCTGATGCAGGAACGTTCTCCCCTCCTCGAGTGAAATGTCCAAGTAGTCCGGGTCCGCAACAATCTCCCTGACCGGTCCTTTTGTTCCGGCATATGTTCCTGCGATAATCCTGATTGTAACCCCCTGTTCCGGGGAGATAACTGGTATCTCTTCTGCGGGGATCTCCTGGTACCTGGGGTCCCTCATCTTCTCTGATCGAGGTAGGTTTACCCAGAGCTGAAATCCCCCCATCTTCCCGTTAACAGGTTTTGGCATCTCCTGGTGAATGATTCCGGACCCTGCTGTCATCCACTGGACTGCGCCGGCCCCGATGGTTCCGGCGTTACCCATACTGTCGCCATGCTCGACCTTTCCTTCAACCATATAGGTGACTGTCTCAATCCCGCGATGTGGATGCCATGGAAATCCTTTGACATAGTCTTCTGGCCTGTCTCCCCTGAAGTCGTCAAGCATCAGGAAGGGATCAAACCTGGGGATCTGGTGATACCCAAAAGCCCGGTGAAGTCTGACCCCTGCCCCTTCCATCGTCTCCCTTGCATGGAGCACCTCTTCAACTGTACGGATCATCATCAAATCAGTCACATCCGTATGATCTGATAATGGTTTCTCAGCTAGGTACCTGAAAACTAATCTGCAAGGTGATCATTGGTAATTATATGCTGAAACCCCGGACTCTCCTCTTTCTGATCGTACTATGTGCCGGAGTCGGAACAGTACAGGCATACTGCCTGAATATCTCCGATCTCACTGGTGGAGCAGCTGCTTACAATGGACTTGGTGATCATCCTGATTCGAAATGGTATACCCAGTTCTCGATCAATGGATCTCCTGACGAGAACCTCACTCTGATCAGAGTTCCTTCAGTGCAGCAGACGACCGAGATCACATGTGGAGCTGTGGCTGCTCTTGACAACCTCCTCTATTATGGAAAAACCGGTGACGAAATGAGTATGGCTTCTGAAATGGGAGCCGTTCCTGTGTATGGGATCAATGTTGTTCAGATGGCAAAATGGTTTACTGACAAAGGATGGACCGTTCATTCCAGTACTACCGATGGAGATGGAGATCTTGCGATGATTCAGAAGAACCTGAAGGATGGTATCCCCACACTCGTTGGCTGGGCTGACTGGGGAGGGCACTGGATGGTGGTCACCGGGTATGACACCATGGGCACCGAGACCGTTGTGGATGATGTGATCATCTTTGCAGACCCGTATGATGTGACTGACCACAACCAGGACGGGTACTACCGTTTCCCTGCGGCACGGTTTTATTCACTCTGGTTTGTGCCACACTGGTATCCTGATAAGGATGCAGTGAGACCCTGGCTGACTGCAACTCCCCCTTCATCTCCCTCTGAAAAATCTGGTTGATCCGGATGCTATTTGCTTGAAGGGGTTGCATCTCCTACTTTTTTCTATCTCATCCGGGACATTTACAACATCTTAAATATGAGTGTGCTCCTCAATCTCTTCATCAGCTCCGCTCCTGCCAGTTATGAGTCCGGAACCCCCTGATCAGATGACTGGCTGGATGTAAGAAGCCGGCATATATTATGGACTATCAACTCAGCGATCTCATTGACGTTGAGGAGCTCCAGGGCCTCATGGATCTTCTCTACTCGGTCAGCAGGTTTGCAACCGGCATCATCGATAACAACTCGGTTGTTCTCACCGGGAATGGCTGGATGGATGTCTGTACCAAATTTCACCGGGTTCACCCCACGACCCTGAAGGGGTGCATAGAGAGTGATGTAAAGATCCTTGGACACATGGAGGAGGCAAAGCCATACTACATGTACAAGTGCGCAAACGGACTCGTGGATGTTGCAACCCCGATCATCATAGATGGAAGACATCTTGCCAATATCTTCATCGGCCAGTTCTTTCTTGAACCCCCTGATCTTGAGTTCTTCCGCGATCAGGGCCGAAAGTACGGGTTCCCTGAGGATGAATACCTGAAGGCAGTTCAGGATGTTCCTATCCTCACACCTGATCAGGTGAATCAGAATCTGGCATTCCTGAGAAAAGTGACCGAGATGCTCGGTGAGATGGGGCTGACCCAAAAGAGAATCCAGGAGGCTGAACGTCTTCTACAGGAAGCTCATGACTCACTTGAGCAGAAGGTGATCGACAGGACTGCAGAACTGGCTGTTGCAAAGGAGAGGGCAGAGGCTGCAAATAAGGCAAAGAGTGAGTTCCTTGCCAACATGAGCCATGAACTCCGGACCCCGATGAATGCTATCCTTGGTTTCTCCCAGCTCATGCAGCGGGATCAGTCACTCAACCCGGAGCAGCGTGAATATCTGCAGATCATCAACCGGAGTGGTACCCACCTGCTTGCCTTGATCAACGAAGTGCTTGAAATATCAAAGATAGAAGCACGACGTGTCACCCTGGAAGAGACCTCATTTGATCTCCATGAACTGATCAGGGACCTTGAGAATATGTTCAGAGTCCGGACAAATGCGAAAGGGCTACGCTTTCAGATCATTGGTCTTGATGATATTCCCAGGTACGTGCTTGCTGATGAAGGCAAACTAAGGCAGGTGCTGATTAATCTTCTGGGAAATGCAGTAAAATTTACCGAGCATGGCGGGGTTGTAACAAGGTTCGAGGGCAGAGAAAGGGGAGAAGATTCTGTTGTGCTCAGCATCTCTATCGAGGATACCGGTGTTGGGATTGCTGAAGAGGAGCAGGACCTCCTGTTCAGGTACTTTGAACAGACAAGCAGCGGAAAGATGTCAAAGAGCGGGACAGGCCTTGGTCTTGCTATCAGCAGGGATTACATCAGGCTTATGGGGGGAGACATTTCGGTTGTCAGCCACCCTGGTGCAGGAAGTACATTCTCCTTCTGTCTACCAGTCAAGGTAGTTTCGGCCCCTGCATCTGGTACACACGAGAATCATGGTGTGGTGCTCAGACTCAAGAGTGATGGGCCTTCGCCACGGGTGCTTATCGTTGAGGATAACGAAGAAAATCGTGTATTCCTTGAGACACTGTTGAGACAGACCGGCTTCACTGTCAGAACTGCGTCGAATGGAAAAATGGCTGTTCGTGAAGCAGAGGCATGGCATCCTGATCTCATCTGGATGGATGTCAGAATGCCTGAAATGGATGGGATTGAAGCGACCAGGCAGATACGACTGCTTCCTGGAGGGAAAGACATGGTCATTGTTGCCCTCACTGCTTCAGTCTTTGAAGAAGAACGGAAGAGGATTCTTGATGCAGGATTTAATGATTTTGTCAGGAAACCATTCCTTGAAGAGGAGATATTCGAGATGATTGCATCATATCTCAAGGTTGGGTATGAGGTTATCCAGGATAGTGATGATAGAGGCACGGGTTTTCAGGCCGAACTTACTCCTGATATGCTCCTCACCATCCCGAATGCTTTACGTACTTCACTCTCCACTGCTGTCATACGATTGGATCGGGTGGAGATAAAGAATGTAATAGGGCAGATACAGGATGATTTTCCAGATGTTGGCAGAATCATTGCCGGTCTTGCGGATAATCTGGATTTTGACAGGCTTGTAAGCAGGCTTGAAGAAGTAGAGAGGATGGAGAAAGCCTCATGACTGGAAATGAAAGAGAAGATATCGCCCAGATTCTCGTGGTCGATGACTCACCAGGAAGTTTGAAACTTCTCACAGATATCCTTTCAAAGCCGGGATTTGTGGTCCGTCCGGCTCCAAGTGGGAGGCTTGCACTTCGATCTGCTGGTGTTGAAACTCCTGACCTTATCTTACTAGATGTAATCATGCCTGAGCTGGACGGATATGAGGTCTGCAGACAACTCAAGGGTGATCCAAAGACTGCTTCAGTGCCTGTCATCTTCATCAGCTCTCTTGAGGAGCCAGCCGATAAGGTCAGGGGGTTTGAGGCCGGTGGTGTTGATTTTATCTCAAAACCATTCCAGCCTGAAGAGATTCTAGCTAGGGTCCAGACTCATCTCTCTCTTCACCGGCTTCAGAAGCAGTTGGAAGCACAGAATATCCTGCTTGAGGAGCAGATCAGAGAACGGAAGAAGAAAGAAGAGGAACTGAATGTCTATCAGAAGAACCTTGAAGAGATGGTAAGGGAGCGGACGGACGAACTTGACCGTTTCTTCTCATTGAGTCTTGATCTGCTCTGTATTCTTTCACGGGATGGTACGTTTATCAGAATGAATCCTGAATGGGAAACTTCTCTCGGATATCCGCTTTCTGATATCATTTCTCACAATTATCTGGAGTTTATTCATCCAGATGATCTGGAGCGAACCCGTGAAGTCGGAAAAAAAGCATGTACTGACCGGGTATCAAATTTTGTAAACCGATATCGGCATAAGGATGGATCATATCGGTGGATCGAATGGTCATCAATCCCGTCCGGAGATCTCATATTTGGCTCAGCACGGGATATCACCGAGCGGAAAAACGTTGAGAACTCGTTGAATGAGGCGCGGAAAAAACTAAATCTTCTGAACCACGTTGTCTTCAGCGACATCCAGAACTATGTCTTCTCATTGACAGGGTTTCTTGATCTGCACCGGGAGATCGTTACTGATTCCAGAGAGAACTATTTCCTTGATAATGAACGAAACGCAGTTAAAAAGGTTCTTCTCTCCCTCAATTTTGCAAAGATGTATCAGGATATGGGGATTAAGCCCCCTGTCTGGCATCAGGTCTCACAGACGTTTCTGTATGCCATCTCACATCTGGACTTCTCTAAGTATAATCGGGATATCCATGTCGAGGGGCTTGAGATCTATGCTGATCCCCTCCTTGAGATGGTCTTTTACATCCTCGCTGAGAACGTACTGAAGTATGCCCATTCGGCAACTGCAGTAAAACTCTGGTATGAGATCATTCCCGGTGAGTGTCTTCTGATGTTTGAGGATAACGGAAATGGTATCGAGATAGATCTGAAAGAGCGGATCTTTGAGCAATGGTATGGCGAACAGAAAGGGCTTGGTCTTTTCCTCTCACGTGAGATCCTGGCTATTACTGGGCTCTCGATCAGGGAGAATGGAGAGCCTGGTTCAGGTGCACGATTTGAGATTCACATACCTGATAAGATGTACAGACTGATCGATCATGAATAAATATGAATAGCAATATGAAATCTCTGATACGCATCACATTCATATCGTACGAGGTGTATGGAGGATGGTTATGAGTGTAGTCAGTCATTCGTTGCTCGTCGCTATGTTACTCCTTCTTATCTGTTTGAATATTACGAACGGGTCATCTATTGTCTGTTCTCCTGATAATCTCTCAAACCAATCACATCTGTTTCTGTTGAATAATGCTACGGCTTTGAATTGTTCTGGTGTTAATTCTTCAGGATGGAATGGCAACAATACATCCTATGAACCACTGCCAGATGGAAAGGGTATCGATATGTGGGTGACCGGACCTGGTCTTCCGCCGCCAGGATGGATACCTGATGCAAATCTTCCGAATTTGAGTGATAACTCGACAATGATCATATGAGGTCCGGGCGGATTTCTCCCGGTAACCTGTAAAGGATCTGCTGTGTATCAGGGGAATCAGGTATCGATTCGCCAAAATATTTATATGGTTGTATACAATACAATCTCAATGAATATTCAGTCTCTTCTTTCTTTCCGATTGCTTGCCTTGACTCTCCTGAGTCTGGTTTTGATATGTACCGTTGTCGGTGCAGATTCTTCTACAAACCAGAGTTATTTCATGGGTCAGATTTCTGAAAATGGAAGTCTTATCGATGAATACATAACCGGTCCTGGTTTGCCACCACCGGGATGGATAACGGATATGAATATAGCATCTGCATCTGATCCTTCGACAACCATTCTCAGTACTGGTCAGGTCCCTGCTCTTCTGTGGTCATATGGATGTTCACCAACCTCAGCATCCATGTATTTTGGATATTATGACCGCAATGGGTATCCTAATTTCTATGTAGGTCCGACGGATGGTGGAGTATTTCCACTTACCAATAAAGTCTGGGGGAATTCTTCAGAAGGACAGGGGGAGTGCCCCTTAAGTGCCTCACATAAAGGGATAGACAACCTGACAATAAAAGGTCATGTTGATGATTATTACTCAGCATATGGCTCTGCTGTAGATCCCTACTATGGTTCATGGGCTGAACATGGGACAAAGAACTGTGTTGGCGATTATATGGGCACAAATCAGTATCAGAACTGGTTGAATACTGATGGGAGCACGAGATTCTTCTACAATACTGATGGTTCCCCCCTCTATGACTATAAAGGATCAGAGGGTAGTAAAAAACGCGATGGAACTCATGGGATGAGACTTTTTGCAGAGTCAAGGGGCTACTCTGTACTGACAAATTACAACCAGTATATATCAGGATATAATGGAAATACCAAGGGTTTTACCTACAGCCAGTATAAATCCGAAATAAATTCAGGATATCCTGTTCTTATCCATTTAAATGGTCATACCATGATCGGTGTAGGGTATACCGGAACAGATCAGATCATTGTTCACGATACCTGGGATTACTCCAGCCATACCATGACATGGGGGGGATCATATGGAGATATGCAACATTACGCGGTAAGTGTATTCCACCTAAAGCCCGTACCGCCTACCCCTACCCCAACTCCCACAGTAACGGTGACACCAACCCCGACAACTACCGTCACTCCGACTCCCACTGTAACCGTAACACCCACTCCGGTTCCCGGAACCGGGAATCTCACGGTCTCTTCCAGCCCTTCAAAGGCTGCGGTATGGATAGATGCTGCAAATACCGGGTATACGACTCCGGCAACCATATCCGGGATCTCTGCAGGAATTCATGAATTAAAACTTACGAAGGCTGGGTACTCGGATTATTCACAGAATGTAACCATCACCTCCAATGCGACAACAACAGTAGCAGCAGTTCTAACCCAGGCTGGTTCTCTCACAGTCTCCTCAAAGCCGACCGGGGCAGCCATCTGGATTGATGGAACTGATATGCAGCGGAGTACCAAGGCGACATTTACTTCGCTGAGCCCTGGAACCCATGACCTCAAACTTGTGATGAGTGGGTATTCCAATTACAACATACCCGTCACTATCAGAAGCGGTCAGACAACCACCGTGTTTGCCGTGCTGACCCAGACCGGAGGAAGCATCTCTCTCGCTTCAAACCCGTCCGGAGCTGGTATCTCCATTGACAGTACAGATACCGGGTACCAGACACCTTACACAGTCTCTGGTCTGTCTTCTGGATGGCACACCGTGCTCCTGAAAAAGGACGGGTTCAAAGATTGGTCC
>CAZVAS010000034.1:12548-17769 GCA_964625165.1 uncultured Methanospirillum sp. | reverse complement strand
ATCCTATTGTAGTCCTTTGCTTCCGGACTCAGAAATGCACTTGCCAGAATGACCAGATCATTAAGATCCTGCCCGGCGAAGACACCTTCTTCAACACAGTCTGCAACCGCCTTGGCAACTGCAGCCTGGACCGGACCGAACATCTGGGTAACCTGGGCACCCGACTTCAGGGTGACCTTTGGTATGACCAGTGTTGCAGGCTTTGTAAGCAGGTTCGGCCTGACAACCGCGAGGAGCGGGGTATGTCCTGCTGACAACTGAGAGAGTGAGTTGGCAAATGCAGTACCGACCGGACCGTTCTTATCACCGATAATGAGGTCAATGTGGGCCAGTTCAGCACCGTCACCAATGAGTGCTTCGCCTATGAGATACATCTGTATTCCTTCCGCGTATATATCAGCGAATGATCTATAAGACACCTGTCGCCAGAAAAAACCACTTGATTAATCGTGGAGAATTGAAAGTTTACACTAGCTTCAGAATATTTTTAAAAACGTGGGGTCGGTGAGATTTGAACTCACGATCGACAGGTCTCTCCGTTATGCTCCCAAGCATCAGTGCTCCAACGGATCATCACTGAATCAGAAGACCCATTTTTCATCATCTGCCGGAATACAAAGACCGCTGGAGCCTATCGCCATGCCGGACTAGGCCACGACCCCGTGTGCTCGTATAGGTAATTCATCAACTCACTTAAGACTTATGATCAGTCAGTAGTGCAGGCTCCTGCGCGAGGGATAAATCCCTACACAGTTTAGTACTATGTAATGGCTGAGCAAAAAGCGCCTGAGTTGAGTTACTCATGCGGAACTTCCGACTTCCCGCTGATGGGAGCAACCATAGGAGAGATGCTGGATCAGGTCTGTGCAAGGCAACCTGATGTTGAGGCACTGGTAGCGCCATTCCAGGATGTTCGTCTCACCTATCGTCAGTTCAGGGACGAGGTTGACCGGATTGCCCGTGGCCTGATGGCAATGGATATTAACAAAGGTGACAGGGTCGGCATCTGGGCCATGAACTATGCCGAATGGACCATGGTTCAGTTTGCCACCGCAAAGATCGGGGCGATCATGGTGAATATCAACCCGTCATACCGGACCTTTGAGCTCGAGTACTGCCTGAAACAATCAGAGATAAAACTGCTCATCCTTCAGGGCCGGTTCAAAACATCAGACTATGTTGGTATGTTCTATGAGGCCTGTCCGGAGGCATACGAATCACGGGCAGGACGGCTCCTTTCGGAAAAGTTCCCGTTCCTCAAAACAATAATCTTCATGGGTGAGATCCCCTACAACGGAATGTACAGCTGGAGTGACCTGCTCAGTCGCGGAGAATCGATCAGCCCTGAGGAATTACAGGAACGTGCAGACTCCCTTACCTTCGATGACCCTATCAATATCCAGTATACATCAGGAACAACGGGGTATCCCAAGGGAGTTGTTCTCACCCATCATGGTGTCATGAACAATGGGTACATGATCGGGAAAGGAATGGGATTTACAGAGAAAGATCGGCTCTGTATCCCTGTTCCATTCTATCACTGCTTTGGAATGGTCCTCTCCAACATGGCCTGCGCCACAAACGGTGCAACCATGGTTATACCTGCCCCGACATTTGATCCTGAAGCAGTTCTCAAGACGATTGAGGCAGAACGATGCACCGCTGTTCACGGAGTACCCACGATGTTCATCGCAGAACTCCGGCATCCTGATTTTGCAAAGTATGATCTACGATCCCTCAGAACAGGGATCATGGCAGGATCTCCCTGTCCGATCGAGGTGATGAAAGAGGTGGCCACCAAGATGCACATGTCAGAAGTGGTGATCGTGTATGGCCAGACAGAGACCTCACCAGGTGTGACTATGACCACCACAAAGGATCCTCTAGACAAACGAGTGACCACAGTGGGACGTGTATTCCCTCACACCGAACTCAAGATCATCGACCCTGAAACCAAAAAGATCGTGCAGATGGGAGAGATCGGTGAGATCTGTGCCAGAGGATACATGGCAATGCGGTGCTACTACAACAACCCTACAGCAACCCGGCAGACCAAGGATGAAAACGGGTGGATACACACCGGTGACCTTGGATCTTTTGACAGGGAAGGATATGTTCACATCGAGGGACGGCTCAAGGACATGGTGATCCGTGGTGGTGAGAACATCTACCCGCGTGAGATCGAGGAGTTCCTGCATCAGCACAAAAAGATCGCAGACGTTTATGTTATCGGGGTACCTGATGAAAAGTACGGTGAAGAGTTAATGGCCTGGATCGTACTTGAAAAGGATACCACCATGACCGAGCAGGAGGTTCGCGATTACTGCACAGGAAAGATCGCAAGATACAAGATCCCAAGGTACATCTCCTTTGTTGAGTCAGTCCCGATGAGTGTAACAGGAAAGATCCAGAAGTTCAAGATGAAGGAGATGGCAATCGAGATGCTCGGTCTGGAATCGGTTGCACATATAAAGACAGCCTGATCATAACCACTTTTTTGCTCGGAAGTATGCGTACTCATATGCCCAGTCATCAGACCGAAGACTGACAAGTTCACGCATCCGGTTCATCATCTCCTCATGACCTGCCTTTTGATCCGGGAATACCCGCCCGGTTTCGATCGTTTCTGCAAGGGCTATTCCAAGGTTATGACTCTCTTTGATCGCAAGATTAAAGGCATCCTGGCCTTCTGAAAGATTTACTGATGCTGTCCCCATCACATCAGCACCCATCAGTGAGAGCGTATGGTTCAGGTACTCTGCCACATCAGCAGCTCCAGACCCTCCGGCAGTACTCACCGCTGCACCATACTTCCCCGCCATTCTTTGGCAGTGAACACAGTCACCCATACGGTCAAACAACGCCTTCATTCGTGCAGTTACATTATTGATATAATTCGGACTGGCCAGCACAATGCCGTCAGATGAGAGGATCATCTCAAGAATATCTGCATAGTCATCAGACTGAACACAGGACCCGGTCCGGTAACATGCCTCACACCCAAAACAGAATCTGATCTCGTAATCAGAGAGTGTAATATCAGTGACTTCGCACCCCCCGTCTTCTGCACCCTTGAGAACAGCAGCCATAAGACGGGCGGTGTTCCCTCTTTTACGGGGACTACTGTTGATACCAAGAACCTCCATGTGGATTGATCCACGATGCAGAATAAATAAGTACCTGACCAGCCGGGATCTGAACCCATGTTACAGAATAACAAGGGTTATGAGTTTTTGAACATAATAATAGGCCAGATACTCCGGACACCGGTCTTGGTGGCGGGTATGATATATGGTGCCTGATATGTTCTGGGACAAAGCAATGGAGACGATCAGTCAGGCCGACCTACAGGCCCTTCAGTTAAAAAGACTGCGGGAGACAGTAGAACGGTGCGGGCAGATCGGTTTTTTTAAAGAAAAATTCAGGGAAGCAGGAATAGGGCCAGGAAGTATCAGGAGTCTGGAAGATCTGCAGAAACTTCCATTCACCAGGAAGACAGACCTCAGGGCCGGGTACCCATTCGGTTTTTTTGCGGTTCCCAGACGTGAGGTTGTCAGGATCCATACAACATCGGGAACTACCGGAAAGCCGACTGTGGTTGGCTATACGAGAGGAGATCTTGATACGTGGTCAAGCCTGATTGCCCGTAACCTGACGATGGTGGGCCTAACCTCTGATGACGTCTTCCAGAACATGGTCAATTATGGGATGTTCACCGGGGGTCTCGGGTTTCATTACGGTTCAGAGAAGGTCGGAATGACCACCATTCCCAGTGCCACAGGGAATACAAGACGGCAGATTGAGATGATCCAGGACTTTGGGGTTACTGCCATCCATTGCACCCCAAGTTATGCCCTTCACCTCGCCGAGGCAGCAGAGGAGATGAGTGCTGATCTTTCGGGCCTGAAAGTTGGGATGTTCGGGGCAGAACCCTGGTCAGATGCGATGCGACAGGATCTTGAGAAAAAGCTCGGGGTTGAAGCATTCGACAGTTATGGAATGAGTGAACTGTATGGTCCAGGTGTTGCCTTTGAGTGCAGGGAGCATAACGGTCTGCACATCTGGCACGACAGTTACCTGGTCGAGATCATCGATCCAAAGACCGGTGAACAACTCGGTCCCGGAGAGAGGGGAGAACTTGTTGTAACTCCTCTTGTCAAAGAGGCCATGCCGCTTGTCAGGTACCGGACCGGAGACATCACCATGCTTCTTGATGATGAGTGTCCATGTGGACGCGGTCCAAAACTTGCCAGGTTTACCGGACGGAGTGATGATATGCTGGTCATCAGGGGGATCAACGTCTTCCCGAGCCAGATCGAGCACGTACTCCTGGAGATACCTGAGGTAGGCAATCATTACATGGTATATGTGAACCGGGTAAACCATATGGATGAGATGACGATCGATGTGGAGGTTGCACCTGGATATTTCAAGGGTGAACTTGCTGATCTCAAGAATCTGCAGAACCGGGTGGTAAAGACTTTGAGAGATGTTCTCGAACTCAGGACGACTGTCAGACTTGTTGAGCCCGGAACACTTCCCAGGTTTGAAGGAAAGGCAAAGCGTGTTATTGATCAACGGGAGGCACTCTGATGCACTGCTGGGATCCGCGAATTGAAGAGATGCCACTTGAAGACCTCAAAAGACTCCAGTTCAAACTACTCAAGACGCTTGTTTACCGGGTGTACAGCTTCTCTCCTTTCTACCAGAAACGGATGAAGGAAGCGGGTGTCCACCCTGATGACATCTCATCACTTGATGACATCAGAAAACTTCCGTTCATGGAGAAGAAGGATCTCAGGGATAACTATCCTGATGGTCTGATCATCAGTGACAAGGAAGAACTGGTCAGATACCATGTCTCTTCAGGCACAACCGGGAAGCCGACAGTTGTCGGATATACCCAGAAGGACATCAACAACTGGGCCGAGTCAGTTGCACGTGGTCTGGCCTCTGCCGGAATAGGCAGAGGAGATGTGATGCAGATCAGTTACGGGTACGGACTCTTTACCGGAGGACTCGGGGCCCATTACGGAGCAGAACGGGTGGGTGCAACCGTTCTACCGACATCAGTTGGCAACACCGAACGCCAGGTGGAACTGATGCGGGACCTGCGGGTGACTGCGATTGCCTGTACTCCATCCTATCTGATCCACATCGGTGAGGTCGCTGAGAAGATGGGCATCTCAATAAAGAAAGATACCCTGCTCAGAAAAGCTGT
>CAZVAS010000034.1:0-12448 GCA_964625165.1 uncultured Methanospirillum sp. | reverse complement strand
AGAACTTCCCCTCGGCTTGAGCGGCTCACCGGCAGGGTTGATGACATGCTGATCATCAGAGGAATTAATGTCTTCCCCTCCCAGATAGAACATACCCTGCTTGGAATCCCGGAGATCGGCGAGCAGTTCATGATAGAGGTAGACCGAACCGGAGCCCTTGATGATATGCTCGTCAAAGTGGAGATTGCGGGGGATTCATTCTCTGACAAGATCACCGATCTGATGAAGGTCAGATCAAAAGTTGAGCGGGCCCTTCACAATGCACTGAATGTGGCAGTGAAGGTGGAACTGGTAGAGGCAGGTTCACTGCCCAGATTTGAAGGAAAGGCAAAGAGAGTAATTGACAGGAGGAAGTTGTGAATGAACTGTGAAAAATACATCATCAGGCAGATCTCGCTCTTCTCTGAGAACAAACCAGGCAGGCTTGCTGCAATGGCAAAGGTATGCCAGGAAGAGGGAATAAATATCCTTGCATTCTCGATAGCCGAGGCAGACGGGTTTGGTGTCATCAGGGCACTGGTGGACAAGCCGGACCTCGCTCACAAGAAACTGACCGAGTTAGGATTCAACGTAGCCTTCACCCATGTAATCGGGGTCGAAATGAAGGATGTACCCGGTGGCCTCTATCAGATAGCCTCGAGACTCGCAGATGCGAAGATCAACATCGAGTACTCATATGCATATTCAGGAAAAGAACGGGCAGTGCTGATTCTGCGTGTCGATCAGGTAGAAGAAGCAATCCGCCTCCTTCTTGAGAATCAGTTCACCATCATTGCTTCTTCAACGATCCACTAATTTTTCCCAGATACCTTATTACCGTTCATCTCCCATTGCAGATCTGATAGAGATGACAGGTCAAAAGAAGGTCCTCATTGTAATTGCACCCCGGAATTTCAGGGATGAAGAGTTAACTGAGCCGATTAACTATCTGGAGCGTGCAGGTATCTCTTATGATGTGATCTCAACCAGCCGTGGACTTGCAGTCGGGATGATGGGGGGGAAAATGCTTATTGAACACACGATAAGCGATATCAATGAGGACGATATCAGCCAGTATTCAGGGATCGTTATCGTAGGTGGCGGAGGCGCTCCCGAGTATCTCTGGAACAACCGGTCGCTAATCAATCTCGTCCAGAAGTTTGACAAACAGGGGAGCATCGTAAGTGCGATCTGTCTTGCCCCTGCAGTCCTGGGACAGGCAGGAGTTCTAAAAGATAAGAAGGCAACTGTCTGGAATGATGACCAGGCAATTGAAGAGATCAGGAAGGGTGGAGGAATCTTCACAAGCAGCCCGGTAGTCGTTGACGGACGGGTAATCACCGGGAGCGGTCCTACAGCAGCTGCGGCATTTGGCGAGAAGGTTGCAGTTGCTGTAAACAACCTGTAATTGATGTATCTTCTGGTGCCAATATGCCATCAGCAGGTATCTTTTTTTGAGTCTAAAAAAAGAAAAGGGGAGGTGATATTAGTTGCGGAACGAGATGTGAACATCCATGGAGTCTGCACCGAAGAATTCGCGGCAGAAGTCTGCTGTGAGTTGGGGTGCATACTCCTTGCAGGAGAATATATCAATATATGCGGTGTTCGTCTCGTTTGCAAAGTGAGCGGTGATGCATGAGGTCTCTATGAGTTGTGTCATAGAAAAACCAGCCACGCGCTCACAGGGTCCAAAGTTGATGATCTGAGGTTCACCAAACCGGTTCATCTTGATCAGGTCACAGAGTTCGACTACGAACTCACGGATCTTACCTGCATCGCGGATGCTTTCAGGGTTGCAGTTTCTCAGATCCACACTCATGTAAAGACCCCATGCATTGCGGGCCTTAAACTCTTCCATAGTCTCCTGATCGGACTTTGGAGGGACGGTTGCCACTCCTTCTCTGGTCGGAACAAGTACGTCTATCATGGTTGTGTCTCCTGTATACTGTATCACGTGTATCCCTCAGCATTTAAGATTTGTGCAGTACAAAACATGCCAAATTGATAATCCGCAATTTTTGGCCCTCAAATTTAAATTTAAGCCATTTTTGAGCGAAGCAATCAAAAAATCTCGATTTTGCCTTAAAATAAAAAAAAAAGGCAGATCTGCAATTTTGAATTCGATGCAAAATCGAGAGAATCAAAATCATGCCGTTTTTGACAGAGGCGCGGCATCAGAGGAGATTTTGCATAGCCCGAGCGAAGAATTGGCAAATTAAACCCATAATTATTCAAAATAAAGCGAAATTTGCCAAATTAGATCAAGGAAAAAAGACGAAAATCCGGCCTTATTTTCAGATGAGCAATCTGAACCACAAAATAAGGGGAGATGAAGAGGATGTGTGAAAGTGAAATGGAGGAGGTGCCGCACATTACTCAAAGGTCAAAGGGTTTTTTTGCGGCACCACATGGAGAAACTCAGGGGGATCAACCCTGACCCCTTGAGAAGAGAAAAGGAAGAAGAAGCATCACGGCAATGATGAGCCAGAACTGAGTAAAAATTCCAAGCAGATTCTCCTGGTTGGCATCATAAAACCTGATATCAAAATATCTTGCCTTGTCCCAGGTGACAATCGTCTGGTTCATACTACGGTTCACATGCGATCCGCTCGGCTGAATAGAGGTCAGTAGTGGGTTGTCCACTTTGTATCGATCAGGAAGAAGGATTGAGACCGAGCCAGGTTCAGGGAGTTGACTCTGGAATGTGTTTCCTGAGATCTGGCCATCATAGTTGATCGAGTAATTCCCGGAAGGGAACCTGATCCCACCACGCTCTTCAGTGAAAGTGGTGTTTATGCCATTCTGAAAGATGGTGATGTTGGTCACCTTGAGCGGGACCTGTTCACCAAGTGCTCCGCTCTGCATGAACTCATACCTATCCGTGTTGTTTACTGTAGCTTCCGCATGGTACCTGGTCCCGTCCTCATCAACCTGATATGTGACATTCAGAGCTGATACCGGGATAGCCAGAAGTACCAGGATCAGAGCTGCAGTGCAGCCAGTAATGATTCGAGTGTTGCTTCGCATTCCACTGGAGGGGCACACTGTTTAATCACCGTTTCAGGGTCCTTAAGGAGATGACCGGTGACCACGCAGACCACCTGCTCATCGCGGTCGATTACCCCTGACTCGACCAGTTTCTTTACACCTGCTACTGACGCAGCTGAGGCAGGCTCTACACCGATACCCTCCTTGCGTGCGAGGTCACACTGCATGGCGAGAATCTCATCATCGGTTACCGAGTCTGCAGTTCCGCCGCTTCCCCGGATCGCAGTGAGAACCTTTTCAGCATTTACCGGAGCACCGATCCTGATGGCAGTTGCAACGGTCTCAGGGTTCTCATCAGGGATCACTTCAGGAAGACCTTCCCGGATAGCCCTGACAACTGGCTGGGATCCTGCTGCCTGGATGCCGGTCATCATCGGCATCTTGTCAACAAAACCCAAGGCCTTCAGTTCCTGAATACCTTTATAGACTGCAGAAATATTTCCAGCATTACCAACCGGAAGAACCATCCGGTCAGGCACCTTCCCATCGAGCTGATCGATCACCTCAAACCCGATCGTCTTCTGACCCTCAAGTCGGTATGGATTTATCGAGTTGAGCAGATAGATTCCCTTGCTTTCACAGAGGTCACGAACCATCTCAAGAGCACGATCAAAGTTCCCTTTGATCGAGATGACCCGCGCTCCATGCATAAGAGCCTGGGCAACCTTCCCAAGGGCCACCTTGCCAGCTGGGAGAAGCACAATGGTAGGAATGCCTGCTTTTGCCCCGTAAACTGCAAGCGATGCTGAGGTGTTACCAGTGCTGGCGCAGGCAACCGAGCTCATACCTAGCTGAAGAGCCATGGAGACACCAACGGTCATACCCCTGTCCTTAAAAGAGCCTGACGGATTCATCCCCTCATGCTTGGCATAAAGTTCCTTCATTCCAAGCTCTTCACCGATACGTTTCAGATGGTACAGCGGGGTTCCTCCCTCATGCAGGGAGACAGGCTCACGTTTCACCGGAAGGAGTTCCCGATACCGCCATACAGAAAGGGGACGGGAGAGCCAGTCCCTGCGGGTGATATTGATGGATGCGAGATCATACCTGACCTCAAGAAGATGACCGCATTTCCTGCAGGAATATAGAACTGTGTCAGCGGGATATGATTCTCCACATCTGACACATACGAGATCAAACATGGTTCATGAGGTTAGTGCTTGATCTACTTCATATTGTAGGGAGAAACTGGCCCCGGCACCAAAAATATTCAGGACAGATAACTGTGAAAAGAGGGTCAGGCAGTTTTACCTGAGAACTGCTCCCTGATCTGCGAGACACGCATCTCCTGGAACTTCAGATTAGTCTCCATACTCCTGATTGCAATATTGATATCGTCCGATAGTTTCATTGAAGGATCCGAGAGATCATACGTTGCAGAGAGAAGCTTGAGAAGGCGCTTGGTGATCTCGACACTTTTAACCAGACGACCATACTCGTTGATTAGTGCATCTTCGAATCCACCATCCTTTGCCTTGCTCATATCGTCAAGAATCTGCTGTCTTCTGCTGATGACTCCCTCAATCGCAGAGTATAGTTCGGAATGGGTGACTGGTTTGAGGATATAATCCTCAATATACATCCCGTACTCCTGTGCCTCCTGAGGGGTGAGTTGTTTGGCAGTGAGCATCATGACGGGGATATCCTTGGTTGCAAAATTCTGCTTTATAGCAACGAGGGTTTCCCATCCGTCCATTGGCTCCATCATAATATCCAGAAGGATGAGATCGGGCGTCACACTCTTGAGTAGTTCAATCCCTTCAGGACCACTGTTGGCAGAATAAACTGTGTAGCCACCCCGCTCAAGCATAGTCACAAAGATATCCACGATGAACGGACTGTCATCAATAACCATTATGGTGGCCATCAGAAACTCCCCCCAACATCCTCTGCAATCTCCCGGAGAGTTGCAGTAACTGTTGCCATATCTGCCGACGGGTCGATCAGAGTGGTAAGCAGGATCTTGTCACCTGCTCCCATGATGATCAGAGTTCCGTCAGACGACTGAATCGTGACCATCTCTGGAGACTGGACTTTAATGATAACTGCCGCAGACTCTGCCGAGGCGAGGAGAGTTGCGCACATTGCCGCAAACCATGCCTCATTGAAATCACCCGCGGCATGCTTACCCAGCATTATCCCGTCCCGCGAGACGAGTGCACAGAGCCGTACCCCCCCTACCTTCGTGATATCCTCGATGATACCGGCTATCTTCTCCTTGAGCATGTCTGGGCCCCGTATTATGCAGTAACTACGGTATAATCTCCGACGTAGATATATAATATTTTGTCTTTTTTTGCTCTTCAGGAAGTAGTGCTGGTTTAGAGGCAGAGATTTTGATGAAATTTCATCATAGATGTCTGATGAGTATAATCATGTATGGTGTGAAGAGGATTTCAGCCAGATTGAGTTCCCTGCCTTGAAATAGCATATTAACCAGCACAGAATAAAACGGGTAAATACATATGCCAGATGTGAGAAAATAGTATGCACTCGGGGCCATAGGGTAGCCTGGCATCCTAGGAGACTGGGGGTCTTCTGACTCGAGTTCGAATCTCGATGGCCCCATACCCTCTTTTAAGGTGTTTACATGCATCATGATGATCGCTGTTTTGACTGTCTGTTATCACGGGTACGGCTTGAAGCAGAACTTGTAGATCTGCCATCTGAAAAGTTTGAGCCACTCATGCAGCACGCCACGAAGCTCCTTGGCTTTCTCCAGGAGACTCCATATACCCATCCGGTGGTAGCAAGCCTGCTTCATCGGTCTGTGTATTATCAGCTCGAAACGACCGATCCATTTCTCAGGCTCAAAGAACAGTCAAACATTGAGGCGTCAAAGGCACTTGATCTTGTTAGACATCTCCTGATCGATTTCAAAAGTCTGGTCACAGCGGCAGTTATCGGAAACATCTTCGATTATGGAGTAAAGGGACACACCATCAGTGAAGATTTTATTTCATTCTTCAGGGATGAGTTTGCATCAGGGCTGGTGATCGATGACACAGACAGGATTCTACCTCTAGCCGGGCGCGTTGTGTATCTTACAGACAACTGCGGCGAAATTGTATTTGACAGGTTGCTCATTGAATACCTGAAGAATCAGGGATCCTATGTCACCGTGGTAGTACGTGATGCTCCAATTCTCAATGATGCTACCATGACCGAAGCAAAGAATATCGGACTTGATGTAATCGCTGATCATGTCTATACAAACGGGGCAGGAGCAGAGATTGGAATCAGGTTTGACTTGCTTCCTTCTCATGTGCAGAAAGAACTTGACACCTGCACTCTCATCATATCAAAAGGAATGGCTAACTATGAGAGCCTACGAGAAGAGACCGGCCTCCCACCGACAGCATACCTGTTGGCGGCCAAATGTGAACCCATTGCTGAAGAGCTCGGGGTTCCCAGGGGTGCCAAGCTCGCGATGCTCAGATCCCATTAAGTCATCATCTTTTTGATTCCAGCAGTCAGAATATTCCATATGGCCGTTGAGGGATTGTCATATGGATGGCTTGTAATTCTTGCAGGCACATTTCTTATTGCTCTTGAAGTATTCTCTCCAGGATTTTTCCTGTTAGTTCCCGGGACGGTCCTGATCATCATCGGGATACTACTTCTGCTCGGCATAGATATCTTCAGCACAAATATCGGCATCCTCGTCGGAGTTGGCATTGCAATTGCTGCTGCTCTTGCCACGGTTTTTGCCTACAGCAGAATGACCCCTGCAGATCAGAAACCCTACACCATCAGCATGGACTCACTCATCGGAAAAGAAGGCATACTCACAAAGGCAGCTGATGAGCAGTCACTTGATGGAAAGGCAACCATCGAAGGTCAGGTATGGAGTGCAAAAGCAGAGAAGGGCACAATTCCTGAAGGAGCAAGGATAAGAGTTATCTCCTCGAAGGGTGTGCATATTGTTGTTGAGGAGATTGCATAATGGCATTTATTGAGACGTTTATCACTATTGTTCTGATCATCATCATTCTGATCATCTTCGCACGGGGGGTGGTCATCATCCAGCCGTACGAACAGGGACTCCAGATCAGGCTGGGACAGTATATAGGCAGGATGAACCAGGGGTTCCGCTGGGTGGTTCCGTTCATCACTCAGGTTGTCAAGCTGGATCTCCGAACACTGGTCATCGACATCCCATCACAGGAGGTCATCACCAAAGATAACTCCCCAACCAATGTGGATGCAATCGTTTACATCAGGGTTATCGATCCGGAAAAGGCATTCTTCGAGGTTGCAAACTATCGGATGGCAACCGTCGCACTCGCACAGACATCATTGCGTGGTATCATCGGTGACATGGAGCTTGACGAGGTGCTCTACAACCGTGAGTCCATAAACACCCGGCTCAGGGATATCCTGGATCGCGAGACTGATCAGTGGGGTGTGAAGGTTGAGCGTGTAGAGATCAAGGAGGTTGACCCGGTCGGTGCAGTCAAGCAGGCAATGACAGAGCAGACCGCCGCTGAGCGAGAACGTCGTGCAGCAATCCTCAGGGCTGATGGAGAGAAGAGATCTGCTATCCTGAAGGCTGAAGGACTGAAGAAGAGTATGATCCTCGAAGCAGAAGGAGAACGGCAGAGCAAGATCCTGAAGGCTGATGGTGAGAGGATGTCCCAGATTTTGAGGTCACAGGGTGAAGCTCAGGGTCTGAGAGTTCTCTCACTCGGGGCACGTTCTCTGGACAAACGTGCCATCACCGTCCTTTCCCTGGACGCATTAAAGACGATGTCAGCAGGTCAGGCAACCAAGATCATCTTCCCGTTCGAGATCTCAAGCCTGATTCGTCAGGGTGCCAAATTCCTTGGTGCTACTGAAGAGATGGATGAGAGCGATTCCACGGCTGTGAACCTGGATGAAAGCCTTCTTGGAGACATTCCCTCTGCTGAGCATATTGCCGAAGTTGTAAAGTCAATCGAGGACGAGACAAAGGCTATCATGAAGGAAGGTCAGGCACCAGGTATTGAGATCAACGATAAAGATGTGGATGTCGAGAAAAAGCTGATATCAGAATGACTCACACTACATCATACTATCTTCACCGGGCTGCAGGGGTATGACATCCGGTGCTGAAGAGAGGAGGGTTATGTCTACCGGTCTGAAAGTCCTGTACATTGATGATGAAGCACTGCTGAAGATGGCGTTTGTTGAGACGCTGAAACAGCAGGGGTATGATGCTCGGGGAGCGATATCAGGGAAGGAAGCACTAGAACTGATCGATGCTGACATCCCGGACATTATCATCCTCGATGTGATGATGAAACCGATGGACGGATGGGAGACACTCTCCCATATCAAGAATAAGGAGGCAACCAGGAATGTTCCCATCATTATGCAGACAGGAAAAAGCCTCACCATCAAGGATGTCATAAGGTACGGGGACCAGATCGAAGATTATCTGATAAAACCAGTACGCCTTCCGGATCTTGTAAAATCAGTGGAAGGGGTAAGGGAACGTAAAGAGATGATACGTAAGGAAGTGGATCAGGCGACTGCACGAGGTGGAGATCCTGCCCTCATCGCTGAGTACGCACAGGTACGACACAGGACGCTTATCGGTAAGCGTCTGATTACAATACTGGGACGGATTTACCCCATAAAAACCGATGGTACCATTGAAACCGATTTTGACATGCCCGAACTGCATGAGATAATCAATCGGTTTGAAGAAGAGAGCAGAAGGTGCCAGGATCTTCACAAGATCCTGTTCTGAAATAATTCAGTGGTCAGAGTGACCCATTCTCTTCTATCTTCTTTTCTATTGCTTCAATAACTGTTCTGATGGTCATTATCCGTGCGAAATACTTGTTGTTAGCGGGAATGATTGTCCATGGGGCCTCTGGCGTACTCGTCTTGCGGATCATGGTATTGACTGCAAGTTCATACTCATCCCACTTCTTCCGGTTCCGCCAGTCTTCATCAGTTATTTTATACCGTTTGTACTCACTGTTTTCACGTTCAGTGAACCGCTTCAGTTGTTCGTCCTGATCGATATGAAGCCAGAACTTTATGATCACAACACCGTTTCTTGCCAGTTGCTCTTCCATGGCATTGATCTCATGATATGCCCGCTGCCATTCATCCTCATGGCAGAACTTCTCCACCCTTTCTACGAGAACCCTGCCATACCATGAACGATCAAATATGGTGATGTGACCTTTGCGTGGGAATTTCGGGTAAAATCTCCAGAGGTAATGGTGCAATTTCTCATAATCATTCGGTGCCCCAATAGGTTCCACAACATACCCGCGTGGGTTGAGAGGGTTGGTGAGTCTGATGATGCATCCACCTTTCCCTGCCGCATCCCACCCCTCAAAAACGATGACAACCGGAACACCCTGCCGGTATGTTGCAAATTGTACCTTTTTGAGATCCTCCTGTAACTGCTCCATGAGCGGCTTATACTCATCTTTGGTGTAAGATTTTGTTAGATCGACAGTGTCAAGAATGCAGGTTTCACCGATGTTCTTCATGACACCCTGAACTGCAAAATACTGGGAACTTTCTGTTGAAACTTCATCAAGATTTGCCAGCCAGCCCTCTATCATGGAGTTGATAGTTCTGAGCACTTTCACATGGGCGTACTTAATCTGTTCAGCCTCGACGATCACCCAGGGACTTGCAGGAAGATCAGTCTTCATCAGCATCTTCTCGATGACCGGCAGGTACTGTCCATACTGATAAAAACCCTCTACTCTCCGGAGGTACCGTGCCTGATATGTAAAGGGATCATCCTCCAAATCTGACAGACGCTTTTTCTGCTCCTGTTTACTGATGTGGAGGAAAAATTTGATGATGAGGTTACCATCACCAGCAATCTGCTCTTCAAACCCAATGATGTCAGAGATGCTATCAGATGGTATTTCGTCCATCCGTGATCGCTCAAACTGCTCAATAAGCATTGAGGTATACCAGCTCCTGTCAAAAATCGCGATCTGACCGTATGGAGGAACCTTTGTCCAGAAACGCCACATCAGGGAGTGGTCCCGCTCTACATCATTAGGTTCATCGGTTGCATATACACGGACACCACGGGGATCAAATGCATGCAGGATTTTATTGATCACCTGTGATATCCCCGAGCCCCTCCAACCTTCAAAGACGATAATTACTGACTTTCCACGTTTACGAACCTCACGTTGCAGCTCACCGGTCCCGATGCTAAGAGGATCTGCGATTGAGGAATACTCATCTTTGGGAATTTTTATTGAGAGATCAAAAGTCTCGAGCATGTATCTCTCTTCTGCAGCCATCACGGTTATACATTGGGGACCTGGAGCCGATACTGTCGCCAGAGATAAGCCTGTGTATCACACATCTGAATGAGAAATGACAGATCCTTTCCTGAACAGGGAACTGATAAGGTTTACTGAAGAACTCAAACTCCTTTCTGATTTCCCTGAAGAGGAACTTGCCAGGATAATCAGAGAAGTTGGTTTTTCCTGCACAGGATGCGGGCTATGCTGTACTGCCGGACAGAACGGACATGTCTTCCTGCTTGACCGTGATACCAGGCGTGCAAAGGAGATATGCCCTGATGCGATCATCCCGGCACCTTTTTTTGAAGTCTGCGACAAGAAAGGAGATTTTTATGTTTCAGGGTATGCCCTCCGTACCAATCCGGACGGGTCCTGTGTTCACCTTGTTGATACACGATGCCAAATCTACAACGAGCGATTCTCGATATGTAGAGTCTATCCGTATATGCTCCATCGTGAACCTGATGAAAAGGGAAGATTATCATTCAGGCAGATCAGCGGTCTGAATGAACATGGCGATTATAATAATCCGATCAGTGAGAAAGAAAGCATCGACCTGGCCCGGGAGACCAGATCATACGAAGAAGGTTGGCTCAGACAGATGATCGGGTTCTACAGATCATTGATCTATCTTTTTGAAAGAACTGGAGAGAAGAATGTCAGAAAGATCTATGATCAACGGATAAGAGCATTTCTCAAAGGGGAGCCTGTGAGAGTTTTTGTCTTCTACGAGGACGAGTTTACTCCCCAGACCATCAGAATACAGGATTACAGAGGAATTATTCAAGCACAGATGTGAGAACCTATAAATGTCAAAATGGACAACTAAATACATAGATGTATCTTGTTGTCGAAACACGTGCTATCTAACACCAGCCTTGTTCGCACATCAGAACCCATCAGATCAAATAATTATTGAGTGAAAATAATGAAGTCACAGGATATTGCTATTGTTGGAATTCTCCTTGCTGTGGGAGCGATCGCACGACTGATTGCAACCGCACTCGTACCATCCCCGATTGTACCGAACTTTGTGATCATCTTTTACTGTCTCGCGATCATGCTCATCGCCCCCAGGTTCAAGGAGGCTCTCGGGATAGGTATTGTCGGTGGTATCATCAGTGCATTGATCAGCCACTCGCTCTTTCCCCCTGCAAACCTTATCAGTGAACCGCTCGGTGCAATTGTCTGTCTCGGAGTTTTCCTCGCAACCAAAGAGAGGATCAAGTTTGCGCCTGCATTAGCAACTCTGATTGCAACGGTGGTTAGTGGACTGACATTTGTTGCCATCGTAATGGTGCTCGTGATGGTTGCTCCAGGTATGCTGTACAAGGCATTCACTGCCACAAGCCTGTACGCATTCTTCAGCCTGATGATGTTCACCATCGTTCTCCCGACATCCATCCTCAACACGGTGGTCGCCCAGATCCTCTACCTTCCGGCAGCTCGTGTCCTTTCCCGGGGAAGGGCATGATACTGGCAACAAATCTGAGTTATACATACCCCCTGAGCACGAAGCCGGCATTGGAGGAGGTCACACTCTCCATCAGTGCCGGAGAGCTGATCCTCATCACCGGCCCCACGGCAGCTGGAAAGACAACCCTCTGCCTGGCACTAGCCGGAATTCTCCAGCACGAGTTTGGTGGGACACTCACCGGACATCTCTCTTTTCAGGGCCGTCCCATTGCAGAGTATGAGGGGATGAGTCAACTCAACCAGTACATCAGCATGGTATTTGATGACGCTGATGCCCAGCTCATCTTCACCAGTGTAGAGGAGGAGATAGCATCAGGCCTTGAGACACGACTTGCGACGGTTGCAGAGAGGCGGGCACGGATCGATCAGGTGATGGAACTCTGCGAGATATCACATCTTCGCGAACGCCCACCATATGCACTCTCCGGAGGACAAAAACAGCGTGTCGCTATCGCAGCGGCTCTGGCCATGGACACAAGTGTATTGATTCTTGATGAACCCACATCAGAACTTGATGTCCGTGCCACCGGAAAAATAATTGAGGTTCTCAAGGGTCTCAAGGCTGAAGGAAAAACAGTCATCGTCGTTGACCACTCACTCGAGGGGTATCGGGGGGTGGCAGACAGGGTCTTTGAGCTGAGCCATGGACAGATATCCAGGCAGGG
>CAZVAS010000033.1:0-18224 GCA_964625165.1 uncultured Methanospirillum sp. | reverse complement strand
GATGAGATCGAGCAGGTTCTGCTCGAATACCTGGGTGCTGTGAAGGTGATCTGGCTGAATGAAGGTGTTGCAGGTGACGATACAGACGGGCATATAGATGATATCGCCCGTTTTGTCGATCCTGTAACGGTTCTTTGTGCGGTTGAAGAGGATCCTGAAGATGAGAATTATGCAGCATTACATGAGAATTATCAGATCCTCTGTCAAGGGACCGATCAGGATGATAGGCCACTGACTGTGATACCCCTCCCGATGCCGAAGATGATAACCGGAGAGGAAGGCCGGTATCCTGCAAGTTACACGAACTTTTACATCGGGAACGGGGTTGTGATCGTCCCGGTGTTTGACGATCCCAACGATGAGCGTGCATGCAAAATCATCCGACAGGCTTTCCCTGACCGTGAAGTGATCGGCATCAACGCCCGTGCCATGATCGAAGGGTATGGTACTTTCCATTGTGCAACCCAGCAGCAGCCCCTTCTATAACCAGGCACGCCTGGAGGCGAAAGTTTCATCATAACTGGATTCTAATCACCAGCCGGGTACACATGACCGGGTTAATTAAAGAATTTCTGGAATTTCTCAAGGAGTATAAGGTTGTTGCACTGGCTGTTGCATTTATCATGGGTGTTGCAGCAACGAGCCTTGTCAAGTCTCTGGTTGATAATATCATCATGCCGTTTGTGGGTGTAATGGTACCATCAGGCGACTGGAAGGCTGCAACCCTCAACCTCGGGCCTGTTCATCTTGGGATCGGTCCGTTCGCAGCAGAATGTATCAACTTCATCGTCGTGGCCTTCGTTGTCTTCATGATTGCAAAGTATGTAATGGGGGAAGAAAAGGTAGAGAAGAAGTGAGTGTAGACTCACAAATTTTGTTTTCTGACCCCCGCAATACTGCTGTTTTTGCTCACCCTGCCTGTGCTGATCTCTGCACGGTTCGGTTTATTTTAAATAGTTATCTGCCGGAGGATGGTATCTGATGATCTCACCGGAGCTGGCATAATGACAATATCAAATTTCAGGCGCCTTTTTGAAGTGTTTCATGGATACGAGCGGTGGTTCCTCTTCTCTATTCTGCTCAATATCGTGGTTGCCGGTGGCACTCTTGCCATTCCAGCCCTCTCTGCCGATCTGATCAATAACGGGATCATGAAGGATAACTTCTCATACTCTCTTGATGTCGGGATTCTCATGCTCCTGGCTGCGGTCATTGCAGGAGCATGCCAGATCGGAAATGCAGCGATAGCAGTCTGGGCATCAGAATATTCTGCCCATACATTGCGCACACGTGAGTTTGAAAAGATCCAGACCCTCTCATTCGGGAACATCGACAGGTTCAGATCCAGTGATCTGCTTGTCAGGCTGACAACAGATGTTCAGAATATCAAGGTTGCAATACAGCAGTCGGTGATGAACCTCATGCAGGCCCCCCTCCTTTTGATCGGTACTGTTCTCATCATGGCTGCCATGGCTCCTGCCCTTGTCTGGATTATGGTTGTTCTTCTGATACTCCTCACGGTAATACTGGTTTTGTACTTTGTCATCGTCGAGCCTGCCTTCTCTCGCAAGCAGGCAGAGATTGACAGTGTGAACAAAGCTCTTCGTGAGACCCTGACCGGGATCAGGGTGGTCAAGGCATTTGTCAGGCAGGAGTATGAGATCACAAAGTTCGGACAGGCCGCAGACAGCCTGAAGCATGCGGCTGTCAGGCCGCAGATGGTCATGTCCTACCTCATGCCAACCGTGTTTGCTATCGCCATCCTCGGGTTCGGGGCTGTCTATTACTTCGGAGGTGTGCAGGTTATCGAGGGGACCGGCCTTATGATCGGTGACGTGACCTCTGCTGCACAGTATATCCTCATCCTCATGATGCCCCTTCTGATCATCGCGATTGTGCTGCCATTTATTACCCAGGCAAATGCATCGCTGAAGAGGATCTTTGAGGTTCTTGATGCAATACCTGAAGTGAGTGAACCAGAAGTCCCTGCGGTAATCAACATCGATCAGGTCAAAGGTCGTGTTGAGTTTGAGAATGTATCCTTTGCATACCGGAATGCCGATGGAGAACCCGAAGGTGAGGTTCTTAAAGGCATAAACCTGGTAGCACAGCCTGGTGAGACGATCGGGTTTCTGGGAGCAACCGGTTGTGGTAAATCATCGCTGGTCTCACTGATTCCCAGATTTTATGACGTAACCGGTGGCCGTGTCACCATCGATGGCGTAGATGTCCGTTCCATCTCCCTTGGAACACTTCGGAGCATGGTTAGTGTCTGTCTCCAGGAGTCGGTCCTCTTTTCAGGCGCAATCAGCGAGAATATCAGGTTTGGAAAGCCCTCAATGACCGATGATGAGATGTTCGTGGCAGCCCGTTCAGCTGATGTGGACGGGTTTGTGCAGAATATTCCTGAACTGTATGATGGAAAGGTTGCCAGACGTGGCTCCAACTTCTCCGGTGGACAGCGTCAGAGGCTCTCGATCGCCCGTGCACTTGCACAGAGACCTAAGATCCTGATCCTTGATGACAGCACCAGTGCCTGCGATGTTGCCACCGAGGCACGGATTCAGGATGCCATCACCGACATGATGGCCGGTACTACCAAGTTCATCGTGGCCCAGCGAATCAGTTCGGTCATCACCGCCGATCGGATCGTCCTGCTAAACCAGGGAACCATTGAGGCGACCGGGACACATGCAGAACTCCTCTCCTCAAGTCATCTCTATCAGGAGATCTATGAGTCACAACTAGGGAGCGGTCTTCAGTCAGGGAGGAATGCATCATGACAATGTCTCTGAAGCCGATCTCCGGGACTGATCAGAATGACCAGTCTGAATCAATAGGTCTCACGCTGCGAAGGCTTCTCTCCTATCTGACCAGGTACCGGTTCAGGCTCGCCCTGGCAATTCTCTTCATGATCGGGTTCTCTGTCACGATGGGAATCCTTCCTGCTCTTATGGGATATGCAACGAATATCATCGCCGGTCATGGATCAATTGAGGATCTCAGGCAGGTTCTCATCTACTTCATCATCGATGCCGCTGCCCTCTGGATCTTCGGGCATCTGACCCAGCATCTCCTCTCAAAGATCTCGCAGGAGGGTCTCTACACCCTCAGAACCGAACTCTTCAACCATATGCAGACGCTCTCGCTCAGTTTCTTTGATCGCCAGCCGATCGGCGAGTTGATGAGCAGAGTCTCGAACGATACCGATGTTATCGATCAGTTCTTTTCAAACGGGATACAGCAGGTTCTCCAGTCAGTTACAACAATCATCGTCCTCACCCTAGTGATGCTCTGGATAAACCCGGTTCTCACTCTTCTTGTGTACCTGGCGGTCTTCGGGATGCTGGCGATCTCGTCCACCATCGCCAGGATATCTGGCCCGGCTTTTGAGAGGATGCAGGAGCTCCTTGGCGAGCTGAACGGGTATGCAGAGGAGCGGCTAGCTGGCCAGAAGGTTACAATCGCGTACAATCAGCAGGAAAGCAGTGGTGTGGGATTCTCAAAACTCTCGGGAATTGTTGCACGCACCGGTGGCAGGGCCCAGTTTGTTGCACTCACGTCCATGCCTGCTGCAACGATCATGGCAAATCTTCAGATGATTCTCCTTCTGATCGTCGGTGGTGCCATGGTGATGGAAGGCCACATCCAGCTCGGCGAACTGGTTGCATTTCTCGGTCTCTCATCAAACATCTCCTCGCCACTCTCGCAGATATTCTCACAGTATGCCCTGATCATAAGCGCCAGTGCCGGAGCAGCACGGGTGTTCAGGATCCTCGACGAACAACCGGTTGTTGCAGATCTCCCTGAAGCAAAACCGATGCCTCAGGTTGATGGTGATGTGAAGTTTGACGCCGTTGATTTCGCATATGTTCCAGGCAGAACTGTCCTGAAGAATAATACATTCAGAGCTCTTCCTGGTCAGGTATTCGGGCTCTGCGGCCCGACCGGGGCAGGAAAAAGTACCATCATCAACATCCTGACCCGGTATTATGACATCCAGTCTGGATCGATCACCATTGACGGAGTCAGGATCGACGAGGTCGGACAGGACAGTCTCAGAATCCAGATCGCACAGGTCCTGCAGGAACCATTCCTCTTTTCAGGCTCTATTCTGGAGAACCTGCGGTATGCCCGTGGCGATGCCACTGATGATGAGTGTATCGCGGCTGCAAAACAGGCAGGAGCATACGAGTTCATCATGGCCCAGCCTGAAGGGTTTGATACCTTCCTCAACGATGGCGGCTCGAACCTTTCCCAGGGCCAGAGACAGATGCTCACCATTGCACGGGCCATGGTGTCAGAGCCCCGTCTCCTGATTCTTGACGAGGCGACCAGTAATGTGGATACCAGGACAGAGAAACTGATCCAGTCAGGACTTCTCAGCCTGCAGCAGGGGAAGACATCATTCATTATTGCCCACCGGCTATCCACGATCCGTCACTCTGACTGCATCCTTGTCATCAATCAGGGAGAGATTATCGAGCGAGGCACCCATGATGACCTGATGGCTGCACAGGGCTTTTATTATAATCTCTATATGAGCCAGTTCAGGGGAAAACTCAGCTCCATAACCGGGGTTGCATAACCATGAACCCGGACCCGGCCGGACAAAAAAACCTGATCACATTGATGGTGGGTTGATCAGGAATGGAGTGGTATGAACAGTTCCCCATTCTCTTCATCGATCAGGATGTTCATGCCGATAATGCAAGGGGACGGAATCTTGATCAGACCATCAGCGAGTTGAAGGAGCGAAACTTTTCAGTCCTCACGACCTCGCTGCTTCGTGAGGGCCGTTCACTCTTCATCGCCCACTCCGAGGTGAGCGGTGTCGTCATCGACTGGGATCTTCGTCCTGAGCACGATTATGGAGGTCCGCAGGATCTCATACACCTGATCCATCGCAGGAATCCAAGGATCCCCATCACTCTCTTTACGGACAGGACTACAGTTCATGAACTCCCGCTTGATGTCGTGAGAGCGATCAGGGGATACTTCTGGAAACTGGAAGACACCCCTCTTTTCGTTACCGGACACATCCAGGAACTGACAACTCAGTACCTGGAGAGTATCCTACCCCCATTCTTTGGAAAACTTGTTGATTACACCGAAGACTCGAAGTACTCGTGGCACACCCCCGGTCATATGGGCGGCGTTGCTTTTCTCAAAAGTCCGGCCGGAAGGTTGTTCTTTGACTTTTTTGGAGAGAAGGCGCTCCGCTCTGATCTCTCGGTTTCAGCACCGGAACTCGGGTCCCTCCTCGATCATGCCGGTGTTGTTGGCGAGGCAGAAATGAACGCGGCACGGGTGTTTGGTGCGGATTGGACCTATTTTGTAACGAATGGAACATCGACCTCAAACAGGATCGTCTTTTCAGGGTGTGTCAATCCAGGTGATATCGTCCTTGTTGATCGGAACTGTCACAAGTCCAACATGCATGCCATCATCATGACCGGTGCAATTCCCATCTATCTCATTCCGAGCCGCAACCACTACGGGATCATCGGTCCGATCCATGAACGTGAATTTGATCCAGCTGTCATACAGGAAAAACTGAAGCATAACCTTCTCACCCGGGATAGCAGGGGAGATCCTATCCGTCATGCGGTCATCACCAATTGTACATATGACGGTGTCTGCTACGATGTAGACCGGATCAAAGATCTTCTCTCGGGTTCTGTGCAGTATCTTCACTTTGACGAGGCCTGGTATGCATATGCACGGTTCCACCCGCTGTATCAGGGCAGGTACGCGATGACGACCGGGAACGAGAAGCCTGAGCATCCGGTTCTTTTTGCCACTCAGTCAACACACAAAGTTCTTGCTGCCTTTTCGCAGGCATCAATGATCCATATCCGCGATGGTCACAAACCACCGGGCGAGAGGATCTCGCATGACAGATTCAACGAGGCATATATGATGCATGCCTCAACCTCTCCCCAATATGGTATCATCGCCTCCCTTGATGTGGCAACCGCAATGATGGACGGTGAAGCCGGCCATGCCCTGATGGATGAGACCATCGAAGAAGCCTGCCTGCTCAGGAGCAAGATGCGTCAGATCAGGATGCAGATCCATGAGACCGAGAGGGAGAGTTGCAAACGATGGTGGTTTGCTGTATGGCAGCCTGATCGCGATCCTCTGGCTATGAGAAGGCGGAAAAAGAGTGAGAAAGATTCTGCGTTCATCTATGGGAGGGATGACAACCTCCTGAAGGTCCCCCATACAGATCCCGCCTTCTGGGTGATGAACCCTGAAGACTCATGGCATGGGTTTCCTGATCTCACTCCCGGTTACGCGATGCTGGATCCGACAAAGGTGACGATTCTCTGTCCTGGTGTCAGGGAGGATGGAGGTATGGATCCTGTCGGTATACCTGCACCCCTTGTGACCGCATATCTTCGTGGCCAGGGGATCGTGGTCGAGAAGACCGGCTTCCACTCGTTTCTGATCCTGATGACAATCGGGGTAACCCGTGGAAAGACCGGAAGCCTTGTTGCCGCTCTCTTTGACTTCAAGGATCTCTATGACTCTAATACGCCCATTGACCAGGTATTTCCTGACATCGTCAGGAAGCACCCGAGAGCCTATCCGAAAGGTACCGGTCTTGCAGATCTTTGCCATGAGATGCATCGGTTTCTGGCTGATCGCGATATTATCACCGTACTGGAATCTGTATACACCTCGCTTCCAGAAACCGCGATCCGTCCGGCAGATGCCTACCGGTGTGTAGTAAATGGAAAGACTGAAGATGTTCCTATCCTGGAACTTGTCGGGAGAGTCGCCGCTGTTATGGTTCTGCCTTACCCTCCCGGCATTCCAATCTGGATGCCCGGAGAGCGACTCAGTGAAGGAAACCGTTCAGTCATAGACTGTTTACTCCTGTACCAGGAGTTCGATAACCGGTTCCCGGGATTCGAGACCGGTTTTCACGGAGTAGTGATCCAGGAGAGAGATGGTCGTCGTGAGTACACGGTGTCCTGTGTCAGGGAAGATTAACCCTGACTTTCCGGGTTCACCAGACCTGATGAATCAAATCTCGCGAATGCGTTTCCAAGTCAATCCTGACACTGCTTTTCGGTATACAGAAAAAGAATCACGGGCAACATAATCTGGAAGTCTAATCAGTTCTTTGTTTAAAGACTCAACCCGGTGTTATTCGATGACCAAGGATGAACGTACAAAAGGGGACCTTGTCTCATATCTGATCCGTGATGAGATGGGAGACTGCATGCCGATAGACATCTGGTATGATGAGGATGTCTGGGTATTCAGGCCGTTTGGGAAGATTGATACCGGCCATTCTGTTGATCTGGATACTGCCCTTACTGAAGGTATCGGGCAGGGTATGAGGTTCATCGTTGTTGATCTCACAGATGCACCGTACATTGCAAGTTCAGGCCTTCGAGCACTGCTCAAAGCTGCAAAGGGTGTAAAACCTGATGGAGGCTGTATCACGGTCTGTGGATTGAACGATGTTGTTCACGAAATTTTGCAGGTATCAGGACTCCTTCATATCTTTACAGTGTATCCTACCGCAAAAGAAGCAGTGGCTGCAATGAAGGATCTTGAAAGAAAATAAACAAAATATTTGTAGACCAGATCCTGTTTTTCACAAGTGCTGGCTACCTGCTGTAACGGCTTGAAATTTAAATGGTGGTTGCGTTAGCAGCTGACGTGTTTGCACCGGTCTCTGCAAGTGGGCTGACGTTGGTCAGGTTCATTGCGTTGTCGACGGTGGTGTTGTTTGCATCGAGGGTTACGTTTGCAACGGCATCGACGAGCTCAGTGGTGTTGTTTACTGCTTCTTTTGCAGTTGCGTTCTCTGCTGCAAAACATCCGGGTGCCAGCACCAGTGCTGCAACCAGGAGGATAAGGAACTTAGTCATCCGATCCATAACTCATGGTTGGAGGTTCCTCCCTATGAAGCTAAGTGGTTTAACCTTCTCAAGATGCGGTGCCACATGGGTTTTGACATATTCCTCATGAGCTCATTCCCGGATCGCGGATGAAAAAATCCCTTATCTGCATGTTTTAGATCTGTCTCAATGGTGTGGCCGCGCTTTTTATTGGCTTGATCCAGCAATCATTATATACTGCCTTCTGGGTGATACATAGAAACACACAGCAGGTCTGATCGGTTAGTATCTATCCCTCTGTGATCAACGACTCAGTCTCACATGTCTCTCGTTGAATTGGGTATCCTCGGGTTTGTGATCGGCCTCACCGGTGCCCTTGCACCCGGTCCGACCCTCATCGCAACAATTCAGTCAGCCATCAGGGAGGGGTGGAAGAGCGGACCCCTCGTTACCGGTGGTCATGTCATCGCAGAACTCCTGGTGGTGATCCTGATTGCGGCGGGAATACCCTTCCTCCCTGAACAATCATCACTCCTCATTGCCGTTGCAGGTGGCACTGCACTGATCATCTTCGGGGCACTGACAATTCTGTCAGCCAGGGGTGCAACTCTTTCCATTGCATCCACTGCTGCCGGATCCAGTTCCCCATTTGTTGCCGGACTCATAACCAGCATATCAAATCCGTACTTCTGGATCTGGTGGTTCTCTGTTGGCAGCGCTCTTCTGATCAGTTCTCTTGCAAGCGGTCTGGCCGGGCTTGTTGCTTTCATCATCGGGCACTGGCTATCGGATCTCAGCTGGTTCACGCTGGTCTCGCTAAGCATCCATAAAAGCCGGGTGCTGCTTGGTGACCGCGAATACATGCTAATCCTCTACGCATGTGGTGCAGTGCTGGTGATATTTGGGATATGGTTCGTAGTATCAGGTGTTCACTTGGTATAAGGAAATCACTGGCATTTCACTCCTGTTGCCTTGAAGAATGTGTAACAAAAAACGCCATCTGGCTCACAGGTCCGGTATAATCCCTGTATTCCTTCCTCAAACCTCTCCTCTGATATCAGTCCTGCAGCGATCGCATCCTTCTGTACTCCTTCAATCATCGCTGTAAATGTTTTTCTCGTAAATCCGTCAACAAGTTCCGGCTTGCTTGCATCCACATACACCATGCGGGGAGAAACCCTGACATCTGAAAACCCGCTCTCTGCCAGAAGGGGATAAAGTCTTCTTCCTATGCATGCATCCCCGCCTGAACGGTGCTGCAGTTCGATCTGGGTCTGAACAGCATCGATGGCAGGCTGACATGGTGGATAGAAATAAACAGATCCATGATCTCCCTCAATCACCATGATCGATCCCCCGTGCTTTAAAACACGTTTCAGTTCGTTGAGTGCCTTTGTGGGTTCTGGGAGGTGCTCGAGTACGAAACAGAGGAAGATATGATCAAATGTTTCGTCATCGTACGGGAGATCTCTGATATCTGCCTGTTCAAATGTGACCTTACCGGCACTGGTGCCGGCTTCCTTTTTGAGCCTTATTTCTGCCGTATCCAGGGACAACTGTGATATGTCTATTGAATGGAATCTGCAATCCGGATTTTGTGTTGTTATGATACAGGTCTGGGCACCTGTTCCGCATCCGGCCTCAAGAACCAGACTTCCCGGAGGGAATCTGGTATCATGATGAAGGATCTGTGTGAGAGTATTCGCCTGGTCAGCCAGGCGGGCTGCTTCGCGATCTGAGTATCCATGAACATATGCAGACTGAATCATCTGCTACCCATTGTCACACAGAATAGAGAAGGTTTCTTCTTTTATCTGATAATTACCCGGTACCGGTTCCGGGTGAGTCCTTTCAAACCCTCCGGAAGCCGGTTAAAGTCTTCTTTGAACCGTTCCCTGCTTTGTTCAAGTGAGGAGTCAATCCCAGTCTGATTCCCGTTCTGGATAACTGTCTCAAGCAGTTTCTCGCCAGACTCCCCTGTGGTTTCTGTGGCGATCTCATCGTGATCCATCAGGCCATCATCATTATAATATCGATAAATCTCCCGTCTTCCAGGTATGGTCACCTTTCCAGGACTTGTCTTTGATCTGGGTACCCCTTCGTACTCAACCAGTTTGTATGTCATGTCAAGGAACGGAATATCTGATGAGGTAAGTAGTTTGGTTCCGACTCCGAACGAATCGATCGGGATTCCAGCCTGGAGCCAGCGATCAATATCATGTTCGTCTACCCCTCCGGTTGCAATGATTCGAATATGGTTCTGGCCATGTTTATCCAGGTACTGCCTGACTTTGGGAATTATACTGGCAATATCACCACTGTCAATCCTGACTGCCGAAACCGGCAACCCTTCTGCTGCAAGCCGTGCAGCGGTGGCAACACCCTCCATCGTATCATAGGTATCTATGAGGAGGACTGGATCATCAGGGAATGTTTTGATGTATGCTCTGAATGCTTCTTCTTCGGATGAAAAGACGAGAACATACGAGTGGGCCATCGTTCCTGATACCGGAATCCCGTATAGTCTTCCGGCCTCAACATTTGACGTTCCGAGAAACCCTGCGATGTATGTGGCCCGGGCTGCATAGGTACCTCCTTCCGGTCCGTGAGCCCTTCGAAGTCCAAAATCAACCAGGCCATGCCCTCTGCTGACACCCATCATCCTGGCAGCCTTCGAAGCGATCACGGTCTGATGGTGGATCAGGTTCAGGGCTATCGTCTCGAGAATCTGTACTTCCGGCAGTGATCCCTCTATTCTGACCAGCGGTTCGCTTTCAAATACAATTCTCCCTTCCGGCACCGCAATGACATCTCCTGAGAACCTGAACGATGAGAGCCAGTTGAGAAAATCATCAGTGAATCTGTCAAGTGATCGAAGGTATGAGATGTCTTCAGCAGAGAAGGTGAAGGTTGTGAGATACCGGATGAGGCTTTCGAGTCCACAGGAGACAAGGAAGTTTCGCTCCGGCGGCATCGTTCTGGCCGATATAGAAAATACAGCACGACCAGTCTTTCCATGCTGTAGGAAACTCTGTGCCATGGTCAGTTCGTAGAGATCAGTAAGTAATGCGGTTGACATATTCAGGGTTCACCAGGTCCATTTGAAACATAACGAGGATGAAAGAATCCAGGTATGAAATATGAGGAAATGTATGCTATGATCAATGATAGTGGTGACAGGTTGGAATGTGTGAAGGTACGGTTCAGGGTTCAGAGATTTTTGTAGTTACTATACGATTCATTATCCGTTTCTGACTGCCATGTTCTAAAAAACCATTGTGTGAGTTATTGTTTCATTTTGGCACACATCGTGACTCCAAATCTTTAAAAAATGAGGATATCAATCCTTCTTTACGTTTGTCTGTGATCTTCGTGATCTGTCCTGTATCATCATTTAACAGAAATATACCCAATCTTTTCCATCCTTCCGGATGAGAGACTGTTCTTTGCCATAAGAGTGACCGAGTAGGTTCCTTTTACCTGATAGATATGAGTCACATTCTGTATCGTTGATGTAGTGCCATCTCCAAGATCCCATCTCCAGGATGCAGGATTTCCGGTAGATTGATCTGTGAAGGTGACCTCCAGGGGTGGTTCACCAGAAGTTCGGTCAGCCGAGAATGCTACAGTAAGATCGCCTGGAACCAGGGTAGGGGTAGGTGAAGGAATAGGTCCTGCAGTAACGGTCACGGCATTGTTTAATGTTGCAATTCCGGCGGTATTGTCATTAGTTGCTTTGAGTGAGACTGAGTACACTCCCGGAATGGTGTATGTGTGAACCGGATCCTGGACCGTTGAAGTGGTTCCATCCCCGAAATTCCAGTAATACAAGTTCGGACTGCCGAGTGATTCGTTGGTAAACGCTACCGTGAGGGGAGCCGGCCCCCATGTCGTGTTCATTGAAAAGAAGGCATGTACCTGTCCGGGAGTAGGAATTCCTGATGTCGAGATGGTATGATTCGCTACGATCGTAGTAAAGGTCCAGTTGTTAACCGGGCCAACCCGACTGGTATCAACCGTAACATTCTCGAGAGTTGCGCCCGGTTTTGCCTGGGTGATATATGTGGCATTTGTCCCCTCGAGATAGGATTTATTTCCCTCAGGATAGAGAATCGTCCAGGGATCTGAAATGGCGTTTATCGGGTGCTGAACAGTAATCCGTGCAATCCAGAAGTCATTATTTCCATGGTACCCGGTGACATCGCCATCATTTGAGTTGGTATACCCCACAGTAAGATACTGTCTGTCTGTTGTCTGAGTGAGGGAAAATGAATGATCATACTTCGTCCCTCCAAGACATTTCTGCCATTGGAGATTCCCTTCTGTATCAATTTTTACTATCCAGTAATCACCATTCCCGTGGTATCCGGAAACATCTCCATCCTCTGAAAACGTAGATCCTCCTACCAGATATCCTCCGTCCACAGTCTGAATAACCGATTCTGCCCAATCCCCTGATGATCCTCCAAGACACTTCTGCCATTGGATAGAACCAGACGAATCCAGTTTTGCGACCCAGTAGTCATTAGATCCATGATTTCCTGAAACATCATCACCATTGGAGGAAGACATTCCTCCGATGAGGTATCCTCCGTCTGTCGTCTGAATAATCGATTCAGCTAAATCATTATCAGATCCACCAAGACACTTCTGCCACTCCTGGTTTCCATCTGCATCCAGTTTTACTATCCAGTAGTCGGCTTGTCCATGGTTTCCTGAAACATTTCCATCATTTGAATATGTGGATCCGCCTGCCAGGTATCCTCCGTCATCGGTCTGAATAACCGAATAAAAACAGTCCCCAGCTGATCCCCCCAAAGATTTCTGCCACTGCAGATGCCCGGAAGTGTCGAGTTTCACGATCCAGCCATCATAACTTCCATGATTACCTGAAACATCCCCATCATTTGAATATGTGGATCCGCCTGCCAGGTATCCTCCATCCTTAGTCTGAATTATTGACTCAGCCCAGTCGGTTGATGATCCACCGAGACATTTCTGCCACTGCAACGTTCCGGATGAATCCATTTTTACGACCCAGAGATCTGCATCCCCATGTTTTCCTGAAACATCTCCATCATTCGAGAATGTGAGTCCTCCTGTCAGGTATCCACCATCAGCCGTTTGAGTTGCTGAATATGCATAATCAGAATTTGATCCACCAAAACATTTCTGCCATTTTATAGTGCCCGATGGATCTATTTTGACAACCCACACATCCGAGGAACCATGATTTCCTGAAACATCCCCATCTTTTGACCGGGTATATCCTGCAACCAGGTAACTTCCGTCAAATGATGATAGTACCTCATATCCCTGGTCAGATAATGACCCCCCGAGACATTTCTGCAAGGTCAGTTGTATGTTGGTTTCATTTCCTCCCGATCCACTTATGTCAGCACACACCGGTAAACATAGAATTCCGATATAAATCAGCCCGATGAAGACACCATAGAGAATTTCGCCAGCACTTATATGATCATGTCTGATTTTTTTCACTTTCCCACCCTGGAAGACGAAACATGCCCGATTTCAAATAAATTTCTGTAACCTTGAACATTATTATACTGCTTGTTTTTACCTGGTACTGATGTGTGGGTGGGTGAAGGAATGATCTCCTATGCCTGGGTTACAGCGTCATTGAACAATTCAATTCCCCTGGATTAGTCCAAAAATGCTTGAAAGATACTAAAAACACTCCTGGAGAGAAATTTTTTCGAGCCTGATTTAAGAACCTTGAGTGGTTCTATCCTCAAAGGCCATTAAAACGGGTTTTTACAAATGATATGATGGTGAACGCTACATTGAGTGGAATTGACCTTCGTGGTATTCTCTGTAAAGAAAGCGTTCAACTGGCCAGTTGTCGGTTATCCGAATAAGGAGAGGGAATATGAGATGAGGTCTGTACGTGTCCAGTTATTCACCAGCCTCTTGGAAAGCAGGGATATGCAGTTCATAAAAACATTCCGGCCGGTAATATCCGGAAGCCCGGTAACACCGTATCACCTTTACGTTTTTCTTGCAACCCCACCTGTAATTGCAGCCTGTTTCACAGCCTCTGCAACAGCAATGACAACTCCTCGATCAAGAGGATCAGGGAGGATCTTGTCAGGGGTTGGGGAGCTCACACAACCCGCGATTGCATGAGCAGCCGCGATCTTCATCTCATCGGTGATCCTGGCGGCACGGGCATCAAGTGCTCCTCTGAATATTCCCGGAAATGCAAGGACATTGTTGACCTGGTTGGGGTAATCACTTCTGCCTGTGCCAACGACTGCTGCTCCGGCATCACGTGCTTTGTCTGGCATGATCTCAGGAACCGGATTTGCAAGAGAGAGGACAATCGGATTGGGGCCCATGGATCTGATCATCTCTTCTGAAACCAGGTTTGCAACAGAAACTCCGATAAAGGCATCTGCACCTCTCATTGCGTCCGCGAGGGTTCCGGTTCTGTGTATTGAGTTTGTCTCATCACCGAGGATGAATTTGTATTTGTTGTCATACAACCCGGGCCTTCCCCTGTAGATTATGCCGGTGGTGTCACAGGCGATCAGTTCCTGAACAGGCGTGCAGGATTGGGTGTCATACCCGATACACTTGAGAAGCCTGCATATCGCATACCCGGCAGCACCCGCTCCACAGACAACAACTTTTAGTTCTTCAAACCGTTTTCCTGTGACTTTGCAGGCGTTTATCAATGCTGCAAGAACAGCCACTGCAGCTCCGTGCTGATCATCGTGCATCACCGGGATCCCGAGATCCTGAAGTTCCTCCTCGATCTCAAAACAGGCTGGTGCAGCGATATCTTCCAGATTGATCCCTCCGAAGACAGGAGCCAGACTCCTGATGATCCGGACCAGGTCCTCGCTCATTGCATCAAGACAGATTGGAAATGCGTCAATACCTGCAAACTCCTTAAAGAGAATAGCCTTTCCTTCCATGACCGGAATTCCGGCAGAAGGACCGATATCACCGAGGCCAAGAACCGCCGTTCCATCTGAAATGATTGCGATCGTGTTAGATTTCAGGGTATATTTCCAGACCGATTCCGGATTTCTTGCAATCTCCCTGCAGACCTCTGCCACACCTGGTGTGTATGCCCTGCTCAGGTCATCCCGGTTTATAAGTGGGACCTTTGATCTGATCTCCAGTTTCCCAAAATGAGCAGCATGCAACGCCAGTGATTCTCGTCCGATATCTGATCTTGCATCCCCGTCCATATCTTCATAGTCCGGGTCTGAATGAATGAATCTTTCGCAGAGAAAAAAATCAGCAAGGGGTAGAATAAAAGAATGAGTAACCGTAATCCGGGTTATGGTTCGCGGTATGGGCTGATGAGCCGGAGAGTTGATTTTGGCTGCCTGTCAGACTCGCGTGAATTTGTGATCTGCTGTTCCTCTCTGATTGATCCTTTGTGCATGATGAGGTATCCGCGTGATTCAAGAGCATACTGGACCCCTTCCTGTAGTGTCGCACGTGTCTGAATATCGCGAAGTTCAATGCCCAGCTGAACCATCGTCATGGCGACCTCAGGCTTGATACCGGTCATGATAACGTAGGCACCGAGGAGTTTGATTGCAACTGTTGCTTTGATGATATTTCTGGCACCGGTCTCATCCATGCTCTGAACAGCAGTTCCGTCCATGATGATGTACCTGGCAGATTCTCTTCGTATTGCATCAAGAAGCTGGGCGATCATCTTGTCTGCGCGAATGGTATCCAGGGTACCGATGAGCGGCAGGATCAGGATCTCATCCCAAATTTTTGATATCGGGGTTGAAAGTTCGAGAATTTCCTGGGTCTTCTGTCTGATTGCACGTTCTGCTGCAAGTTTCTCAGTGATATCAATGAATCTGACAACCATCTGCTCGCTGGTTGCACTTCCATATCGTCTCATCAGGCTTGCATTGATGGTGAAGGTACGCCTGCCTGCCTTCGGGAAGACGTGATCCAGTTCAAAACTCTCAAGCGCTTTCTTCTCTCTGAAAACAAGTTCGAGTTTCTCCTTCATCAGTGGAAGATCAAGCATTCCTCCACCAATGGAGTAGACGGACTTTCCCTCAATATCTGCCCTTCCTACACCGAATGTGGTATCAAATGCACGGTTTCCAAAGACGATCTCATATGATTCATTGAGTACAAAAAGAGGTTCATCAACAGTTTGAATTATTTCAAACGGATCAACATTCGTTGCCCGGTTACTCATACTATCTCATATCCCCTGTGTCCGATATGATACTTTCGACATGGTCCTTGCTCATGCAAAATTCTGCAATAACCGGTCAAATTTTAGTTTGCACTGGATGAAAAGCAGATAAGAGAAGGCTGCATTGCAGTTTGTTGAAACGGGGTTTTACCCCCGCTGAAATTTAGGAGGATTGTAGGAGAATACTCCCTGTGTTCAGACACAGATTCCGATGATGAAGTCCCTCTCCTGCCACCTTTTGAGGGGTGACGGTGTGATGAATAGTAGTAGCACCGCTATATGTATATAATTAACGATGGCGGGTTCGACATTTCACGTAACTGTGGTGGGACAGTCTCCTGAAAAGAGGTAGATAAAAAAGACCTGAAAGATTCAGGCCGGTACAAACTTTGTACCGTAAAATATTGCGCCGCTCGATCCCTCTTCAGCAAGTTTACGGAAGACAGGTTTCACTCTCATTCCTATCTGGATCTTGTCAATATCACAGATCACATGGGAGGTCAGTCTGGTTCCTTCATCAAGCTCGATGATGGCGAGAGCGTAGGGTGTCAGGAACTTGAACTGATCCCCGGCACTCCTGATAATGGAGTAGGTGATCACTGTTCCGGTCCCCTTGAACTTGTGATCTACGATCTTTCCTTCACGTCGGCAGTCAGGACAGAATGGTCGTGGCGGGTAGAAGTATCTGCCACATGTTTCGCAGTGTGTTCCGATCAGATTGTATCTGTTCTGCTGCTTTCTCCAGAAACGTGCAACACTCATGCTTAAGCCCTCCCGAAGATATGACAGACGACAGTTGCTCCTGTTCCTCCCACATTGTGGGTCATACCAATATCAGCGTCAAGTTGGCGCTTTCCAGCATCGCCACGAAGCTGTTTGACCGTCTCATAGACCTGCTTGACTCCGGTTGCTCCGACCGGGTGACCACACGCTTTGAGTCCACCGCTCGGGTTGACTGGAAGTTTTCCTCCAAGGGCCGTGTATCCCTCTTCGGTCAGTTTTCCTGCCTCTCCCTTCTTGCAGAATCCGAGATCCTCAATGGCACAGATCTCTGCAATGGTGAAACAGTCGTGCACCTCAACAAATCCGATATCCTTGCGCTCGACCTTTGCCATCTGGAACGCCCTGTTTCCTGCGGCAACCGTTGCATCAAGAGTGCAGATGTCCTTGCGGTCATGAAGTGCGATGGAACTTGATGCCTGGCCGCAGCCGAGAACCTTGATCGGTGTGTCCGTGAACTCACGTGCCCGCTCAAGCGGGGCAAGAATGACTGCAGATGCCCCGTCTGTTACCGGCGAACAGTCAAAGAGTCTGAGTGGATCTGCAACCAGGGTTGACTTCATTACTGTTTCAAGAGTGATTGGCTTCTGGAATTGTGCGTTAGGGTTCAATGCACCGTTCTCATGGTTCTTTACTGCGACCTGGGCGAGTTGTTCGCGGGTAAGGCCATACCGGTGCATGTACTGGGTTGCGATCATAGCGTAGAGGCCGGGGAATGTAATTCCTGCAATGCCTTCCCACTCCCTGTCTGCAGCAGCGGCAAGCACATCGGTAGTGACACTGGTGTCGACATCGGTCATCTTCTCGACTCCCGCTGCAACAACGATGTCTGACATTCCTGAAGCAACTGCGGTGTATGCCTGTCTGAATGCAAGTCCACCTGATGCACATGCGGCCTCAACACGAGTTGCAGGAATGTTATCAGTTGCAAGACCTGCATAATCTGCGATGAGTGCTCCGATATGCTCCTGCTCGACAAACCTGCCTGCACTCATGTTGCCGACAAAGATCTCGTCGATGTTTTCACCTGAAAGATTTGCATCCTCCAGTGCAAGGGCACCGGCATCAACAAAGAGATTTCTGAAAGAACTCTCCCACTTTTCACCGAACTTTGTGCAACCGACTCCGATAACTGCGACTTCTCTCATTCCATCATCACCACTTTGCCTTTGTGTTTGGCGTATACTGCATAATCAACGAGCTTCTTGTCAGCCAGGAGGGATGCCACTGACGGAGCTGCCTCACGGTGGAAGAGATCAGAGGTGATCACATCGGTCACGGTCATATCAAATGAGTCACTTCCGGATCCCGATCCATAACTTGTCATGAAGATCCGATCTCCCGGTTTTGCAACATCGAGGACTGCAGAGAGTCCG
>CAZVAS010000032.1:12248-19082 GCA_964625165.1 uncultured Methanospirillum sp. | reverse complement strand
TTCATGATACAATCATACAGCAATCAGACCCTCTGAAAACCCAACGAGTAAATATATAGTGCCCAGATACTGCTATGAGGGAAGCCGATGGTCATCACGCCGGTACACATAGATGGAAAAGACAAAGGGAAGATCATGCTGTATGCTCTCAGCACCTGTGGTCATTGCAGAAGAACACGGGAACTTCTGAATCAGTTAGGGGTTGCATACGATTATCTCTATGTTGATCAGCTCTCCCGTGCCGAGATGGATGAAGTACTGAAAGAGGTTGAGCAGTATAATCCACGTGGTTCATTCCCGACTATGGTAATAAACGGATCACGGACAATCATCGGAGCAAGAGAAGACGAGATCAGAGAGGCTCTGGCATAATGACCGGATCAGAGGTAATCCCGGATGTGGAACGCAGGTACCAGGAACTCGTCAGGGACGCCGAGCGGGGAGGATATCACCTGAACCCTGATCTCTCAATGACCAAGGGGCTTATTGAGGGGTTGCTGGTCAACAAGGGAAGGTACGGATATGAGGCCTGCCCGTGTCGCTTGTCATTCGGCACGATTGATGATGACCGGGATATCATCTGCCCTTGTGATTACCGGGACTCTGATCTCTCAGAGTTTGGTGCATGTTATTGCGGACTGTACCTGACCGGAGAGATCATCGCAGCAGGAACAGGGGCCCCTGCCATACCCGAACGCAGACCGTCACGCACTGAACGTAAAACGAAAGAAGCATCAACAACCCAGAAACCAGGAAACCTCCCATACCCGGTATGGAGGTGCAAAGTCTGTGGATACCTGGCAGCACGAGATGCCCCACCAGAGGTCTGTCCGATCTGTAAGGCAAAGAAAGACCGGTTTGAGATATTCCTGTCATAGCCGATCCGGATCGGCATGACTTATCTCCCTTTTTGATCCATATGTTCCTGTGAAATCTGTAACTGTAGAGGTTGTGGGATATCGGGATTCTGAATGTTCACCCTTCCCCTGTGATGATGACAGAAGCTGCGGACTCTCTGCCTGCAGTCCATCCAACGGACTCATACCTGCAACTGAAGCATTACGTGCAAAATTGAAAGAAGAGTTTCCTGTTGATGAGATCACGGTGCAGCTTACCCTTATTGATGATGAAGTGCCTGATTATATCAGGGAACTATACGAGGCAGAGCATCCCGCAATCCCGATGATACTTATCAACCGGAAACTGTTCCCTATCGGCCGTATATCATTGCCCCAGATCAGGGATGCTGTCAGGCAGGTTCTCTCCACGTTGTAACCAGGTGACCTGAAACCAATCAGGAACATAGATAGGATGAGTCAACCATACCACTATGATATGACGCGGGGTGCGCATGATAACAATTGACAACCTCTATCAGAAAGGGCCAGTCATAGCGTTGCTCCGCAATCCGTCAGATATCTGGAGGATTTCTTCGGCGTCAGAGAATGCAGAAAAGATGGGCATTTCTTCAGACGGTGGATCTGATCTCATCGCGGCAATCCCGGAAGAGGACAGGGATCTTGTCACACGTAAACTCGGTGCAGCCATTATGCAGAAAAGGTCAGAAGTGACTATGCGATACCGGATACGCAACCCATCCGGTATTCAATGGGTCGAAGACCTATGCAGACTTACGTACAATCCAGATGGATCGGTTGAGTCAGCGGGCAGCCTGCTCTGGGCTTCGACGCTCCCTCTCGAATGGCACCTCCTTGGTAAGGGCGTGGATGCCTGGAATACTCTCAACTCCAAGGTCCGCCACGATATGCTCAACCAGTTAACAGCAATTCTTGGATACCTCGAACTCTCACAGGATCTCATCACAGATCCCATGCTGGAGGATTTCTTCGGTAAAGAGCAGAATGCTGCAGAGCGGATCAGAGAGAAACTCATCTTCACCCGCGAATACCAGAAGATAGGATTACTCGAATTCGAGTGGACAAAACTTGCATCGCTCTTCACCGAAGCAGTTGGGGAAGCAGGCTGCAGCAGGCTCCCTGTTCATATGGCCATACCAGCTGATCTGCAGATCTTCAGTGACAAGACATTCAAACAGGCCGTAGTAAAGATCCTTGAAAATATTCCAGAACACGCTTCAAATGCAACAGGCATTGAGATCTCGTTTCAGAAAACTGAAGACGGGGGGAGTATTATAATCGAGGATGACGGGCCTGGAATCCCGGCAGAACAGAAGAAGAGGATCTTTGAACTGGGCTTCGGTTCAGGTGACGGGTTTGGACTGTTTCTCGCAGAGAGAGAACTGGCTGTCTTCGGAGTGAATATTACTGAAACTGGCATCCCAGGAAAGTCAACACGGTTTGAACTTACTATACCGGCAGAGATACTCGGAGCAGAGTAACTCAATCTTTTTTGGAATCAAATATCTGTCAAAGATTCCTGACTTCATCAGATATTAGTGTATATTAGAAAATTCGTTCTTCGTAGACATTCGCGCTGTGGAGATTTCATATCCAATTTGGAGATTAGTTTCTTTTGCCTGGGGTGAACCTATTATTTCCCTGAACACGAATGAGTACTCTATTCTGTACTGGTAGGCGTTCACATCGTTTACAAAATCAGAGGTTTGAGATGAAACGAAACATTGCAATAGACATACTGAATCAGACCCCTCTTGAACAACAACAGATCGAGCTTGTAGAGCGGAAATGTCTCGGCCACCCGGACAGCATTGCTGACGGTATCGCAGAGTCGATAAGCCAGGCCCTCTGTAAAAATTACATCGAACAGGTAGGGGGCGTTCTCCACCACAATACAGACCAGGGCGAGATCGTTGCCGGTGAATCACAGCCCGCATTCGGCGGGGGTAAAATATTAAAGCCGATCTTTATCCTTCTCGATGGCCGGGCCACAAAGGAGTTCAACGGCGAGAAGATCCCGGCAGAACCTATTGCACTCAAGGCAGCAAAGGATTACCTGCGTTCAATCATTCCGGAACTTGATTTTGATCGCGATGTGACAATGGACTGTCGTCTCGGAACTGGTTCCACTGATCTTCGTGACGTCTTCAAACCCGAAGAGGGAACAATACCACGAGCAAACGACACCTCATTTGGTGTATCGTTCGCACCATTCTCAGAGATCGAGACCTGTGTCCGCGAGATCTCATCATACATTGACAACACCCTCAGACCAAAGTACCCGGTATACGGCCAGGATATCAAGATCATGGGTCTACGCCAGGGTGACTCGATCAAGCTCACACTCTGTTGTGCTATGGTCGACCGATATGTATCTTCACTATCAGAGTATGTCGACTACCGGTCACGACTCCAGGAAGAGGCTACCAGAATTGCGAAGCAGTGCACAAAGCGATCAGTTGATGTATCGATCAACACTGCAGACTGCGACAAGGAATGCAGTCTGTTCCTGACAGTGACCGGAACCTCGGCAGAGATGGGTGATGATGGATCTGTCGGCCGTGGAAACAGGGCAAACGGACTTATTACCCCGCACCGGCCGATGAGCATGGAGGCAACATCAGGGAAGAATCCGATCAACCATATCGGAAAGATCTACAACCTCCTCTCAAGTGACCTCGCCCACGAATGTGTCAAGAAGGTGGACGGCCTTTCAGAGATCCAGGTCAGACTTCTCTCCCAGATCGGGATGCCGATCGATCAGCCACTCATCGCCAGTGTGCAGATCATACCAGAGTCCGGAGTAACACTCAAGGATATCGAGAAGGATGTCTATGAGATCATCGACTATGGTCTTGAGAACATAACCTCGATCACCGAGCGCGTGATCAAGGGCGAGTTAAAGACATTCTAATGGTTGCTTCCTCAGATCCTGCAGGTCAGAAACCTACGGATGGAGTTCAGACAATCCGTCTGGCCATTCCAAACAAAGGGCGTATATCTGAGCCTATCAGGGATCTCATCGAGCGGTCAGGACTTGGGATCGTAGAAAATGGAGATCGATCCCTTGTTGCCAGAACCAGGGATCCCCATGTTGAGATCCTGTACGCACGGCCGATCGATATCCCGGAGTATGTCGCAACTGGTGTTGCGGACCTCGGAATCACGGGGCATGACATGGTTGTCGAACGTGGTTCTGATGTATCTGAACTGCTCAACCTGGGCTTTGGAAGGGCAACAGTAGTTCTTGCGGTGCCAGAGAAGTCACAATTCCAAACCGTAAAAGACCTGGATGGAAAGCGGGTATCCACCGAGTTTCCAGCAATAACCAGGAAGTTCTTTAAAAAGAACGGAATTAAACCGATCATTGTGCCGGTCGGGGGCGCCTGTGAGGCAACACCCCATCTCGGGATCTCTGATGCTATTGTTGATCTCTCCAGTTCGGGAACAACACTCCGACAGAACCGTCTTGAAGTGATCGGGACAGTCCTCGAGACAAGTACCTTTCTGATTGCCAACAAGCAATCGTGCATATCCAAAAAAGAGAAGATTGAAGAGGTGCACCTCGCCCTTGAGAGCGTCATCAATGCCAGAGGAAAATGCTACCTGATGATGAACGTGGAGAGGTCAGGGCTCGACCAGATCCGTGATATCATCCCAGGTTTGAGCGGGCCGACGGTGATGGAGGTTGCATCACGTCCGGATATGGTTGCTGTCCATGTGGTCGTTGACACAGAGAAGGTGTACCAGCTTATCAACAGGGTCAAGCAGGCCGGTGCCAGAGATATCCTTGTCATGTCGATCGAACGACTGATCCATTAACCATGAAGGTCTTTCCTGCAGTGGATATCCTTGGAGGCAGTTGTGTGCAACTGGTCCAGGGAAAGCGTGAGTCTGCAACTACGTACGGGGATCCACTCACCTGTGCCAGAACCTGGCTCTCTAAAGGAGCAGAGGCTCTGCACATCGTCAATCTGGATGGAGCATTCGGATCGTCTGCTGCCAATGCAGAACAGATACGAAGAGTCATTGATGACACCGGTGTTGAGACCCAACTCGGTGGTGGGATCCGGTCTCTTGATGATGCACGCTCGTGGCTCGATACTGGTATCGACCGTGTTATCCTGAGCACGTATGCTGTAAACAATCCTGACTGCCTAGTCACGCTCTCTGATGAATATGGGTCAGAGAGAATAATGGCGGGAGCAGATGCAAAACAGGGGCAGATCGTCGTTGACGGATGGGAACGTCCGGCAGGAGATTTCCTTGACTGGGCCGAACTATTCATCTCCAAAGGAGCAGGATCTCTCCTCTTCACCAATGTTAATGTGGAAGGGCTCTGCAGGGGAGTAGAAGTAGAACCGGTGAGGCAGCTCACCAGCAGGGTTACGGCCCCGGTCATCGTCGCAGGAGGGATCACAAGCATAGCAGATGTTTCCACATTGAAGGACTGTGGAGCTGCAGGAATTGTTCTGGGATCCGGACTATATACCGGAAAGATAACACTTGAAGAGGCACTTGAGGCATCATGAGGACAGGATCAGTTTCACGCGAGACCAAAGAAACGAAGATCAGGATCGAACTCAATCTGGACGGAACCGGAATCTGCCAGATCAACACAGGAGTGCCGTTCTTCGATCACATGCTCGACTCATTTGGTAGGCATGGCAGGTTTGATCTTTCAATCCAGGCAGACGGGGACCTGGCTGTAGGGCCACACCATACCGTTGAAGATATCGCTATCGTCCTTGGTGCCGCATTCAGGGATGCAGTCGGAGAGGGCAGAGGCATCAGACGGTTTGCCCATGCAATCATTCCGATGGATGAGGCCAGGGTAATGGTCACTACCGATATCAGCGGCAGGCCATACTGTGTCTTTTCGGGATCATTCAGTGGTTCTGTAGAAGGGGTGCTGGAGCCATATCTGATAGAACACTTCTTTACATCTTTTGCCTCATCAGCCCGCATCACACTCCATCTTGAAGGCACAGGGAGATCAGATCATCACCTGTGTGAGGCCTTCTTCAAAGCCTGCGGCATCACTCTGCATGAGGCAACCCAGATAACTGATCCAAACGGAAGTATCCCAAGTACAAAAGGGGTACTCTGATTATCCAATAATATACAGAAAAGCACCACTGCCGTGAAATATAGTACTGATAAATATTATCAAAAACACGGAAAATCCGTGAAATCCCCATCCATACCTGACTTTCAAAGCAGAAGCCAGGCCAGATATTAAAACACTATTACAAAAGAGAGGATGCGTCAGGCATTCTCTGCTGCCATCTTGACGTCTTCATCCTTGATCGTCTTTCTGCCTGCGTGTTGTGCAAGGCGATTTGCTTCCTTTGTAAGGGTTGCAATGTATTCTTCTGCCTTATCAACGAGTGCTGTTGCTGCATCGCTTCCCACACGTTCAGCCCCGTTCTTCTTTGCGATTCTTACAACTGCTGCAATAGGTAAGTCTGCCATAGTCCTCTACCTCAAAAAAAGGTATATTGATAGCTATATAAACATTTCGAGATTTTATCGAAATTTCCTGATTCCAACGATGTATTCAAACGATTTTTAATATTCCTCATCACCACTCCTGATGATCAGGAATCAGACGCATAAAATTAAATTGCTACAAATCACTGCAAATTTTCGAGTTTTATAGAGATTTTCGTACACTCATCGATGCTGCCAGATTTAGGGCATTTGAATAATCTGGGTTAACGCGCGAAGTATCCACGAAGATTCCAGGGATATTTACAACAGGTGCCCCATGCGAAGCCCCTTTCCCCACAAAGAGCAGTGTTCTGAAGATCAGGTTGCCGGTTATACCATCAGGAGCGATGATTAATCCACATTCGGCGATAGCATCCTCGATGAGGATCTCATAGTGCCTGGCACCGGTAATTCGTGCGACAAGTTCAGCATCAGCCATGCTCCGGTCCACTGCAGGATGCCT
>CAZVAS010000032.1:0-12148 GCA_964625165.1 uncultured Methanospirillum sp. | reverse complement strand
TAATTCGTGCGACAAGTTCAGCATCAGCCATGCTCCGGTCCACTGCAGGATGCCTCCCTGCATCACCGATCCGTCCCCCGGATAGGATTCCGACAGTGTCTGAGAGGCCTGCATCGACTGCTATCTCCTTTCCTTTCCTGATGAGTGAAACCTTCTGGCTGATGGTCCATCCTTCATCAATTCCCACAGGGGCGAGGAAGAACTGCTTCCCGGTTGCGGACTCTAAGAGCACAATTCGTTCAAGTTCCTGGACACGGTATGCGTGTTTGAGTGCTGAAAGGGTCTTACTTGCAGGAAGTGTTCCCCTGACCGCTGCGATGATCTGACCTGAAACCAGATCTGATACCAACATCTCCCCGGGACATTCTGCTGTTCTTACCTTGCAGGGAAAGGAAAAGTGCGATGCTGTGTCGGGATCTGTGTAACAAATAACGTTGTCTGCAATAGATGAGTTTGCAATACTCCGGGCAACGCGTTCTGGATCAACAGCAGCACCGATGCCTATGAGACCCTGGTGCATCTCTCCTCTGAACCCAGATGCGTTATCCCGCCACATCCGGAGAAGTCAAACACACTTGTGTCTTCATCCCCGTATACAATCCTGAGATCCTTTGAGCCATTCACCATACCAATGACCTGCGCAGTCATGCCGACATCAGAAAAGAGTGAGATGACTTCATCCCGATGCTGCTCTTTCAAAGTAAGTACAAAACCCATCCCGGGATACATCCTGACCCACTGCTCAAAGGGAATATTGTGACTATCATCTGGCCGTGGAATAGCAGCAAGATCCACTCGTGCCCCCATTCCTGATACCTCGAGAAGCATGCCGAGTGTCCCGATGATACCCGGGTTGGAGATATCCTTCCCTGCAGTCACCAGGTGACGCGAGCCGAGGACCTCAAGCACATGGATCTGAGCTCGAACCTCTGCTGCTGTCCGTAGTGTTGCACTGTCCCAGTTCAGGGCGCAGGAAGGATGAACTCTTCCATCCATATCGATGGCGACAACAATCAGGTCACCCGCCTGTGCGGTACTGCTGTATATGACCCCGTCAAGAGGTGCTACACCCAGAATCGCAATATCAATGACACTGTATGGGGTGTCAGGGTGAAGATGTCCGCCGACTATCGGGACGCCAAACTGTGCAGATGCATCACGCATACCAGCAATAACCGCATCCCGAACTGAACCAGATGATATTGAAAAGACATCAACCATCGCAAGGGGACGGCCACCCATTGCGGCTATGTCATGTATGTTAACAAGAACAGCACAGTATCCTGCCCAGTACGGATCCGCATCCATGAGTCTGCTCCAGATACCATCTGCAGCAAGAAGAAGGGCATCTCCATTATTTTGTATAACTGCAGCATCTTCTCCGAATGAAGCAATTACACCAGGACAGTCAAGCTTGAGATCATGAACCATCGCCCCGATCTCACTCTTGCGTCTGACGCCTTCATACTCCCTGACTGCTTTGGCAATCAGTTCGGTGGAACAGGTGTACTCTCCCATGGCATCTAAGCTCTCTTTCCCGTTTCTGTCTCATCTGAAATAAACTGTCTGATTCTAGCATGTTTCCTTAGGAAATGGTATCTGCCGTTGATGGAACATCGGCATGCGCCGCCTCAATCACCGGAGGAGCGCTTTATCTGGTGCCATGCTGAATGGATCAGGAATGGACTGGGCAGAGAAATATCGTCCACGGCATCTTGCTGACCTGGTCGGAAATAAAGAATCCATACGCCAGATGGTTACCTGGGCGCAGACCTGGACTCCAGACTCAGAGGCACTCCTCCTGTATGGCAAACCCGGGATCGGAAAGACATCAGCGGCCAATGCACTTGCCACCGACATGAACTGGGAGGTTGTTGAGCTCAATGCGAGTGATCAGCGGACCAAAGCTGTTATCGAACGAGTAGCCGGTACAAGTGCCAGCACAGGTTCCCTGCTTGGATCAGGAAGAAAACTGATCATCCTTGACGAGGCAGATAATCTGCAGGGTAATGCAGACCGTGGTGGAGCACGGGCCATAGTTGATGTCATCAAAAAAGCAAGCCAGCCGATCATCCTCATTGCCAATGATCTCTACGGACTCGATAGCGCCATCAGATCACTCTGTTTAAAGGTTCAGTTCAGGGCTGCCCAGGCAAAGACCATAACACCCAGGCTGAAAGAGATCTGCATCAGAGAGGAGATCTCCTGCGATATAAACGCACTCAACGATATTTCAGACAAGGCAGGCGGGGATATCAGGTCTGCTGTCACCATGCTCTTTGCAGCCACAATCGGGAGATCTGAGCTTAAGGAAGATGACCTCTCAACATCACGCAAAGATAACAGATCTACTATTTTTGATCTGGTTGCTGCCACATTGCACCAGAACCCTGCACGTCCCCTGACAGATATCGCATTTGAGGTGGATGAGACACCGGATACCGAGATGCAATGGATTGAGGGTAATATTGGGCTGATGAAAGATCAGGCTGCCATCTGCAAGGCATATCAGGCGGTATCAAGAGCGGATGAATATTTAGGCAGGACATTCAGGAGCCAGTATTATACCCTCTGGCGGTACGCAACTGCTACAATGCTTCTCGGGGTGAACGACGCAACCTGTGGATCGGGAGGGTACATGAAGATCATGCCCCCCGAGCGATGGAGACGGATGTCCACGGCTAAGCGGCAGAAGTCAGCGCGTGAACAACTCCTCTCACGACTCGGCAGGACCATGCATATGGCTGCAGGTACGGTCAGGAGCGGGTACCTGATGCCAGTCTCACTGCTTGCACAACAGAATCCTGAAGAATACGCAGAAGAGTTCTCGCTTGATCTTGATCAACTTGACCTCCTGATACAGGATTCGGAGATCGCCAAATCGGTCATCAAACAGATTGAGGATCGCAGGAAAGAGGTGGAGAAAGAACTTAAAAAGAGGCAGAAAGAGGAGGCAAAGGCAGCACAAAAGGCGAGAAAAATTTCAGAAAAACAGGCTCCTCTCCCTCCAGCTGCTCCCGCAAAGAGAGAAGAGCAGACATCCGCAGATCTCAGGGAAGAGCAGATTACTGAAAAAACACCGGAAGAGAAGAGCGGAAAAGCAGAGAAGTCACCGTCACAGTCCACGCTCTTCAGCTTTGGCGGGTAACATACAGACAAAGGGGCACTCCGCAGTCGATGATCCGGTGAGGGTGAGAATAACCTTCAAACCCAAGATGATACACCAGCAGATCTGCATTACACCGGGATGCAAACCTGATGAGAGGACCCATCATCTCTTCTATCGGCCTGATTGCAAGGATGCATTCGGCATTTTTATAATTCTCATTATTCTCACAGACATCGAGAACCATAAATGGAACCAACAGGATTCCTGGTGGAATTGTGAGATCGCTGCAGGTCACAGATACCCCGGCTCGCTGGATCAATTCGGCAGTGTGGGTGTTATGACCTGTACCGATCTCCAGCACTGAGCGGTATCGCCCCGCAATATATCGGGCAATTGACGTCTCAATATGTTTATACCCGCTCATTACTCAGATTATTGGGAATGGATATCCAAATATTCTGGGATCGGGGAGCACCGCAGGGCCTTGAGATCCCGGTGGGACGTACCATCACCCAGATCCTGGATATCCCGGTGCAGGTATTTACCAATCCTCTCCTTTATAACGGATTTTCAATAAGCAGGCATCAGTTTGATGCTACTGCTATCCTCTCCTGTATTGATACCTACAAGCGGAGGAACAATATCGAGGCGCCAGTGCTCCTGGTGATCAACGACGATATTTTCAGGCCCGCATCACGATATGTCTTCGGACTCGCCCGTCCAAGGACAGGCTCAGCAGTTGTATCGGCAGCCAGGCTCAGGAACGAGTTCTGGGATCTGCCAGCTGATGATAACGTATTATGCGATAGGATTGTGTCAGAGGGTGCACACGAGATCGGGCATCTTTTCGGCCTTGAACATTGTACTGTAGATGAACGTTGTGTTATGGCAAATCCTGGATGCCTTGATGACCTGGATCATAAAAAATCATGGCTCTGCGACGAGTGCAAGGCCAAACTTCTGAGTGCTCAAACGATCTGCGTCAGGTAATATCCTCGTGAGATAGTCCGGGGGCCAGAGATTATTCTCTCTAATTTGCGGAGTGATATCCTCCAGAGCAAAGGCTATATGACAGGCTACGGCTAACAATTCTTCTAATACGGTGGGAAACACGTGAAAAATAATCCCCTGCCTTCAATTACCCGGAACCAGGTTATCTGGTCAGCAGTCTTGATCATCCTGTGTGCATTCTACCTCATCTGGACACTCGGACTGATGAACGGTGCACGTCTCGACGTCCCCTATACCTATGACGGGGATGGTCTAGAGTACAATCTTCTTGTTAAGACAACCATTGAGAATGGCTGGTGGCTTGAGAACCCGATGACCGGGGCACCCGGAACCCTTGAGATGTATGATTACGCAATCGGGAGCAACCTCGATCTCCTGATAATGAAGATCCTCAGTCTCTTTTCAGGTAACTATGCCGTGGTGATGAATGTATACTACATCCTCGGTTTCTTCCTGACTGCCCTCTGTTCACTCTATGTCTTCAGACAACTCAGGATCTCATATCCAATTGCGGTGTTTGGTAGTCTGCTCTTCTCATTCCTCTATTATCACTTCTATCGTATCGGACACTACAATCTGATATCCTATTACATGATTCCCCTGATGGTGCTGGTGATCCTCTGGGTGTGCCAGGGAGAGCCTCTCTTCTGCCGCCAGGGAAGAACCGGCTTGATTTCAGGACTTACTCTCACACATAAGGGCCTGATTGCAGCAGTGATCCTGCTCATCACCTCGACTCATTCTTACTATGGATACTTCGGTCTGCTCCTCCTCGCTGTAGGAGTTCTCTGGGCATACTCACGAACCTATCAGGCGGCTGACTTTCTCAATGGTACAATAGCATGTATTGTGCTTATCACAGGGGTCCTTCTCAATAAACTACCCTCGCTCGTGTACGGACTCTTCAACGGGCCTTCATTTGTGATGTCCTACCGGTACGCATTTGAGTCAGAAACCTGGGGGATGAAACTGATTCAGTTGCTTCTTCCGGCCCAGGGGCACCGGATCCCATTCCTTGCCGATATTGCCCAGAAGTATACTGAATACCGACCACTTGTGAACGAGAATGTCAGTGCATCGCTCGGTATTATTGGGAGTATCGGGCTTGTCATCCTGCTCGGGTGGATCTTTCTCAGAGGATTTCCCCTTATTCAGACACGGCTCGCAACCAGGGCAACTATAGTGGATCACCTCTCACTGCTCACCATCGCATCGATATTCATCGGAACTATTGGTGGAATTTCAGCAATCATTGCTCAGGTTTTTCCTGAGATTCATTCATACAACCGTATCAGCCTCTACATTGCCTTCTTTGCTATCCTGACAGTATTACTGCTGTTGCAACTGGTCTTCGAACAGTACAGAACGCAGCCTCTTTTCTGTCCAATATTCCTCGTGTTGCTCCTGGCTCTCCTGACATTTGGCATCTTTGACCAGGTACCAGCCGGATATGCTCTGACTGCAGGTTCAGATCGCGAGAAGGAGTTTCAGATGCAGGCTGACTACTTTGGCCAGATAGAAGAGAAGATGCCTGCAGGATCATCAATCTTCATTCTTCCTGATATTGGAGGATTTCCTAACTCCAATCCTCCGGGTAAGATCAAAGGTTTAGACAGCCTGAAACCATACCTGCATACCCATACCCTGAAGTGGAGTTATCCAACCATGAAAGGAAGATTCTGGGATAACTGGCAGACAGCGGTTTGTGCTTCTTCACCTGAAGATATGATGGGCCACCTCTTCGCAACCGGTTTCACCGGTCTGCTTGTTGATGGATATGGATATGCCGATGGCGGGGCTAAAACAGAAGATGCTATCACCACCCTCACCGGAACCAAACCCCTGATGAGTAGCGACGGAAGATATGCATTCTATGACCTGCGGAGTTACATGGATCAGAAGAAAGCAGGTATGAGCGAGGCACAGTTTGAATCTGCAAAACAGGAGTACATCAAGACGATGATGGCACGCCCAGAACTCCAGGACCCGATTTTCGGATCAGAAATCAGAGAAAAACTGACAACACCGAAGGCAACACAGTAACTATCTTCTTTTTTCCTGAATCTCGAACGCATCAGAGATCAGGATTATTAAAAACAGACGCTTTAAGAATAGACGTTCGTTACAAATATCGAATTTAAAAGTTCAGTCTAACAGGAATTTCAGGAAAAGGAGAGAGGTTTATCCGAACAGGGCACCAAGCCCTGCCATACCGCTCTCTTCCTCTGCCTTCTTGTCTTCTTTTGGTTCCTCTGCTGCTGCAGCGGGGGCTGCGCCTGCTGCTGGTGCTGCTGCTGCTGCAACTGCGACCGGTGCAACTGCTGCCTTGCTGATTGCATCCTCGATGTCGACGCCATCAAGTGCTGCTACCAGTGCCTTCACACGGGATTCGTTAACTGCGATACCAGCGGCAGAGAGAACTGCCTGAACTGCGGACTCGTTGACATCCTTGCCTGCCTTGTGCAGGAGGAGTGCAGCGTAGATATACTCCATTTATTGTTCACCTATAATTATTTGCGTATGACGATTTTACTCAGTTTCATTGAACCACAGACTGCAATGCCATAGCCTGTGACTGTGCCTTTCCGATGATTGCATCCATGACATCGTCGCTGACAACAGCTGCCTCAACTGCAACGTTACGTGCCTCACGAACTGCCTTGGTAAGCAGGTCAGCTGCAGTATCCTTTGTTGGGATTGAAGCGTTGAGTGAGAGGTTGAATGCCTGTTTTGCAGCGGTGATGATGTTGTTGAAGAACGCAACCTCGTCGATCGCAAGGACATCAGACTCGTAGACTGTGCCTTCAAAGAAGGCTGCCTGCAGGAGCAGACCGACATCCATCGGTTTGACATCCAGCTTGGCAAGGGCGTCTGCAAGTTTCTTTGATATCTCCTGGCCTTCCTTGACGACCGTCTTGGTCTCTCGGATGGTAACCTTGCCTGCCTCGATGGCTGCCGGGATACCTGCCTGCTGGAGTTCTCCTACGATCGGACCAGGTTTGAAACTGGTTGGACCTTTTTCGACGACGATATCGGTTGGTGCAAGTTCACCAGGACGTGCAGCCATCTTCGTCTTGGTCTTCTCAAGCATACTGTAGAGCTTGAAAGGATTGACATTCGTGAAGATGAGTGCTGAGTGTCCGTCGAGCTTGCCACCGAGATCCTTGATCTCCCCGCCTATCTCTCCGAGGGCGTGTTCGATCAGGGTGTTTCTCGTCATCCGAAGTTCTGCCTTGCCTTTCAGATTGCGACGGATGTCCTGCACCTGACGTGCGGGAATACCATACATATCGACGAGGCCGGTAAGCTTGTACTCTTCTGAGAGTTTTTTGATCTCAGAGATCTCGTCCTTTTTCCACTTGGGAAGGTGTGCAGTGTACAGTGGCATTTTTACATCACCTTAACTGCCGGACCCATGGTGGTCTTGACATAGACCGAGCGGACCTGGAACTCTCCTGATTCAAGTTTGTCCAGAACACGCTTGAGTACCGCGTCGATATTTTCGCCAATCTGTTCATCAGACATTGCCGTTGTTCCGACCTTCAGTGAGAAGGCCATCTTGTCTTTCGTCCGAACCCGTACAGAGTTGCGAAGACGCTCGACAATCGGGCGGATGTCTACTCCGTCCGGAACAGGCTGTGGCATTTTACCCCTTGGACCGAGTCGCGGACCGAGCCAGCGACCGACAAGGGCCATTACCTTTGTCTCTGCAAGGAAGAACCGGTATTCTGATGCAACCTTTCTTGCCTCACGGGGCTCTCCTCCGAGTCTTTCGATCTCGTCAGGGCCCATGATCAGCTCAGCGCCTGCATCTCTGGCCTGGGTGACGATATCACCACTACCGAGGACAGAGATCTTGGCCTTGCTGCCATTTCCATGAGGAAGGAGAATTGTCTCGTCAATACGGTTTTTCGGTTGAGACATATCGATATTCTTCAGATTGATAGTAATATCGACACTCTCAGTGAACTTCCGTTCAGGCGCCGTCTCCTTAGCCTTCTGTATCGCGTCAATTATGACGCTCTTCTCTACCATTACGTTCCTCCATAGTTCTGCGACCGTGAATTTTAGCACGATCTTCTATGGCTCATAGCGAACCTATCCCTTGAGAACCGCGTCATGAACGCCCGTGTTGATCTCAGCTATGACATCTTTGGGCTTTTTGCCTGAAACAGTGACACCAAGACTGACACAGGTCCCAACAACTTCCTTGACGGCGTTCTTGAGATCGTATGAAAGCATGGAATCCAGTTTCATGTTGGCAATCGTGACAGCGGCCTCCAGTGGAATATTCCCCACGGTTTTGGTGTTGGGTTCTCCTGAACCCTTCTCAATGCCAGCCTCTTTCATAATGAGGGCGGTTGTTGGCGGAATACCGACTGAGATGGTGAAGTTCTTCTTCGCATCCACCTCAACACGGACAGGAACCTGCATCCCGTTGAAGGTTGCAGTCTTCTTGTTGATCTCGTCAACAACAGCTTTGACATTGATACCGAGGGGCCCTAGTGCCGGTCCAAGTGGTGGACCTGCAGTGGCTTTTCCACCGGGTACTAGTACCTCGACCACATCTGCCATTGTTATCACCCTGATGGGGCATGGTATGCCCTTTTGGGTTCATAAAGGTCGAAGGATAAGAATAAAAATACTTTGCGAACTGTGGAAAAAGAGTACGGGATTAATCATCCTCGCCACGGTCAATTATTCTGACGTGATCGCCCCGGACCGTGATTGGAATCGGAAGAACACTCTCGTACAGTTCGACAGTAATCTCCTCTTTTGAAGCGTCCACACGCTTTACAACCGCTTTCTCACCCTTGAATGGTCCGGCGATCAGTTCAACGATAGTACCTTCATCAATTCCGCTTACTGCCGGTTTTGGTGTCAGATAGTGACCGACCTCTTCGAGAGAGGTTGCTCCCGGAAGGACAATACGCGCACTCGGGACCTGTTCCATAAGTTCCTGAACACGCGCCAGAGGTTCTGTTGTCTCGACAAGGACGTACCCTTTCAGCTCATCGGGTGCGATGACCGACATAACCTTGATAGTATTGTGGATGTCCCGGACTGCCTTGTCTATGTTGTCTGCCACACTACGCTCAGCCCGGTTTGTCGTCTTGACCGCGTAGATTCGGGTGAGGCGGGGTTCAGTCTCCATGATTACTTTGGAAGGTATACAAAGAGCAGGTATACAATGAAACCTAACATTCCGACAACCAGCACACCGGCTGCTGCCACGAGGGCGATCTTGGTATATTCATCACGCTTTGGGAAGCGTGCAAGTTTAAGAACCCGCCAGTATTTGCGGAAGAGTTCTTCATTCAGATTTAGGTTGATCTTCGGGGTTTCCATATGATATCACTTCAGAAAGTCTATCTCAAAATGTCTCTGAAATTTCGGGTTACTTTTCTCATTTCTTCCATATATTTGTGGCGACCGAACCCCGGTAAGAATCAGGAGAGTTCTGATCGTACCCTGCATCGTGTTATCGATCTGGGCTCCCCAGATGATACGTGCATCAGGGTCAATCAGGTTGTATACCTCTTCTACAACCCCTTCTGCCTCTGCCATGGTCATGTCTGCGCCACCGGTGACATTGACAAGGGCTGATGTCGCGCCAGATATATCGATATCCAACAGGGGGGATCTGATAGCCTTGCGCACAGAATCAGCAGCCTTGTCTGTGGCATCACTCTCACCCATTCCAATCATGGCAACACCCCCCTTTTCCATGACTGCCCGTATATCAGCAAAGTCGAGGTTCACAAGCCCGGGCACAGTTATCAGTTCTGTGATTCCTTTGACTGCCCTCATCAACACTTCATCAGCAACCTTGAACGCTGCGGAGAGGGGAAGCTTGGGAACAACCTCCATGAGGCGGTCATTGGGCACTACAATCACGGTATCAGCAACCTCACGGAGTCGCTCAAGGCCAGCTTCTGCATTCTCTGATCTGATGGCACCTTCGGCAGTGAAGGGAAGAGTTACGACTGCTATGGTCAGAGCCCCCTCTTCATGGGCAGCCTTGGCAACCACCGGAGCACACCCGGTACCGGTTCCCCCACCAAGACCGGCTGTAATGAAGACCATGTCTGCATCATCGACAGCCCGGTGAATCTCATGCTCACTCTCAAGAGCAGCCTCCTCACCTACCTGAGGATATGATCCTGCACCAAGCCCCCGGGTCCGTTGCCTTCCGATGAGAATTCGATGATCAGCACGGACAGTGGCAAGATGCATCGCATCGGTATTCACTGCATACAGGGTGGTTCCGGGGATCCCCTCATCATGCATCCTGCTGATGGTGTTTGATCCCCCACCCCCGCAGCCGATGACCGCAATCTTGGTCATCATGGACTTGAGAACCGCATCCAGATCGCTGTTGTTCTGCGGCGGTTCGCTCTCTGCCTTAGCCCTGTTTAATGCCTCTTCGACAATTGATCTCATCATGTGCCCCATCCCGGAATGCAGATCTTCTTTTCTGTCACCCTCATAACCATCGAAGAGGTTATCTCCCTGCCCTCATGCAGCACTGTCTCACCGGCCATTAGTTTTCCAAACACAGGACCGGGAGGAATACCAATATCTGCTGCTTTTCCAGGATCAAACCTTTCTCTGGAGATGATCAGACAGTCCCCATCAAATCTGCAGGTACAGTTCTTATGTAAGATTGATACGCAGAGATGTATTAATTCATTCGTAATCCGGGAGGCATTTTCCTGATAGGTAATGAATGTGGGATAATAAGCAATACCCTTCCCTGATAGATGAACTACAGGAAGAGTCTCAAGACATGAAGATAATCCGTCAGAATCTACTTTCGCTGCTTCTGCGATAAGATCTGAGGGTATTGTCACTATAGTTAAAGGATCCCCTTCGTGAATGTCATGTACTGTGATCGAGGACCCAGGAAGTATCTCTTCAGCCATTTTTCTGATATGGCAGTACTCTTGAAACGAGATGTTCCTCATATTCTGCAGATCTGATTGTCCTACTGTGATCAGATTCCGCCCTGCAGCATACTCTTCGATCCTCCTGATATCATCACGGGAGACGGATTTTTTATCAATATAGATAGCATCTGCACCGGTTCCAGAAATTATGGCATCAAACATGGCCTGATCAAGATGAATCAGGTCACGGGTCGGCATGATATGACCAAATCCTCCTCTCGTCGTGAGAGTTATCTCGGTCTGACGCTGTGCATAATGAGTCCCACCGAACCCTGCAAGGTTAACGACTCCTTCAGGTTCTGCACCGATAACCGCACGGGCGACAGCAGCAGCAGCAGTACGATCCTGCCACTCATGCTCAGTACTCCCGACTTCGACAAAACAGGATGGAACCGGCAGATTTGTCGGACCATGATGCGTCGCTTCATAGGTTACTTCGTATCCATCAGGAACTTCCCTGGCCAGGCGGTTCATGATCGCATGCATCATAGCGGTAGCGGCAGGAGTGAGCGTTCCCGGGCTGCCACCGTAAACTGCTTCTCCATAGTTTCCGGTGACATGGACTGTGAGCACCGATCGCGGTTCTTTGCTTGCATGGCGGGAGAGAAAGATGATAAGATCGGCATCGGTGGAGAACGACGAACCATCCAGATATATCAGCCGTTCATCAAACTGCCTGTGCTGGTACCTTTCCTGAAGCTGAGGATTCTCGGCTAACAGCCGTTTTACCTCCTCGTGAATCAGCTTTCCGGCCTGATCGGCGAGAGAACTTACCAGCAGTATCTGACATTGTTTTTTCCCGTTTTTCATCAGCGTATCAATCCTGGGATAGGGAGATCCACAATTTTCTTCACGCTATGTACGCAGTATATACACATGAACACTGAGGAGATCAGATCCATTCTGGAGAAAGAAGGTATTACAAAAGAACTCCCCTGTGGCAGGGCATTTGAGATCTCTGAGAAGTACGGCGTTTCAAAATCTGACATTGCAAAATTTTGCAACGAACAGAATATTAAGATCCGCGCCTGCCAACTCGGCTGTTTCTGATTATAGAATTGGGCAGATTGGGGCTTTT
>CAZVAS010000031.1:17963-20030 GCA_964625165.1 uncultured Methanospirillum sp. | reverse complement strand
CACTTTCAGAACTGTGCGATGTTCACGAAACGCACCATCCTCCTCACAACATATAACCAGAAAAACCTCCCCATGATGTACCATATGACCGGCCAGCGGCCGATTGGATCTCCTCTCCACAATCCTGATTACTGTCTGTACGCAACCAGCACATTTTTGCCTCTTCTCAGTCAGCTGGAAGCAGAACTACAGGGGGTGGTGAAGGATGATGACATCGAGTATGTCCATCGCAGCCGTGTGGCGACACGGAGGATACGTGCCGCGTTTCCCTTGTTTCATGAGTGCCTCCCTGATGATTCCAGGATCAAATGGGAGAGGCAGATCCGCAGACTGACAAAATCTCTGGGTGAAGCACGTGATCTCGATGTACAGATCGAGTTTGTCCGTGGATTTCTTAATGAACACAATCCTGAAAAAAGAACCACTGTTCCTCTCTTTTCACTATCTGAACCTCTCCAGATATCCCCGGTGATCACGGCACCGGCACTTGTCTCACGAAAGGATCGGCCTGAACCATCCCATACATTCAGAAGCCGGATCTCTGCCTGGCTCGAAAAACATCAGATCATAAGTCAAAAGGAGATGAAGTCAGGAGAGGAAGAAGTGACTGACTATTCCATTCCTTCGGCAAGGCAGATCGAGATGTACCAGCCATCCGATCCGATCCTCCCAGGGCTTGAATGTCTTCTGCTCAGACTCATCCAGAAGAGGAGGGTGATGCAACCCGATGTTGCAACGGTGGTATCTAACTTTACCAAAAGCAGGACCGTCCATGACATGGCAGCCTGTCTTCATGATCTGAAAGTCCGGGCGATGCTTGAGGGGACAGGTGGCCACCCGATTCAGACCTATGAGCATGCTTTCATGCAGATCATGGCCCGGGTATCTGACCTCTTCTGGTTCGAACCATATCTTCAGGACTCATCACGAAAAGAACAGCACCATGAGATGCGTATCGCTGCAAAGCGGCTCAGATATACGCTTGAAGCGTATGCAGGGCTCTACGAGGATCACCTGAAATCAGACATCAAGGTGATCAAACACCTGCAGGAACTCCTCGGTGATATCCATGACTGCGATGTCTGGACCGGACTGTTGCCACGGTTTCTTGAAGAAGAGGAGGAGCGTTCGGCTTCTTACTTTGGAAACCATGGGTTCTTCGAGCTCATGAAGCCCGGTATCAATATGCTTCGCGAAGATCGAGGAAACAGCAGATCGGCTTTGTTCTGTGAACTAACGGAGTACTGGGATGAGGTGAAGGAGGAGGGATTCTGGGACCGGTTCTCAGAGAAGATCTCACTGCCGCTTCAACATTCATTTGATGGAAACACGGGCCCTGATAAGGGAGGGCCTCTCACCATCGCCCTAATCAGTGATGTACATGCAAACCTTCCTGCACTTGAAGCAGTTCTTGCTGATGCACAGATGAGAGGAGCATCTGTCGTTCTCCATGCCGGAGACCTGACCGGTTATGGTCCGTTCCCTGATGAGGTCATCAGCCTTGTCAGAGAAAGGCATATCATCAGTGTCATCGGCAATTACGATATCTCGGTCCTTTCAAGAAAGTGGAAGAAGGGAAAGCCGGCTTCACGTGAGAAACAACTGGCGATGAGATGGGCTTACCACCAGATCTCAAGTGAGAACCGTTCCTGGCTTGCCAGTCTTCCTAGAAAGATCCGGTTGTGTGTGCGGGGTACCCCGCTGATCCTCACACATGGAAGTCCGGACTCACTGACAGAGTACATTGATTACGGAACTCCTGACACCAGGTTGCATGAGATCGCATCAGCAGAAAAGGGGAAGGTGATCATAACCGGGCATTCTCACCGGGCTGCAGCTCGTGAGGTTGACGGAGTCTGGTTCATCAACGCGGGAAGTGTCGGCAGGCCTGAAGACGGAGATCCCCGGGCCTGTTACGCTCTCCTCACCGTGGACCCATTCTCTGTCATTCACATCCGGGTCCCATACGAGATTGAACGCACTGTTGAGGCGATACGACACCGGCATCTGCCCGATGCATTCGCACGGATCGTCAGGGAGGGGCGATCCCTGGACGTGGTTCAGGAG
>CAZVAS010000031.1:16662-17863 GCA_964625165.1 uncultured Methanospirillum sp. | reverse complement strand
CCAACAGACCGCCAGGTTGTGGCACAGATAGCCCGGTATCACCGGAAGGCAGATCCAAGTCACTCTCATCCTAGATTTGCCTGCTTGACCGATGATCAAAAAAGGCAGGTCCGCTGGTCTGCAGGCATTCTACGTCTTGCTGACGCACTTGATCGCTCCCACCGATCAGTAGTACAGGAATTATCAGTCCACACATTTGAGGGGGCCATTCAAATCAGTTGCACGACCACAGATGATCACATCCCTGAGCCGGAGATCCAGGTTCTTGGAAAGAAGTCTGCCCTGCTCAGTGAGGTAACCGGGTGCCGGATAGAAGTAATATGGAACCGAACGAACACACCGTAGTTGCATTCATCGATCTCGGTACCAATTCAGCTCGGCTTCTGGTAATAAGGCTGAACCCGAACAGGTCCTATTCGGTACTCACCCAGCAGAAGGAGGTTGTGCGGCTGGGTGAAGGTGAGTTTGCTGATAACAGACTCACACCAGATGCCATAACGAGGACTGTAACCGTTCTCTCCCGTTTTTCAGAGGTGGCCCGAAGTTTCGGGGCATCAGAGATCGTAGCGGTTGCCACCTCAGCAACCCGCGATGCACAGAACCGCGACACCCTGATCTCCAGAATCCGGGAAGAGGCGGGTTTTGAACTCAATGTGATATCAGGACCTGAAGAAGCGAGACTAATATGGCTGGGGGTCTCGAGTGGTGTCAAGATCGGGAAGACAAAATCCCTGTTCATCGATATCGGCGGGGGAAGTACCGAGATCATTGTCGGAGATCAGTACGAAGCATCTCTGCTCAGAAGCCTGAAGCTCGGGGCCATCAGGACCACCAATACCTTTGTTCCACCAGACCTGACGGGGCCGATCCCTCCATCTATAGTTCAGGCTATTCAGAAGCATATCCGTAGCAGGGCATCGCACACAATCAGGCATGTGATCGGTAAAAAGGCTCAGCAGGCATTCGGAAGCTCAGGCACTATCACAACTCTTGAAGCGATAGCAGCGGGAATGAGTAATCCGGGAGCACCTCACCAGGCTGGTGTAATCACCAGGAATGAGTTATCAGCTGTTATCACCCTCCTCTGTTCACTACCCCTGAAAGAACGCAGGAATGTGCAGGGGCTCAACCCGGATCGTGCAGATATCATCATCGCAGGTGCACTCATTCTTGACTCGCTGCTTGAACTGGCAGGAATCAC
>CAZVAS010000031.1:15253-16562 GCA_964625165.1 uncultured Methanospirillum sp. | reverse complement strand
AGCCGCGAACTCCTCTCATATGCAGCAATTCTTCATGACATAGGCCAGTTCATCTCATTTCCCGGCCATCAACAACACTCATTTTATGTGATAACCCATGCCACCCTGCTCGGATTTAACGAGCACGAGATCCTGATCATCGCACTCATCACCCGGTATCATAGGAAAAAGATGCCACGCAGGAAGGATCCATCATATGGTCCCCTGAATAATGACGACAAGATGATGGTCCAGATCCTCTCGATCTTCCTGAGAATGGCTGAAAATCTTGACCGGAGCCATGACGGGAGGGTCACCAGTGCACGGCTTGTGGCAACCGAACGTCGCAAGATCACTCTCGCACTTGAATGTAATTCTGATTGTTCTCTTGAACAGTGGGCGATCCTCGGGGATATCAGATCATTTGAACGAACAATGAAGAGAGGACTGAAGATTGAGGTATCGCCATCAGACGATGGTAAATGATACCAGTCTGTCCCTGAATTCAGTTGCCACTACCGGGTTTTACATCACCGGCAACCGCCCGTACTGCCTCATCAGCAAGTTTCATAGCTGACTCATCCTTGAGGATATCGCCTGCCTTGAACCCGTGACCGCTTACAGGTCTGATGATCTTCATCTCCTGTGCCTGGGCCCAGATCTTGAGAGTTTCAATCGCACGGTCATCGCCACTCTCTGCACAGACCGCAACAGGGATCACCTTCTTGCCCTTCAGCTGCCGCTCATGCCAGAGTGAGTATGACCGATCGATCAGGTTCTTAATCTGCCCGTTCACGTCATGGAAGTAGACAGGGGAGCCGATGATGATCAGATCGCTCTTCTTCATCCTGCGGACGATCCCGGAGAAATCATCTGACTTCAGGACACAGTGACCTTCTTTCATACACTTGCGGCAGGATTTACATGGACGAATTGTACTGCCTGCAAGGGAGATCTCTTTGATCTTCAGATCAGCAATACCACTCTTCTCAAGATCGCTGACGATCACGTTGATCAGTCTGCTGGTGTTTCCATTTTTCAGAGGACTGCCCGAGATTGCAAGGACTCGCATGTCAATTAGTCCAATGTGATCCCATATAAAAAGTAAGATCCGGTTTCACTTCCGGAAATACTCATCTGGTATCAGGGGGCAGATCTCAGCATGGATACACCAAAAAAAACCGTTCTGTTTGTCTGTACACATAATTCATTCCGCTCCCAGATCGCTGAAGGGTATCTTCGGGCAAAGTTCGGGGATCGATACGAAGCATACAGTGCAGGAACACAGCCAACAACCCTTGATCCCAGGGCAGTCCTGGTGATGGCAGAG